>JBCDKO010000005.1:0-60935 GCA_038746525.1 Bacteroidota bacterium
GCTTTAGAGCGAAAAAACAAAGGAATCGGGCGGATGTATGCGCGGGTAATCAAAGATGGAAGCAGTTCATCCTTACGTCCTTTTTTTCATGATCATATAGATAAGAACGCCGAAATCAAAACCGATGAATGGAAAGGATATCGTCCACTTAAAGCCACTTTCCCTCATCTCACACAGAGCGCATCAGGTAAGAAAGGGGAGCTTTTCCCCAGATGCATCGAGCAATCATGATGTTCAAAGCATGGCTCCGTGGCACCCATCATGCTGTGGAACATCTGCAAGCCTATCTAGACGAGTATTGCTATCGGTTTAACCGCCATCTGATGAAGGGTAAACTATTTGACCGTCTGATGGATAGAATGGTGGCTCATAGCCCGGTCTACTGCAAAAACTTGACTATTTACTAAGTGCCTACTTCAATCCATTTATTTAATAACTATTTGAAATCAATACGATATCCACCAGAATTATCCTAATCCTGTACACCTTACTTTTACTTATCTGCCTGTTTCATTATTATTGATATAGCTTCTCTTTGTACTGCCTAGCTTTGGATATTTTTAAATGAAATATTAGTTTTACGATTCTTTTTTTCAAAATAAGAACTAGAAGAATGTACGCAATAGTAGAAATTGCTGGGAAGCAGTATAAGATAGAAAAAGACAAATTTATTTATGCTCCATTAATACAGAGTGAAGAAGGAGAAAAAGTGAATTTTGAAAAAGTTTTATTCGTAGATAATAATGGAAAAATGCAGATAGGGGCACCTACAGTAGAAGGTGTTAAAATCTCTGCAAAAATTTTGGAACACGTAAAAGACGATAAAGTCATCGTTTTCAAAAAGAAAAGAAGAAAAGGATATAAAGTGAAAAACGGTCACAGACAACTGTTTTCAAAGGTTTTTATCGAAGATATTACATTAACAGATAAATCTTATGGCACATAAGAAGGGTGTAGGTAGTTCGAAAAATGGAAGAGAGTCGGACAGTAAACGACTTGGTGTTAAAATATTTGGTGGACAAAAAGCAATTGCTGGAAATATTATTGTTCGGCAAAGAGGTACCAGGCACCATCCTGGAGATAATGTAGGCATTGGAAAAGATCATACTCTCTTTGCTCTATCGGATGGTATAGTCAAATTCAGCAAAGGCCGTAAAAATAAATCTATTGTACATGTAGTACGGATAGAGTCTTCTCTATGACCTGTAATAAATAACAACGCTTCTGTTGTTACTGTTTTACGAGTATTATCTAAAAATAATAAAAGATATAATGGATATAGGGGTTTATTAATAAACCCCTATATCTCAAAAAACTACTTCTTCTTTGCTCTTTTTGGGTCTACCAGGAAGAACTGTATCTGGTTTAAAACCATTTTTATATCTTTTCTTTCTGGTCTTCCAAACCTTGAAATTGTTTTTATTTCCAACTTCAAATTGCCATTTCATATGCTCTGATTTAGTTTTCCACAATAAATTTTCGAAATAGTTATTTCTTGGATTATTATCCATGTGGATAATCATTGTTTTGCTCTCATCATCTTTAGTGACAAAAGCCTTCGCTGTTTCTTTATGAGGGTATACTGTTCTTCTTTTACCTTCATCATCAATAAGATCCAGAAAATAGCATTTGCATATTTTATTCCACCTTTGCCTCATTAACTTTCCACGAAGCTTCATGTGGGTTTTGCTGCCCTTATGCCATACTTTTCTAGTTTTACTTTTGACTTTCCCTCGATTGGAAATTTCATAGTTAGAAAACCCATCAATAGGAGCCCAGTCCTCTTCTTTTTTTTGATCTGCCATAGTTGATTTCTCTTTTTAAAAATTACACGTAAGGTCAGGTTAATAACTTACGGGTGTTTTCAAATGTAATCCTTTTTTAAACATTATCAATTGATAATGTCTAAAATTGACAGTAAATGATTGATAAATGGTTATTTCACGTACTTTTTTGGTGCATAAAGAAAACCAAAGGCTTCACAATCCTCTTTAGTATGTTTTTTGTGGTGCAAATAGTGCGCACTTATGATCCTTTTCATATACCTGCTCTTTGCTTTGAAAGGTATTTTGATTCTTCTATGTACGATTACATCATGAAATATAAAGTAAAAAATGCCATAAGCCAGTATTCCAATTCCAATATAAAAGAGCCACCAGAGTTGATTATAGTCATTAATTCCTACGTAAATGGTAAGAAAAGAGGGAATACTGAAGACTATCGCAAAGAGATCATTCATTTCTAAAGCATGACCATGCAATCTATGATGTGATTTATGCCACGACCATAAGATACCGTGCATTATATACTTATGAGTAAACCAGGCTACTCCTTCCATAAAAAAGAAAGTCCCAATAATTAACAAAACATTTATAATTACACTCATTTTCCGCTATTAGTTGTAATAATAAAGATAGCGTGTCTGTCAACAGCTTTTCATTCAATAATATAGTTTGTTTTGTGTAAGAAGTAACATTTAAATAGAAGTAAAAATTTTCTAGGATTAGGTATTCTTATTCGTTGCGATTTAATCCGTTCTGGAGAAAGTTTTACTATTTTTTTGAATAAAACTGAATAATAAATATATGCTAGATAAACCCCAGCACGAACACCTTTCGGTAGCTGCTTTATTCCATCTAATGCTAGCCTAAAATCTTCTTTGATGTCTTCTTCGATGGCTTTCTTACGGTCAGAGGTGAAATTTTTAAAATCAACCTCTGGAAAATAAATCCTACCTCGTTCGTCATAATCGCTTTTTATATCACGTAGGAAGTTCACTTTCTGAAAAGCTGAACCCAAATGCCTTGCGGGAATTGTCAATTTTTGATATAATTCTTCGTTATCACCGCAAAAAACCTTCAGACACATCAGACCAATTACTTCAGCGCTTCCATAAATGTATTTTTTATATTCTGGATCTGAATAATCTTTCATCGAGAGATCCATCTCCATACTCACCAAAAAAGCCTCAATCAAATCTTGGCTTATGTTATAAGTATTTACTATATCTTGAAAAGAGTGAAGAACTGGATTTAAACTAATTCCTTCTCTGATTGCCCTATAGGTGTCTTCCCTAAATCGAAGAAGCAATTCTTTTTTATCATAATCGTGAAAAGTGTCTACTATTTCGTCTGCATAACGAACAAATCCATAGATAGCATAAATGGAGGAATGATAGCTCTTTTGAAATGTTCTTATTCCTAAAGAAAAAGATGTACTATAGGTTTTTGTTATTAATTCACTACAACCGAATGCTGTCTTAGAATATAATTCTTTCATTAATTAGTAAAAATAGGGAAATCTTTGGCGATTTCCTTGGCCACTACCTCACCCGAAATTAAAGACGGTGGAACACCAGGTCCTGGAACAGTCAATTGTCCGGTGTAATAGAGATTTTTTAATCTTTTGTTTTTTAAGGAAGGTTTTAAAATAGCAGTTTGCCTAAGTGTATTTGCGAGACCATAGGCATTACCTTTAAATGAATAGTAATTACTAATGAAGTCTCTGTGAGCGAAGCTTCGCTTTGAAATGACGGAGTTTTGAATATCTTCTCCTACATATGCTTCAAGACGATCCATAACTATTTTATAATATTTTTCTCTTATTTCATCGGAATCTTCTATGTCCGGTGCAACAGGAATAAGAATCACTAAATTTTCCATGCCTTCAGGAGCTACTGTTTCATCTGTTTTAGAAGTTGCAGATACATACAACAGTGGTTTACTAGGCCATTTTGGTTCTTCATAGATTTCCTTGGCATGGAGTTTAAAGTCTTCATCAAAAAAGAGTGTATGATGCTCGAGTTTTGGTACTTTTTTACTCACACCTATGTAAAAGAGCAGAGAAGATGGCGCAAGTGTTCTTTTGTCCCAATACTGTTTCGAATAATTTTGAAATTTCTTTGGTAAAAGCTCTTGATCAATATAGTTGTAATCAGCCCCAGCAACAACCATATTGCATTCGTATTCACCTCTTGATGTGACAACTGACGTTATTTCTTTATTTTCAAAATTTAGATGTGTTACTTCCTCAGCTAACTTAATTTCTACTTCTAGTTCTTTCGCAAGACTAGTCATACCATTTACTACTGAATATATACCTCCTCTTGGGTACCATGTACCTAGAGCAAGATCAGCATAATTCATCAAACTGTATAATGCAGGGGTGTTTTCAGCAGTGGCGCCCAAAAATAGAATAGGAAATTCCATTAATTGAATGAGCTTTTCATCTTTGAAATGTTTTCTCACATGCTTAGCAATGGAAGTGAATACATCCATTTTAAGCAGACCCATTAATAATTTAGCATCCAAAAATTCTACTAACGATCTACTTGGTTTATATACTAGTTTTTTTATGCCAACATCATATTTATATTTAGCCTGTTTTAAAAATGATCTTAATTTTTTACTACTTCCTTTCTCTATTGACTCAAAAAGTGCTTCTAACTCATTCATATCAGCCGGAATACTGATAACTTCATTCTCAAACTTTACAGTATATGAAGGATCTAAGCGATCAAGTTGATAATAGTCTGAAACTTTCTTTCCAAAAAAATTAAAAAATGTATCAAATACGTCAGGCATCCAATACCAGGATGGTCCCATATCCCATGTAAACCCTTTATCTTTATAGATTCTAGCTCGACCTCCAGGTTCTTTATTTTTTTCAATAATTGTGACGGTATATCCTAATTTCGCAAGATGACAAGCACAAGAAAGGCCGGAAAATCCGGCCCCAATCACTACAACTCTACTACGAAACTTTTTATTAGTTGGCATAAACCTTCAATACCTCCTTGAGCTCCTTCCGTGCGATATGGATTCGATTTTTGACTGTTCCTATTGGTATTTCTAATTTATTGGCAATCTCATGATATTTAAATCCTTTAAAATACATTGTGAAAGGTATTTTATACATATCTTTCAATTTATCAATAGCGTTATTTGCATCTCGCAGAACAAAATCCCCATTAGCCCTGTTTTCGAGTTTAGTACTTGTATTGATAAAATGATTATTTTCAGTTGTATCAATAAATGTTTTTCTTCTAACCATACGTTGATAATTGGTAATGAATGTATTTCTCATGATTGTATACATCCAAGCTTTTAAATTTGTACCTTCTTGAAACTTTTCACGATTTGAATATGCTTTAAAAACCGTTTCTTGAAGAAGATCATCTGCCTCATCTCTATCTTTTGTTAACTTGAGTGCATATGGTTTAAGACTTGGTGTTAAATTTTCAATTTTGTATCCAAATTCCAAAGCTGTCATAATAGTAGATTTTTAACTTGTGTTTAACAAACTTACAAATCAATTTGTTTAACTCAAAACAATAAACGTTAAACAGTTTCAATTTTTTGACAAAAAAATAATCATTAATAATTTTTACTTATATGCAAATGGGTTCGAAGAAACCTCTACGACAACTTCTTCCAAGTCTTCAAATTTGCTCAAAATAGTAATGTTATCATGAATATATAGATCTTGACCTACTACTCTTGCTCCAGTAATCAAGATTCTCGTCTCCTTAAATTTGTTACTTAAAGAATTAAGATACTGTTGCACAGCAGAGGGATCAGGGCTCGTTGTTAAAGAGGTTAGGATGAAATCAGGTTCAAGTTTGTGATATACTTCTTCTAGTGCATTAACTGGAACTGCTTGACCGAAGAAAATAGTTTTCATACCGCGTACTCTCAACATATAATTAGCTAATAATATTCCTAATTCGTGCAACTCTCCTTCCGGAAGAAATAGTAAAAAAAGTGGTGCGTTATCTGAATAATCCAATTGGTCTGTAGCAGAAATAAGTTTTTGTCGTACTAAGTGAGAGATGAAGTGTTCTTGAGCTGGGTTTATGGAATTTGTAAGCCATAGAATACCAATTTTACCCATAAATGGATACACTATATCCATCATGGTTTTTTCAAATCCATACTTACTTGTGTTCTGATCAAGTGTTTCAACAAACAGTAATTCGTTCATATCTACCATAGCTATAGTTAGCGAATGAATTTGATCATTAAAAGATTTAGCCTTTGCAGTGGCTTTTTCCACTTCAGCAAAAATATCTTTATCGGACATCTCTACAATTTTGCTGATTCGGTATCCACGATTTCTTAAGGCAGAAATGTTAAGTATTAATTTTAGGTCATCTTCATTATAAAAACGAATATTTGTAGATGTTCTCTGGGGAGAGAATATGTCGTAACGCTGTTCCCATATTCTGATCGTGTGAGCTTTAATTCCAGAGAGGTGTTCCAGATCTTTTATTGAATAAACACTCATACTTTTATACTTGATATATTATTTTTTATCAACTTTGGGAAATAGAATTTGTTTAACTTATAGTATGCATTATCAAACAAATAATTAATGTCCTATGGTGCTATACAATATTACAGTTAACATTGATGATGATGTAGAGCAAGATTGGATTATGTGGATGAAAGAAAAGCATATTCCAGATGTGATGAATACTGGTTTTTTTACAGAATATCGAATGATGAGAATGCTTACTGAATCACCAGATAAGACTGGAAACACTTATGCAATTCAGTATACGGCTCATACTCTTGGTGATATAGAGGACTACCTAGAAAAAGCTGCTCCAAAACTTCAAAAGCAATCAATCATTAGATATGGCGTAAAAATGGCTGCTTTTAGAACGGTATTAGAAGAAATTTAAAAATCAATGTTACAGTTGACCCACTCCTCATCAAATCCGGTACTGTATTTTTTGTAAAAATTAATTGCAGGCTCATTCCAATGAAGTACCTGCCACATCATTCCTGAACAATTCGTTGCTTTCGCAATTTCAATTGTTTTTTCGAATAATAGTTTCCCTACACCATTTCTTCTGTGGGCTTTAGTTACTATTAGATCTTCTAAGTACAATCGCTTCCCTTTCCAAGTAGAATATCGAAAATAGTAGACAGAGGCTCCAATAATTTTGTTGTTTAAGTCAGCTACTAAGGATTCAAAGATAGATTTTGGCCCGAATCCATCTTGTTCCATCTTTTCCACTGTATTACTTACCTGATGAAGTTCTTTTTCATACTCGGCAAGTTCTTTGATCAGTTCTAAAATTCTAGGGAGATCTTCCTTTTTACATTTTCGGATTGTGAGCATGAGAAATTGGCATATAATACCCTGACACTAATTTTAGTCTGTGTAAAGGTTCATATTACATATTTTTCTTTGCAATTTCAGGAATGATCCCCATATTGTACCATGCAAAAGCATATCTATCAGCAACTTGCTCAATCGTTTTTGAAATAGGAGTTCCTGCTCCATGTCCAGCGTCAGTTTCAATTCTAATAAGAACAGGATTATTTCCTGCATGATATTGCTGTAGTGTGGCCGCAAATTTAAAAGAATGAGCAGGCACTACTCTATCATCGTGATCAGCGGTAGTCACCATAGTAGCAGGGTATTTTACTCCAGGTTTAAGGGCATGAATAGGGGAATAATTCCTTAAATATTCAAACATTTCTTTCGAATCCTCTGACGTTCCGTAATCAGATGCCCAGCCAGCACCTGCAGTGAATTTGTGATAACGAAGCATATCCATCACCCCAACAGCAGGAAAGGCAACTTTTGCTAGTTGAGGGCGCTGTGTCATTGCTGCACCTACAAGTAATCCACCATTGGATCCCCCTCTAATAGCAAGATAATCGCTAGAGGTATAGTTGTTATTTATAAGCCACTCCCCTGCAGCTATGAAATCATCAAACACATTTTGCTTTTGCATCTTTGTTCCTGCTTCGTGCCATTCTTCCCCGTATTCTCCTCCACCTCTTATATTAGGCTGCGCATAAATGCCCCCATTTTCAAGCCATAAAATTCGTGAGGTGCTAAATGAAGGTTTTAGGCTGATATTGAATCCTCCATAAGCATACAGTTCCGTGGGATTTTTGCCATTAGGAGTTAAATTTTTCCTGTGAACAATAAACATAGGAACTTTTGTGCCGTCTTTACTTTCATAAAAGATTTGCTTTGTTTCGTAATCATCCGGATTAAAATCTATTTCAGGCTGACGATACAAGGAAGATTCTCCCGTGGATATGTTAAATCTATAGATGGACCGAGGATAAGTAAAAGAAGTGAACGTATAATAAATCAAATCTTTATCCTTATCTCCCCCAAAACCATAAACTGTACCAATTGATGGAAGCTCTACATCTCTTACAAGCTTTCCTTCTATGGTATATTGTTTGATTTCTGTTTTAGCATCTACAAGGTAGTTTGCAAAAATGTATCCACCGCCTGTAGAGGCATTCAGGACATTTTCAGTTTCTGGAATTACGTCCTGCCATGTATTTGTTGCAGGATCAGCAATGGTAGTTTTTACAACCCGTTGATTTGGGGCATTGAAATTTGTTTGAATCAGGATTCTATCATCAGATGTATACAAAACATTTTCATCTGTTTCTAAATCTTCGTCAACAGGAATGATTTTACCGTTATTTTCTAAATCTTGAATGAACAGCTTGTTTCCACTGGTACTTTCTGCTGCGGAAATCACTAAATATCGATTGTCTTCTGTGACATAACCTCCAATGTATCGATAAGGATGAGCCTCTCCTCCAAAAATTAATTTATCCTCAGATTGATCAGTTCCAAGTTTGTGATAGTAGAATTTATGAATTTGAGTTTTAGCAGATAGTTCGCTTCCTTCTTTAGGCTTGTCATAACTGCTATAATAAAATCCTTCGTTACCGCGCCAACTAATTCCACTAAACTTAATGTTATGTAAAGTATCTTCAACAATTTCTTTTGTCTCAGCGTCAAGAACAATCGCCTTTCTCCAATCAGATCCTCCTATAGAAATTAGGTAAGCAAACAGACCACCATCTTCCGTAAAGCTGGAGCCTGCCAACGATATTGTACCATCTGCAGAAAATTTATTGGGATCTAAAAAAACCTCCTCATTCCCATTTTTATCTTTTCGATACAAAACATTTTGGTTCTGTAGCCCGTCGTTTTGATAATAATACTCGTATTCTCCCTCCTCAAATGGCGCGGAAACTCTTTCATAATCAAACAGTTGCTCTAGTCTTTCTTTAATTTTATCCCTAAAATCTATCTGATCTAAATAGGCAAACGTTACTTCATTTTGAACTTTTACCCAATCTGCAGTTTCCTTTGATAAATCATCTTCCAACCATCTGTATGGGTCAGATACTTCTGTGTCAAAGTAAATATCAGTAACATTTACTTTTTTCGTCTCGGGATATACTAGGTTTGATTCAGGATACTTTTCTTGGTTCTGGCATGCCATAATTAAGAAAGTTGTTATTGGTATGATATAACTATGCTGTTTCATATTCTTTTATTTTAGATTCAATTTGGAATTTGTATTTCCAAATGATAGGAATTATTGTAGTTAACAGTTGAGCATTTAATATTGTGAAATATAAGTAAGCTAATTTGAAGCTAGTCGCGCTATTACATAGGAGGTTAATTATTTCATGTGTATTAAGTTTATTTCCGATGGCCACATGGAATTCCGATACACTTATTCATCCTCTGTTGGTATGCCAAGGATTCTAATTTTATACTCATTTCATGCACGTATAATCTATTTTCAACTGCATACATGGAATTCGTGATTAAACTGTATCGGTGGACCGTTTCGTTAGTCTGTTGGTATAAATATAGGCTTCGAATCTTTATGTTCATTTCATGATTTCCTTGAAACCAAGGTAAGGAATTAACACTTCTGGCATTTTTATACCATTCTTTTTTTGATTGTTTTCAAGAATAGCTGCTAATATCCTGGGTAATGCAAGAGCGCTTCCGTTAAGGGTGTGCGCTAGTACCTTTTTTCCATCATCCTTTTTGATTCGAAGTTTTAAACGGTTTGCTTGATAAGTTTCAAAGTTTGAAACGGAACTTACTTCTAACCACTTTTTTTGTGCTGCTGAGAAAACTTCAAAATCGTAAGTCAAAGCTGATGCAAAACCTAAGTCGCCGGCGCAAAGCCGTAGGATACGATATGGGAGGTTGAGAGAGACAATCAACGATTCCACATAGAGTACCATTTCATCTAACGCTTCGTAAGACTTTTCAGGAGCAACAATGTGTACTATTTCTACCTTATCAAATTGATGTAATCGATTAAGTCCTCTTACATGAGATCCCCACGATCCAGCCTCCTTTCTAAAGCATGGAGTGTGTCCGGTATTTTTTATTGGAAGATCGTCACGCTTAAGGATAGTGTCTCTGTACATATTAGTGATTGGCACTTCAGCTGTGGGTATCAAATAGAGGTTGTTTCTCTCCACATGATACATTTGACCTTCTTTATCCGGGAGTTGACCCGTCCCAAATCCTGATACTTCATTAACCACAACAGGGGGTTGTACCTCTAGATAACCTGCTTCCTCAGCTTTGTCTAAAAAATAATTAATCATTCCCCTCACCACTCGGGCACCTTTTCCTTTGTAAAAAGGAAATCCGGCACCGGTTACTTTATTACCAAGATCAAAGTCCACGATATCATATTCTTCGATTAGTTCCCAATGGGGTTTGCCGTTTTCAAGTTTAGGAATAGTGCTGTCAGCTATTTTGATGACTTCATTATCATGTTCAGATTGCCCAGCAGGTACAATCTCATTTGGTATGTTAGGTATGTCGTGTAGGAGAGATGCTAACTTCGTCTCTTTATTTTGTAGCTCATTGTTAAGTTTTTTACTTTCTTCTTTTAGAATACTGGTTTTCATTTTTACAATTTCTGCATCTCTTTTTTTGCCTTGTTGGAATAATTGACCGATCTCTTTTGAAATATTGTTGGACTCATGCAGAATTGAATCTAATCTTCTTTTAATTATTTTTCTTTCCTCGTCAACTTTCAAAATCTTTTTTAAAAGAACTTCTGCGTCCTTAATACCCCTTTTTTGAAGTCCTAATATATGTTTCCTCAAATCCTTTTCTATGTTTGATATAGTTAGCATCCTATCTTTTTCATTAATGAATAAGCAAAGAAAACAGTAATTGAAGTTATTGAAAGATGGAGCAAAGCAATAACAATTTTTTCACATGAGTTTGTGAAATAAAATCCAATCATCTATTATTGCAATACACCCAAAGAGTGGCTTTGTCCAGTACCTCCACTGTAAAAGCGAAAGACTAACTAAGATTTCAATATTCTTACGAAAAACTGAAACTTATTTTTAAAAATAATTATGTACACATTAGATGATCTTAGTGTCATGCTGCTCTCAGAATTGAGGGAAATTGCTGAAAAACTAGGAATTAAGAACCATAAAAAACCTGCTAAGCAAGATTTAATCTATACTATATTAGACCATCAAGCAACAATGCCTGAAGGTGAGATCAAAAAGATTAAAGCAGAAGAGGCAGTGGTTGCATCGAGCGATCAAGC
This sequence comes from Bacteroidota bacterium, assembly GCA_038746525.1. GTDB lineage: Bacteria > Bacteroidota > Bacteroidia > Cytophagales > Cyclobacteriaceae > Ekhidna. The sequence continues at coordinate 11,387 of JBCDKO010000005.1, forward strand.
TGAAAAAGAAGAAAAGGCTAAAAAGCCCGCGCGGACTAGAAAGCCCAAGAAAAAAGAAGAACCTAAGGTTGAAGTAGCCACCACCGATAATTCGGATAAGAAAACTGATGAATCCGAAAGTTCGGATGCTAAAGAAACGAGTAGTAAAAAAGAAGAACAAGACAAGCAACGATCTGATAGAGAAGAGAGAAGAAGGAAAAAAGAAGCCTATAACGAGGAAATCAAGGAATTTGATGGTGTGATTGAGAATGAAGGTGTACTTGAGATCATGCAAGATGGTTATGGCTTCCTTCGATCAAGTGATTATAACTATCTAGCCAGCCCGGATGATATCTATGTATCACCATCTCAAATAAAACTTTTTGGCCTAAAAACAGGGGATACTGTAAGAGGACAAATACGACCCCCGAAAGACGGTGAAAAATACTTTGCGCTTCTTAAGGTTGAAACAGTCAATGGTAAAACCACCGAAGAAGTCAGAGATCGAGTTGCTTTCGAATATCTTACTCCATTATTTCCTCAGGAAAAACTGCACCTGAGTACAAAGCCTGATAACTATTCCACTCGGATACTTGATCTCTTTGCTCCGATAGGAAAAGGTCAACGAGGAATGATTGTCGCTCAACCAAAAACAGGCAAGACGGTTTTGTTGAAAAACGTAGCTAACGCAATTGCAGAGAACCATCCTGAATGTTATCTCATGGTTTTGCTTATTGATGAGAGACCTGAAGAAGTGACCGATATGGCCAGATCTGTAAAAGGAGAAGTAGTAGCATCAACTTTTGATGAACAAGCGGATAAGCACGTAAAAGTATCTAATATGGTACTAGAAAAAGCTAAAAGAATGGTAGAGTGCGGTCATGATGTAGTGATTTTGCTTGATTCGATCACCAGATTAGCAAGAGCGCATAATACAGTGGTTCCATCATCAGGAAAGATTCTTTCAGGGGGTGTAGATGCTAATGCGCTGCATAAACCTAAGCGATTCTTTGGAGCCGCAAGAAACGTAGAAAATGGAGGATCCTTAACTATTATTGCAACAGCTCTCATCGAAACAGGATCTAAGATGGATGAAGTAATCTTTGAAGAATTTAAGGGTACAGGTAATATGGAGCTTCAACTGGATAGGAAACTTTCCAATAAGCGCGTATATCCTGCGATAGATGTACCTGCATCTGGAACAAGAAGAGAAGATCTTCTTATGGATAAAGATGAACTTAGTAGGGTTTGGATCCTTCGGAAATTCATGTCTGATATGAATAGCAATGAGGCCATGGAATTTCTTCTAAGTAGAATGAAGGGTACTGCTAATAATGATGAGTTTCTCGTTAGTATGAATGGCTAGTGTAAATGATTTGTCAGTATGTATACTAACAAATCGGTCATGATAAGCTTAAATATGTGTTTTTTGTGTAAAAAAAATATTAGCTTATTTGGTAATATTCACACTAGCTGAATTTGTAGAAATTATTGAAACCTATTATATACTTCAAATAGCAGATATCTTCCAAACAAAGTGTTTTAAGATTGATTACTTTTTAAAAAATGAATCCACAAATTCTGTTTTATTGAATACTTGAAGGTCTTCGGCTCTCTCTCCTACGCCGATGTATCTGACAGGAATTTTAAACTGGTCTGAAATACCAATTACTACTCCTCCTTTGGCAGTTCCATCCAGCTTAGTGATAGCTAATGAAGTAACATCTGCTGCTTTGGTAAATTCTTTGGCTTGGATAAAAGCATTTTGACCCGTGCTTCCATCTAACACGAGCATCACATCATGGGGTGCATCTGGAATAATCTTTTTGATAACATTTTTGATTTTGGAAAGCTCGTTCATCAAGTTTAATTTGGTGTGGAGCCTTCCTGCTGTATCTATAATTACCACATCAGCGTTTTCCTCTTTTCCTTTTTTTGCGGCTTCAAAAGCAACCGCTGCCGGGTCTGTATTCATCCCTTTCGAAACCACTGGGACATTCACTCGCTCCCCCCACATTATTAGTTGGTCAACAGCGGCAGCCCGGAATGTGTCAGCAGCACCTAACATCACTTTTTTCTCTAAGGCTTTGAACTGTGAAGAGAGTTTTCCTATTGTTGTGGTTTTGCCTACCCCATTAACACCAACTACTAGGATGACATAAGGACCTTCCACCTTAGGAAGATCGAAATCTTCCAGATCAAGGGTATTATTTTCCGCTAGAAGTCCAGCAATTTCTTCTCGTAAGATTTGATTGAGCTCTGCAGTATTAAGATATTTATCCTTAGCAACCCTCTCCTCGATTCGTTGAATGATCTTAACCGTGGTATCCACACCTACATCTGATGTGATAAGCGCTTCTTCCAATTCATCGAGCACTTCATCGTCCACTGTGGATTTTCCTATTATCGCTTTATTGAGCTTGGTAAAGAAGTTCTCCTTGGATTTTTCCAGACCTTTGTTTAGAGATGCTTTTTTGTCTTTAGAGAAGAAGCTTTTAAAGCGCATGATTTCTATTTTAGGTTAATTCAAAAAACAAAAAAGCCACTCTGACCAAAGTCTGAGCGGCTAGTTTTTCAGGATTTGATTTCTTATTTGGCCAGCACCTCTTTTACGTCTCCTTCTAGCACCATTTCTTCTCGATAAGAATAAGACCCGTTCTCATTTTTGATCGCTTTGATCACTTTTGCATATTTCGCTCCACCTGGCTGCTTTAGGGTTGCTACTACTTTCTTTGCCATGTTTACTTAATTTCTTTGTGTAGAGTGTGTTTTCGCATGATCGGATTGTATTTTTTCAACTCAATACGATCAGGAGTGTTCTTTCTGTTTTTGGTAGTGATATATCTGCTCGTTCCAGGAAACCCACTATTTCTATGCTCTGTGCATTCTAAAATTACTTGTACTCTATTTCCTTTTTTTGCCATAGTTATTCACTTTTTCAAACAAAATGCAAAACTAGGCAAATTATTCATCTTATAAAATATCTAGTCTTTATCTAGATCGGGAAGCACAAACGCATCGAGTACACTTGGCTGCTTCATCAACTTTTCTATTTCTTCACTCTTCCTTGGAGCAAGATCAGAAAGAAGTTCATTGCCATTTTCAGTGATCAAGATGCAGTCTTCAATTCTTACAGCAATCCCCCACCACTTTTTATTACATTTTGATCCCTCCGGAATATAAATTCCAGGCTCAATGGTAATGGTCATGCCAGGTTCCAAATACTCATAATTTCCCTTGTCATGAACATCCAACCCAATATGGTGACCCAAGCCGTGAGGATAGTATAAATGCTTTGTATCTGAGCTTTCAATGATCCCTAACTCAGCTAAACCATTATATAGGATTTTTTTTACAATCGCATTGTTAAGATCCCTATTAATATTAATCCCCGGCTTTGCTGCTTTAATTGCCTCATTTTGTGCTTTGTAGACTAAATCATATATAGTCTTCTCTTCTATGGAAAACTTCCCACCTATTGGAATGGTACGCGTAACATCAGCAGTGTATCCATGATATTCTGCTCCTAAATCCATTAAAATCATTTTATCACTCCTGATCTTGGGTTTGTAATTATTGATGTAATGGAGTATACAACCGTTATTTCCCTCACCTACGATTGAGGGATATCCTTCATACTCAGCTTGGTATTTCTTAAAAATAAATTCGTGAATTCCTTGTACTTCAAGTTCGCTCATTCCTGGTTTAATTGCTTTCATTACCTCTGCCTGCGCAATACATGAGATATCAATAGCTTTGCGAAGTAGTTTAATCTCTTCTTCCGTTTTAATACCTCGAAGATCTTTCATAATCTGATCCAATGTTTCTGTATCAAGATTTTGAACAGAGGCTTCAATGCTAAGATCGCCCTTAGTGGGATATCCCGCTTTGCTCTTAAAGGCAGCGATCAAATCGAATAGGTCTCCATCTAATGGTGTATCTCTTACGTCGCCAAAAAAATCGTAAAAAAGTACTTTGTCAAACGTGGTAAAATCTATGTTATAATCGACGAAGGAGGTATTATTAAAAACTTGATTGAAAGCTAATTTATTTTTCACTCCTTCAATCCCCATTCTTCGTCCTGTCCACATCTCCGCTATCCCGTTTCGTGGTTGTACGAAAATGATTTCGTTGTACAAACCATTATGTCCGTCTTGTTCATCCTTGAAAAGTAACAGGACGGAATGAGGCTCTTTATATCCTGTCAAATAGTAAAAATTAGGATCCTGATGATACATGTAATCCACGTCATTTGCCCTGTTTCTTACGGGATTAGCAAAAAAAACAGCCACAGAATTATGGGGCATCTTATCTCTAACCAGAGATCTTCTCTCTTTATGAAAATTCGAGGATAAAAAATCATTTGGATGGTTTTGAGCAAACGAGCCAACATTAATCAAAACCAGCACACTCATCAAAAACTTCTTCATTCGATCTAATGGTTAAACACGATTAATATAATCATTTGACGACTGGAAAACACAAAAACCTGTTATATTCCATTAGTTTCATTGGTGCAATATTCCATTTGGAACAGGCAATTGATTTATTTGAAAATTAACATTTGCACAAATTGATTTTTTCAATTTCACAAATTTTGAGAAAAAATTTTGTGTTCCTTTCGAATCAATTATTTTAAACTGTTTACGTTATTGGAGTTGTACTTTCTCAACGGTTAAGTCGGTTGAGCACATCTTACTTAATATTTTGTTTCTCTAGTTTTAGGTAACCTAAATTTTAATAGGCATCTTACATACCATCAATTCTTATTTTTCGGCTCGCTATAGTACGCAAGTTGTTGCGTATATATCGCGTAAATTGATCAAAGCAACGCGATATCTTAGAATTAGGCACAAAGAACGAACGCTGGTTGTCTATCAGGAAGCGGAAAATGCAAAACACCCTAAATGAAATCGTAATTATATGTCATCTTAAGTCATTCAATAACTATTCCATTCGCTCTTGCCTTCTTAAGTACAGCTGAGATACCATTTTTATTAATAGTTCGGATAGCAGAGGTGGAGACTTTTAAAGTGATCCATTTCTCTTCCTCAGGAATATAGAATCTTTTCTTCTGAAGATTAGGGTTGAATCTTCTTTTAGTTTTTATGTTTGAGTGAGAAACATTGTTTCCTACTTGGGGCTTTTTACCAGTTAAAACACAAATTTTAGACATTTTCTCACTTATTTTAAATCAAAGTGCAAAATTATGATTTATAATCAATTAACAAACTATTTCTTTACATTTTGATAGTCATAGGGACAATGTTTGCATCTGTTTCCACAACAGTAACCTCTTTTTAGGTGATACTTTTTGGTAAACACCATTAAGCCTTCTGTGTTGAAATAATAATCTTCAGGTCCTAATTGCTTTTTCAATTGCCCCCGTGTTCTTAAATGCTTATTCTTGTAACTTTCAAATAAAACAATAAAACATGCTAGAAAATTCTACCCTTTCAAGTAAAGATTTTATCGCACTTGAAGACGAACACGGTGCACATAATTATCATCCGCTTCCAGTAGTATTGGCCAGAGGTGAAGGCGTATATGTATGGGATGTAAAGGGCAGAAGGTATTTTGATTTTCTATCAGCCTATTCTGCGGTCAACCAAGGTCATTGCCATCCTAAAATTATTATGGCACTGAAAGAGCAAGCAGAGACTTTAACCTTAACTTCAAGAGCTTTTTACAATAATATTCTAGGGCAATATGAGCAATATATCACTGATTATTTCGGATATGACAGAATCTTACCAATGAATACAGGTGTTGAAGGTGGAGAGACCGCAGTGAAGCTTTGCCGGAAATGGGCTTATGAGGTGAAAGGACTCCACGAGAATAGTGCTAAAATTCTTTTCGCTCACGGTAATTTTTGGGGCAGAACGCTCGCAGCAATTTCATCGTCAGATGACAAGGATAGTTATGGAAATTATGGTCCTTTTGTACCCGGATTTGAGTTAATCCCTTATAATGATCTACATGCCCTGAAAAAAGCATTGGAGGATCCTCATGTTGCTGGTTTTATGGTTGAACCTATCCAGGGAGAGGCTGGTGTTATTGTGCCGGATGAAGGCTATCTGAAAAAGGCTTTTGATCTTTGTCAATCAAAAAATGTGTTACTTATCGCTGATGAAGTGCAAACAGGAATAGGCAGAACTGGCAAACTACTGTGCAGTGATTACGACAAAATAAAACCAGATATTCTTGTGCTTGGAAAAGCGTTATCGGGAGGAGTTTTACCTGTATCAGCAGTTTTGGCAAGAGATGATATTATGCTGACAATCAAACCGGGACAACATGGATCTACATTTGGGGGTAATCCACTAGCTTCTAAAGTGGCAATGTGTGCATTGGAGGTATTAAAAGAGGAACAAATGACAGAGAATGCCTACAATTTGGGGTTTGTTTTCCGAGATCGGATGAACAACATGATCAAGAAAACTGAGCTAGTGAAATTGGTAAGAGGAAAGGGGTTACTTAACGCTATTGTGATCGATGATACAAAGAATAGTAGTACTGCATGGGACATTTGTACCCAATTGAAGGAAAATGGGCTTTTGGCAAAACCCACTCATGGCAATATTATACGTTTCGCGCCTCCTTTGATGATGACTGAAGAACAGCTTCACGAATGTTGTGATATTATTGAAAAAACGATACTGGGATTTTGAAAAATCCATATTTCGTCAAGTACCACCTGAAGTGAATGGCAAGGTGTGGTGCTTTTTTAAGTGATTGAATTGCATAATGTTATTATATTGATCTCATATATTAGTTTAAATGGCAGATATTCGACATAATTGGGTCTTTGAAGAAATCAAAGCAATCTATGATGAACCACTCTTACAACTTGTATTTGAAGCAGCATCCATTCATAGGAAATATCACAACCCTCGTGAAGTTCAAGTCAGTAGCTTAATCTCGATTAAGACAGGCGGGTGCCCGGAAGATTGCGCTTATTGTCCACAAGCGGCTAGGTATCATACAGATATCAAAGTCCATAAATTGATGGAAGTAGAGGAAGTTAGAGCACAAGCAGAAAGTGCAAAAGCCAATGGCGCCTCTCGTATGTGTTTAGGTGCTGCCTGGAGAGAAGTGAGGGACAATAAAGACTTTGATAGAGTGCTAAACATGGTAAAAACTGTAAATAGCATGGATATGGAGGTTTGTTGTACCTTGGGAATGGTAAGTGAAGAACAAGCTAAAAGACTAGCGGATGCCGGTCTGTATGCTTACAATCATAACATAGATACTTCTGAAGCTTTTTATGAAAATATCATCAGTACCCGTGAGTACAATGACCGATTAAAAACCATTGAAAACGTGCGGAAAGCAAAAATCACTGTTTGTTCAGGTGGTATTATCGGTATGGGTGAATCGGTAGAGGATCGAATGGGAATGTTACTCACCTTAGCTAACATGGAAATTCATCCGGAGTCCTTTCCGATTAATGCCCTGGTACCTGTAGGAGGCACTCCGCTTTCCCAACAACCAAAAATTCCGGCACATGAATTAATCCGTATGATAGCAACCTCACGATTGGTTATGCCAGCCTCTGTGATTCGTCTTTCTGCGGGGAGGGAAGGAATGAGCTTATCTGACCAGGCGATGTGTTTTATGGCAGGTGCAAACTCTATTTTTGCAGGAGACAAACTTCTCACAACTCCAAATCCAGACTTCAATGATGATAAAGAAATGTTCGATCTTCTTGGCTTAATGCCTAAAAAAGTATTTAAGTACAGTAAAAAGGTGGCTGAATTGGAGTCATGAACAGCTATCAAAGGGCTTTAAAAAACGTAGAACAGCAGCATTTACTGAGGTCGCTTTTAAACCCTTCCCAAGGTATAGATTTTTATTCCAACGATTATCTGGGTTTTGCTCAGAATCCTGACCTAAGCGTAGCCATCAAAACGGAATATCAAAAAACTCCTGGTAATAATGGGGCCACTGGTTCACGGCTACTTAGCGGGAACTCAGATTATGCGGAGAAGACTGAACAGCAAATTGCAGCATTTCATAATGCTGAATGTGCTCTGGTTTATACATCGGGGTACACCGCCAATTTGGGACTTATCTCATCATTAGCAACAAAGGAAACCACTCTTGTTTGTGATCGGCTAATTCACGCCAGCTTGATAGATGGTGCCAGACTGGGCAAATCAGAGCGTATATGCTTTCAACATAATAATGTTGATGATTTAAGAAACAAACTGCATAAAGTAAATGGTCAAAAACTGGTTATCATTGAGTCTATATATTCTATGGATGGAGATATAGCTCCCTTAGAAGAAATAAGTGGAATTTGTGAGCAAAACAACGCTATGCTTATAGTTGATGAGGCACACGCCATTGGCATCTTCGGAGAGAATGGAGAAGGACTTGTTCAGAAGTTGGGGTTGGAAAAGAAAGTGCTAGCTAGAGTGATGACCTATGGAAAAGCGCCTGGTATTCATGGCGCCGCGGTTGTAGGACCAAGTTGGATTAAAGAATATCAAGTTAATTTTTCTCGACCACTAATTTTTTCCACGGCGCCATCCAATCATCATTTTGCTAGCATCTCAAGCATGTATTACCAATTGCCAAAAGCTGTTAAAGAGAGAGATCAATTAAAAAAGATCATCAACTACTTTTTGGATAAGAGATCAAAAAATGATTTAAAATGGCTGGATTCATATTCTCACATCCAATCGTTAATTATACCTGGAAATAAAAAGGTAATGGCAGTGGCTAAAAAGCTGCAAAAAGCAGGAATCAATGCTTTACCTATCAGAAAACCCAGTGTGGAAGAAGGTACTGAGAGAATTCGTTTCTGCCTCCATTCTTACAATACCAGAGAGGAAATAGATCTTTTATTCCAATCACTAAATCAATATCACTATGAACAAAAAATCAATTATCTCCAATTTCAGTAAAAGTCATATGATCAAATTCGAGGGTTGAAAAGCCAGAAATTGAGTAATTCAGAGCAGACTTTAACATAAATCCTTAAATGCTTTGATTCTACAAAATAGAACTTATTCAAAAATCCATCTAAACAATCAATGACAAATAGGATAGTGAATAAAAAGCTAATCATAGCAGGAATAGGTACAGATGCAGGGAAAACGGTGGCGTCAGCTATTCTCTGCAAAGCTCTCAACGCCGATTATTGGAAACCCATACAGGCGGGAGATCTGGATAATACGGATTCTCATAAAATTGCCAAATGGTCCCCTAAAACGAAGATTCACTCAGAGGCTTATCGTTTTACCAAACCTATGTCTCCCCATGCAGCTGCAGAAATAGATGATATTCTAATCGATGAAAATCGACTTCAAATTCCAGAGACAAACAATAGTCTTATTATTGAATTAGCTGGTGGTCTTATGGTCCCTATGCGCAAAGATTATTTAAATATCGATTGGGTGGCAAAAACTAATTTGCCAGTAGTACTTGTTTCTAACTACTACCTGGGAAGTATCAATCATACCTTATTATCGCTCAACCTACTAAAGCAAAGAAGTATTCCTTTAGTAGGAATCATTTTCAACGGCACTAAAAATCCATCTACTTTTGCGGTGATTATGCATCGATCAAATGCAAAATGTCTTCTAGAAATCGAAAAGGAAGAAGAGATGATCAAGGAGATCATAAATAAATACGCTAGCCTACTAACTCTTCCTTGAAATTACACGTATCTTTATAAAACACGTGTAATATAAATGCAAACACGCGAAAAACCAAACTCACGCTAACATTAAAAAAGATATTATTCAAAAAGCGAAAGAACGAGGCGTATCTGTTTCAAGACTATTTGAAGAAGCAATAGAGGAGGATACGAAGAAAAAGGAAAGTGTAAGAAGGCAAAAGGCTTTTGAAAAATTGCGAAGGTTGATCGAAAGCTCAAATCCTATTCAAGCTCTTCCCGAGTCTGACCATTAGCTTTATCATGGTCGTTTGGACGAAAAAAATAGTTAAAATCTTTTTCGACACGATGTTTGTTTAGATTTCTTTGCTTTCCATTAGCTATGTATTTTATAAAAAATGGATGGAGTAATTAAATATATGTCACAATGAATGACCAAGATGTATGATTTCCGAATGTTGTATCCCTAACCTCATTCATAGTCTATCAAATATTACAAATTAAACAATTTTAAGAGACGTTTAATGAATTGGATAAAGGAATATGATATTATTTCTACAAACAAATCAGTCATACTTAAAGCGATTCAATTACCTTTTGGAGATAAAGAAGATGCTTGTCAATATTATACTGCGCTTTATAATAATATAGACTACTTTGTTTCCAGGAATAAGAAAGATTATGAACGCTATGCCTCAGTCCTGGCCATTTACACTCCCTTGGAATACTTAGAGATCTACAATTGCGAATGTTAAGTGAGGAAGATCTAAGCTTTGATCAAAACCACATTTGGCACCCATACACTTCATTGACCCATCCACTTCCGACGTATCCCATTGTTTCTGCTTCCGGGGTAAGGCTCAAACTGGCTAATGGCCGGGAGCTTATTGATGGAATGTCCAGCTGGTGGACGGCTATTCATGGGTATAATGTGCCTGAATTGAATGAGGCAATAAAAGATCAACTGGACAAAATGTCTCATGTTATGTTTGGAGGAATTACTCATCAGCCTGCAATTGATTTGTGTAAGAAACTAGTTGAGATTACTCCTGGTGGATTAGAAAAAGTTTTCCTAGCTGATTCAGGTTCCGTTTCAATAGAAGTAGCGATGAAAATGGCCATTCAATATCAGCATGCAAAAGGTCAATTACAGAAAAATAAATTCATGACCATTAAAGGCGGCTATCACGGGGACACCTCCGGAGCCATGTCCGTATGTGACCCTGAAGGAGGAATGCATCACTTATTTTCCGGCTTTCTTCCCAAGCATTTTTTTGCGGATCAACCTGAAAAACGTTTCCATGAAACTTACACTGAGTGTGAGTTTGCCAGATTAGAACAGTTCTTCCAACTAAATGCTGAAAAATGCGCAGCGTTCATCCTTGAACCAATTGTGCAAGGAGCCGGGGGTATGTGGTTTTATTCACCAGATTATCTAAAAAAAGTGAAAAATCTGTGTTGTAAATACAATATGCTTTTGATTGCGGATGAGATTGCAACAGGATTTGGACGCACAGGAAAACTATTTGCTTGCGAGCATGCAGAGATTACTCCAGATATTTTATGTATAGGGAAGGCGCTAACTGGGGGTTATTTGACGCTTGCTGCAACTCTAACCACTAAATACGTGGCAGCAACCGTTTGTAAGAGTGAAGCAGGTGTTTTTATGCATGGTCCGACCTTCATGGGAAATCCACTTGCATGTGCCGTGGCCAATAAGAGTTTAGAACTCTTACTAACCTCAAATTGGAAGAATAAAATTGCGATCATAGAAAAGCAACTTAAGGAAGAATTGATACCACTGGCCAATGCATCATTAGTAAAGGATATACGGATTTTAGGAGCGATTGGCGTTGTAGAAATGAAAGAATCTGTAAACGTTCTAAAAGCTCAAAAATTCTTTGTAGAAAACAGTGTATGGATACGGCCGTTTAGAAACCTGATTTACATAATGCCCCCGTATATCATTGGAAATGAGGAATTATCAAGACTAATAGAGGAGATCAGCCATTACGTAAATAATGAACTGGTAAGCAGCTCAGATCACTTATAACTTCAACTTATCACTTTATTATCATCAGCAATAATTTGAAGATTTATCAATAGAATGCCCTCATGATTGGATACTTTATAATAGGCTTGAGCGATAAATTACATAATTTAATTATTATGAAATTTTATTCTGTTTTGGATAATTGAAATTCATTGATCACTGATTTTGCTTACATGGGTTTTCTTAACACCGAAGTTAATTTTGTGTTGATTGTTAAACATTAAATTTAATTAGACGATAACTATGACATTAGTAGGAAAAAAATTCCCGAGTATTGAGGTCAATGCAATGAATGAACTAGGAGACACAATTAAGATAGATGTACTAAAAGAAGCAGTTGACAATAACAAAAAGGTGCTTCTTTTCTGGTATCCTAAAGATTTTACTTTTGTGTGCCCCACAGAGCTTCATGCTTTCCAAGATAGCCTAAGTGAATTTGAAAATAGAAACACAATTGTAATTGGTGCATCTTGTGACACTCCTGAAGTGCATTTTGCCTGGCTTAGTACCGAAAAAGATAACGGAGGCATAGAAGGTATTACTTACAATCTAATAGCAGATAGTAACAGAAACTTAGCTAATGCCCTTGGTATTCTTGATATTACAGAAACGAAATATGATGAAGAGCAAGATATTGATCTTGTAGAGGGAGATAATGTAACCTACAGAGCCACATACTTGATTGATGAAGAGGGAACGGTGTTTCACGAAGGTGTTAATCATATGCCGGTAGGTAGAAATGTGAATGAATTCCTTCGACTGATTGATGCTTACAAACACGTTCAAGAAAAAGGTGAAGTATGCCCTGCAAACTGGGAAACAGGAAAAGAGGCAATGGCTGCCAATAGAGAAGGTGTTGCTAACTACTTACAAAACATAAATTAATATGGTAACGGAATTAACAGAAGATAACTTGAAAGACTTGCTTCAAGATACAGATAATACAGTGGTTCAATTTTCGGCTGGATGGTGTGGCAATTGCCGTATGATGAAGCCAAAAATTAAAAAACTAGCTTCTGAAATGCCCAATGTAAAATTTATTATCGCTGATGCGGAAAAGTTTCCAAACTCGAGGAAACTGGCAAACGTTAATAATTTACCCACTTTCGCAAGCTTTAGCAAAGGTCAGCTCCTAAAACAAGTTCAGACAAATAAATTTGAAGTCCTGAAAAATTTTGTAAATGAGACTGCCAGTAATTAAACATTTGGTCGAGTTTATAGAGGAGCGTGATGAAGACTTTGTAACGGAGACCATTGAAACACTAGAATCATTAGCCGATGCCCCAGCCTTAAAAGATGAAGAGTTGGATGTTATTGGTGAGTTACTCTCCAATCTTTATGGTGCTGTAGAAGTAAATAAAGACATCAAAACAGGAACTACAAAAAAAGAAGCGCTTAATGGATTCATGAAGCGAGTAATGAGTTCCATTGATAATTGATTCAAAACTAAAAATAATGTAAAAAATCCTAACTCATCGTTAGGATTTTTATATATTTTCTAATCGTAAATATTTTGGTTCGGTCTTTGCTGAGTCAAGTAGAGATTACTTGAAAGCAATGATCAAATTCATTATTAAAAATATTCTCAGATTTTTTTTACTATTAGCAATAGTATATACAGGAATCTTCTTTTTTGTAGAAGAAAGCTCGGAAAAAGCAGAGAAGACCGAAAAATCAGAGGAATGGATACATGGTAATTATCGAAACAAAGAGCTAAAGTGGACGGCTGTTGATATTCCTCAAAATTTCCAATTTTTATCTTCCAATTTTCATCTTAGTAAAGAGATTCCATTACTGCGGGATCGCATAAGTTACCACATAGATCATATTTACTTTACCAGCTATTTAGAGATGTTTAGTTTGATATAAAACCTTGCCTACAACACAAATTCGGTTTTTTTAAACACTAAATGTCAAATACCATGAAAACATCAAAATATGCATTCTTAAGCTTAATATTTGTAATAGTAATGTCTTCCTGTGCAGTCGTTCGTCAAGGAGAGGTTGGTGTAAAACAAAGGATGGGAAAATTGAGTCAATCAACCCTTCAACCCGGTGCTTGGGGGTTTAATCCTTTTACCACAACTGTGATCAAGTTACCAACACGCACGGTAAACATTGAAATCAGCAGTAACCTACCATCAAAGGAAGGTTTGAATGTACAATCGGTTATTTCAATTTTATATCATATTAAAGCAGAAAATGCTCCTTCAATCATTGAAAACATAGGCACTAATTACGAGGAAGTGGTTATCAGGAGTGTGTTCCGGTCTGCATCAGCAGACGTTTGTTCCCGATTTTATGCAAAAGACATGCACACTTCAAAACGTGCTGAGATAGAACAAGAAATTAAGGAACGAATGGAAGAATTACTCGAAGAAAGAGGATTTGATATCGAAGCCGTGTTATTGAAAACGATCAATCTTCCTAATGGTCTTGCATTGGCGGTAGAAGATAAATTAGAAGCGGAGCAAGAGGCCCAAAGGATGGAATTCGTACTTCAACGTGAAAGACTGGAAGCTCAGCGAAAGAAGGTAGAGGCAGAAGGTACCCGAGATGCACAGAAGATTCTTCAACAAGGAATTAGTCCGCAGATCATTCAATGGCAAAGTATCGAAGCATTTAAAGAATTGGCCAACTCGCCCGGATCACGTGTGATTATTACAGACGGAAATGCTCCATTTTTAATCGAGCAGGATGAAAATTGATTTGAAATAGTATTCTAAAAAAGGCTTCTCTGCGAGAAGCCTTTTTTGGTTGTTTATAGCAATCTTATATTAAGATAGGTACACGTACCATCCTATCATCCCAAGCCATAATCATATGAGTTCCTTCTGCAGACTCTTCAAAAAGGATAGTGAAAGCTTCTACTATTTCTTCCGTCTTCTGCGAAGGCACCGTGATTTTTGCCAGAGTACTTTCTTCCGGTTTGAAAGCATAATGTCCCCAAAGATCCAGATCTGAGCTAAAGTGCACCTCCCACTCATTTTCTTGTGGAACTGCATAAATAGTGTATCGCCCTATATCCAGCTTTGTACTCCCAATCGTTACATTTTTGAAAAAAAGCACCTCTGTTGCTTCATTTGCCCCTACTCTCCATACTTCTCCGTATTTTACTAGTTCACCAAATATTTCTCGCCCTTTTTTCTGTGGTCTGGAATAAATAACACGAATTACAGGTTCATCCGCTGTTTTGGCTTCTTCTGTTTTGGCGAAAGTTCGGAAAGCAGCTCTAGGTGGATAATAAGCAGCATCCATCGGGCTTGCATCTAGTTCGGGAAATTGCTGTGCTTCGGTTGTAAACATTAAGACTGTAAGAGTTGCAACCGTAAATAAATTTTTCATGTTTATATCGTTTTATTTTCAATAGTATACATGAAATTCACAATAACCGCATTGGCGGATCGATTCGTCTGGTCATAGGTATAAATTTACCCTTGAATCTTTATGCTCATTTCATGAGTTTGGTTTTTTTAATTAAAAGTGCCAATCTAATTCCAAACTTTCAAAGTTTATTCATGTAAAGTAGCTCTTCAATGACAATTAGGTTCAAATTCTGTAAAGGTTTTGATTCTACAAAAATCTAAAACTGTTGACATATGCACCGATGAACTAACTCAGACTTATGAAATAAAGAGGCGCTTCAATCTTATTTTTTCATTTCATTATCCACTTGCTCAAAAGGGTAATATTGCTTTTTAACAGCACCCTTTGTATAGAATGAGAAAATGTTGATTCGTGTAGACTATAAATAAAGAGCATGAAGATGTATCGTATTCTTGGAAGGTGATGATAATTTAGCTTTCTATATGCAATCATAAAGAAAACTGATTGTAGTAAAAGAACCAAAGACATTCCTCTCTTAAAGGCAATGTAGTTATAGCTTATCGCTTCTACCATCATTTACTTATGGTTAAATATTGAGGTATCAGTATGTTTGTTGTTGTCGTTTACCACTCAGAAATGCTCCTGTTACTATGGCCAAAGAAAATTCCCAGTCTAAAGTTCGAAATGATTGTATCCTCAAAGTTCATCGAACGCATAGGGTTACAGATAGTCAGATCACATGTTTATTTCTTAACCTTTTTATGCTTGAGTACTTTATGATTAATTGCCTTTAGCCATCTTTCTCTTACTATATTTTTTCAAAAATTATTCCATAGAAATAATAGGATCAATTGTCATAAACCAGCTGCAAATCAATGGTTCGCCTATCCATATCTGTTTTAGCAACTTTTACTTTGAGCTTGTCCCCTAGCGTGATCCTCCGCTTATTATTTCTGCCGATTACGCATATTTGTTTTTCGTCGAATTCATAATAGTCATCATCCAAATCTGTTATCCGGATCATCCCTTCACACTTGGTTTCAATAAGTTCTACAAAAATGCCCCATTCCGTGACACCAGAAACCATCCCTTTAAAATCCTGCCCCAGCATAGAGGCCATAAACTCTACTTGCTTGTATTTGATGGAAGCACGCTCCGCATCTGCTGCACGCTTTTCTCGTTCAGAGGCATGCAAACAAAGAGGCTCATACTCATCATGATTAGTGTTTTTTCCGCTGTTAAGGTAATGATTCAACAGCCTGTGAACCATCACGTCCGGATAGCGACGAATAGGGGAAGTGAAATGTGTATAGTGTTCGAACGCCAACCCAAAGTGACGCCTTGGATCTGCGGTATACTTCGCCTTTGCCATTGAGCGAATAGCAAGAGATTCCAACACGTTTTGTTCAGGTTTCCCCTCTATGCTTTCCATTAGTTTGTTCAGTTCGCCAGATAGGTTTTTTTTGAAATCCAACTTATGACCAAATTTTGCCGCAAACAAGGAAAAAGTGTTCAGCTTTTCTGGATCGGGATCATCATGCACACGATACACAAATGTTTTACTTCCCTCTTCTTTTCCTTTTTCTTTCCATTTAAAGACGTGTGTTGCTACTTCTTTATTAGCCAGCAACATAAACTCCTCAATCATTTTATGCGCATCTTTTCGCTCTTTCGGTACGACCTCCAAAGGCTTTCCTTCTTCATCCAGTTTGAATTTTACTTCAATTGTCTCAAAATTAACCGCTCCACCATTGAACCTCTTTCTTTTTAATTGCTTTGCAATATGATTAAGCGTAGCTATTTCTTCTGTAAAATCACTTTGTAGTCCCTCTATTCGTTCCTGAGCCTCTTCATAGGTAAATCTTCGATCTGATCTAATAACGGTTTTGCCAAACCATTCCTTAGAAATCGTTCCTTTCCCATCCATTTCGAAGACTACTGAAAATGTTAGTTTTTCTTCATTTGGACGTAATGAGCAAAGGCCGTTTGATAGTTTTTCCGGTAACATTGGAATGGTGCGATCCACCAAATAAACAGAGGTGGCCCGCTCAATTGCTTCTTTATCCAGCTCTGTACCTTCTTCTAAGTAGTGTGAAACATCCGCAATGTGTACGCCTATTTCAAATAGTCCTCTCGTTAGTTTTTTAATTGATAGTGCATCGTCAAAGTCTTTTGCATCAAAAGGATCGATGGTAAACGTAGTAACGTCTCTGAAATCTCTTCTTTTCAAAATCTCTTTTTTCGTGATTAAGGTTGGGATTTTGTTTGCGGCAGTTTCGATCTTCTTTGGAAATCTGAAGGGTAACCCAAACTCTGCCATGATAGAGTGGATCTCGGCTTCATTTTCCCCTGTCTGTCCAAGCACTTCTCTCACCGTACCTAAAGGGCTTCTGTTTTTCGCGTTATGCCATTGGTCAATCTTCACTAAAACTTTGTCGTTCTCTTTCGCTCTTCCAATTTTTTCTGGGTAAATCTTAATGTCGAAGTGAATATTGCGACTGTCAGGGACAACAAAGGAGAAATTTCGAGAGACTTCTATTCTTCCCACAAACTCTTTTCGGTTACGATTTAGCACCTTCGCTACTCTACCTTCGGGTCGGTATCCTCTTCCTGCTGCCTTGGTCACAATTACACTTACAAGGTCTCCATGGATGGCAAAATTCAGATCCGCGGTCTTTATCCAAATATCTTCTTGCTCATCCTCGGTGATAATATATGCGAAATTAGGGTTCACATGATCAACTGTTCCTGTGAGGTATTCGCTATTTACGTTGCTAACAAAGCGCCCATCACTGAGCCTTTTGATCCTTTCTTTATTTTCTAAGTGAAACAATTGATTTTTTAAGTAGTCTTTAGACTTTTTATCACGAAGCTGGAGTTTTCGAATCAGATCTCGGTAGCCGTAGGAGCTACCATTATTAACTGAAAAAAGCTCGTGAAGCTTATTTTTTATTCTTTTCACATGGCTCGGTTCCCGTGGCTTAGATTGATTACCAAGCGTTGTTTTTCTTCGTTTTCTACTCATTTTCGAGTAATTTCATTGGTGATCGTATTCCGTTTCAAAAATTTTATGAGAAAAGCTGCTGTTGTTTTAATAAGCATAATGTTTGGGTTTAGTCATGATACCGGTCTAGAATAAACTTCCTCGGGATGTAATTGTGACATTTTCCAGGATTTATTGGTGAAATTTTAGTTGTTGGGGGCATAATCCAAGACAACTTAATTGCAGAAAACTAATATATCAATTAACAAAACAAATAAACCATTGAGCTTGACTCCGGGATATGTTATTCTTATGAAAAAATCCACTAGCCTACTAGTTGAATCTGATTTTCTTCAATTAACGGAAGATTGTTTAGACGAAGATACAACTGAGCGGTTGCTATAACATCACGTTTGCAATATGCTTCAATTTTTTTTAGTCCGTCTTTTTCTTCGTAATAGGTTTTTGAAACCATTGAACCGTCCATTTCTGATTTACTAGATGGAATATTGAAAATGGTTGTCAATAAATCCAGTGAGGTGAAATTTTTCCAATCGCCGAATTTCCAAAGTTCCATCGTATCAACATGATTGACTTCCCAAGGTTTTTTTCCTGATATATTCAGTGACCAAGGGATTTTGATGTCGTTGATAAGCATACGCCGGCACAGGTAAGGAAAATCAAATTCTTTTCCGTTGTGAGCACAAAGCTTCAAGTTGTCCTGATCAAACTTTCCTTCGATGAAATTTTTGAATTCAGTCAGCAATCCTTTTTCATCATGAGAGGCGAATGATTTAACTCGAATTGCCGGTTTTCCTTTCCACTCATGATAAATGGCCATCCCAATCACGATGATTTTTCCAAATTCAGCATAAATAGCACCCCGGTCTTTATAGAGCTCCTCAACCGTTTTTTTATTAGGGTTAGCGATGAATCCCGCTTTTTTTTCCCAATGCTTTCGTAGCTGAGGTGATAGGTTTTCAATGTTCTCATTTCCGGAAACCGTTTCGATATCAATGATCAGGAAGTCTTGGATGTGATTATGCAAACTTCGTTTGTTTAATACTGCAATAAGTCTATGATTTGCACGATGAATAACGATTTGATAGAAATGGTTATTTTAAACTTGACTTAACATTCAGTCATTTAAGATACTCTTTATTTTCTGTTTTCCTGGATGAAGATAAACTTATCCTTATGAATAGCTTGAGGCATAAAATGAATTTCTTGCTTATGAATGAAATAAGGGCACCTCTAAAAACGCACTTTCAATTTTTGAGATGATCTTTTTTCCTGATACTTCATTATCAAAATACTTATTTAACGCTGCTAAACTCCGTTTTTGACGCCTTGTCTCAGAAAAAAAATCTCTACCTCAAATTCTTGAACCGAGTTTTTAGAGGTGCCCTTGAATCAACCCGCTACTATTTGTGGTGAATAATCCGGGTTAAAATCCTGAGTTAGATTTTTAAATCGTGTATTTACAACCTTTACAACACCAAGAAATCCTTAATCCGATAAAAACTTCTTATTTACTCGTTTTGAACTTTTGAAATGATTCTGTGAAATCCTGTGTAACATCAAACCAATGTTTTTTGCACTAATTCCATTTCAAAGATCTTTACAAGATGTCTCTTCAATTTTTCCTCTACTTCTTTTATGTCAATTTCTTTGCCTAGCTCTTTCGCTAATGAAGTCACCGCTTTTTCCGGTATGCCACACGGGACAATGTAGTTAAAGTACTCCAAGTTTGTATTCACATTCAAAGCGAATCCATGCATGGTCACCCATCTACTACTTCTTACTCCTAGCGCGCAAATTTTCTTGGCTTTTTTTTCATTCTCCCAATCCAACCATACTCCGGTTAATCCATTTATCCTTCCTGACTTCACTCCGTATTCTTTTAAAGTCTGAATGACCGCCTCTTCCAAAAAACGAAGGTATTTATGGATATCAGTAAAAAAATGGTCCAGATCTAGAATAGGATATCCAACAATCTGTCCTGGCCCATGATAGGTGATGTCCCCTCCTCTATTGATTTTGTAAAAGGAGGCATGCTTCTTTTTCAAAAAAGCCTGATTAGCTAAAAGATGATTTTCATCTCCACTTTTACCTAAGGTATAGACATGGGGATGTTCGCAAAAAATTAAATGGTTTTTTGTTTCAATCTGGTCATTTTGTGCAACATTACGGTTCACAATTTTTTGCTCTACAGTCTGCTTAAAAAGTCTTTCTTGAAAATCCCAGGCTTCTTTATAGTCTTTAAGGCCTAAATGAATGAATTGGGTTTTTTTACTCACTAGTCAAATTTGAATGTAGCAATGCAACAATTCCAACTTAACTTGAAGTTCATTCAACTGAGAGATGAATAAAAACACCAAAGGACTAGAAGGAGAAGAAATAGCTAAGGAATTTTACAAACAATCCGGTTATGAAATTTTGGAGCGGAATTACCGCTATCGAAGGGCTGAGATTGATTTAATTGTTCTTAAAGAGGAAGTATTGTTGGTATTTGTAGAGGTAAAAAGCAGAAGCAGGAAGGACTTTGGAGAAACCGAAACGTTCGTCTCCAATGCGCAACAAAATCGAATCAAGGAAGCAGCAGAAGATTACATTTTTGGAATTAACTGGCAGAAAGATATTCGTTTTGATATTGCATGTGTAGATGATATTGGAAACGTTGAGATTTTTAAAGATGCATTCTAGTTTTGGTTGGTTTTGTCGATTGGGATCCTTTGCATCGTGTAATTTTTAGTCTAAATCCAGGCTTTCAGGATTTTAAAAACCAAATCTTACTAGCCCATAGACCAGAATTTTAAGCCAATGACTAATAAACAGTTAGGCTACTCAAGTTGAAAGGCGAATTTCTTAAGAGATTTTTTGTTAGCCTCTGGCAATATGAATGAAGAAAGAGACGCACTAATTAAACAAATAGAGCAATTAAGAGAAGATCTGTTTCTGGCTCAGACTGATCTGGAAAATGCCAGAACAGAAAATATTGCTCTGAAGAATTTTATTCAGAATATCTATGAAAGTTGTGAAGAACTGGAAGAAACGGAGATGTCTTTAGATAATGTGCTACACAACCTTAAAGAAAACATCCAAATCTTTTCAAAAGATCACCGTATCCGTTTATGAAAGAAAATAACCTGGTCATTTTCGCTTCCGGTGGCGGGACAAACGCGGAGAACATCGCTAACTACTTTAAAGACCACCAATCTATCCATGTTGCTAAAATTCTAACCAATAAAAAAGATGCCTTTGTCCATCAGAGGGCAAAAAAGCTTGGCATTCCTTCGAATACCTTCACCAAAGCAGCCTTTAAAAAACAATCATTTTTAGACATTCTGGAAGGTATCGATTATGTGATTTTAGCGGGCTTTTTGTGGTTAATTCCAAACTATTTAATTCAAGCCTACTCAAATAAGATCATCAATATTCATCCGGCGCTTCTCCCAAAATTTGGTGGAAAGGGAATGTATGGGGAGTATGTGCATCAAGCGGTGATAAAGGCGCGTGAAAAAGACTCCGGAATCACTATTCACCTTGTAAATGAAGCATACGATCAGGGAAAAGTGCTCTTTCAAGCAAAATGCGAGGTGAATCCGGAGGATACGCCCGATACGCTTGCCTACAAAGTACACGAATTAGAATACCAGTATTTCCCAAGAGTTATTGAAGATTATATTCAAAAACAAGGATGAATTTTGTGATCATCACCCCAGGAAGATCCGGATCTACGTTTCTGGCACAAACCCTTAACCAGCATTCGGAAATAGTTTGTGAGGGAGAGATTTTTAATCGGACGGAATTTTATGAAGGCAGTTTTAATCATTTTTTACAAATCAATCCACTCAGAAGAACAATCGCTTTCCTGTTTAATAGAGAACGGCTATCTACTTCAAAAAGTAACTATCCGTTAGAATGGTTGATTCGGCAATTTCATAACCAAAAAAGAACAGATGAAAGACTTTATGGATTTAAAATCTCTTTGGATCAATTGTTTGCTTATCCTCAACTTATTTCTGTTCTCAAGTCTTCTTATAAAATCATTTATCTCACTAGAGAAGATAAGACCAGATTAGTGCTGTCCCTCATGACTGCAAGAAAGACGGGGAACTATGAAAAATTTGGTGGTCGGCATGTTTATTTCGCACCTGTGAAGGTAAAACAACAATTGGATTTGATATTGAAACAAGAAAGAAATTGTAGAGATCTTTTACCAGAAAGTTTTGAGCTTACTTACGAGCAACTCGTTGGGAATCGGGCAAATTCGCTTTTAAGAATTTCCAATTATCTTGAATTAAAAGTGGGAATTCCTCCTCAACCATCAACCACTCAAAAGGCACATCCGGAGAATATTTCTGATTGGGTGGAAAACATTGATGAAATAGAAAGGTATCTGAAGGCATAGCGACTAATAAAATGCTTCATAAACTTACTTTTGCGTCTTTGATTCGGAAACCAAATCACTGAACCAATTACATGTTGACCAAAAAAATCCGTTCTGCACTCATCTCAGTATTTCACAAGGATGGCCTGGAACACATCATTTATAAACTGAGTGAGCTCGGCGTCATCATCTACTCCACCGGAGGCACGGAGAAGTTCATTAAGGATCAAGGCGTGGAGGTAGTACCTGTGGAAGATTTAACGGCCTATCCTTCCATCTTTGGTGGTCGAGTGAAAACACTCCACCCAAAAATTTTTGGAGGTATTCTTCAAAGAAGCGATAACGAGATTGATCAACAGGAGGCGGCTGATTATGAAATTCCTACCATCGATTTGGTTATAGTGGATTTGTACCCATTTGAAGAAACGGTTACCGGCGGAGCATCCCAAGAGGAAATTATTGAAAAGATCGATATAGGAGGTATTGCGCTCATCAGAGGAGCAGCAAAAAATTTCAATGATGTGTTGATTGTCAGTTCAAGGGATTATTATGAAGATCTTCAGGAAATTTTGGACAGCAAAAATGGTGAGACAACCTTACAAGAGCGGAATCTTTTCGCTACCAGGGCCTTTGCCACTTCCAGTTACTACGATTCCGCCATCTTTAACTGGATGAATAAGGATCATAAAGTAGGGGCTATGAGCGTCAATGCCTCACCGGCCTGGATGCTTCGATATGGTGAAAATCCTCATCAGAAGGGTTACTTCTACGGGAATTTTCAGGAATATTTTGAGCAAATCCACGGAAAGGAAATCTCCTACAATAATTTGGTGGACATTGAAGCAGCAATTCAGCTCATAGCAGAGTTCAAGGACGAGACTGTTTTCGGAATTATCAAGCACAACAATGCATGCGGAATAGCCTTAGGCCAATCGGTGAAAGAAGCCTACCAAAAAGCATTTGCAGCAGATACTGTCTCAGCGTTTGGCGGGATTATGGTAACTAACCGTGAAGTGGACGAAGAAACCGCAGAGGAAATGAGTAGTTTGTATTTTGAGATTTTGATCGCTCCGGCTTTTGCTAAGAGTGCATTGGAAATCCTTGAAAAAAAGAAAAATCGCATCCTATTGATTCAGAAAAAGTCGTGGCATCAAACCAAGCAATACAAAAGTTTATTGAACGGGGTGATCGCTCAGGATTATGACCTTAAAACAGAAGAGGCAACTGACTTAGAAACCAAAACCAAAAAACAGCCTACGGTTGATGAAGTTAATGATCTTTTATTTGCAGCCAAAGTATGTAAACAGTCTAAGTCCAATACCATTGTGTTAGCAAAAGATGGCCAATTACTTGCTAGTGGTGTAGGTCAGACTTCCCGAGTGGATGCCCTGAATCAAGCGATTGAAAAAGCTAGAAACTTTGGTTTTAGTTTACATGGTGCCGTAATGGCATCTGATGCGTTTTTTCCATTCCCGGATTGTGTAGAAATTGCCCATAAAGCAGGAGTTACAGCCGTGGTTCAACCCGGCGGCTCCATCAAGGACCAAGACTCTATCGATTATTGTAATGAGAACGGCCTGGCGATGGTCATGACGGGAATAAGACATTTTAAACACTAGTAATGAAATACATGATAGAACCTGATTGGTTACGAGAACATTTAAATGATCCTAACCTTATCGTTTTGGATGCCAGCTATCCTCAGGTAGGTGGTGAAAAAAGCTCCTTTGAAGATCATCAAATTCTGGGAGCAAGGATTTTCGAGATCGATTACTTCTCCGATCAATCCAATCCATTGCCTCACATGCTGGCCCCTTCAGACGAATTTCAAGAGAAAGCGCGAAACCTGGGAATTTACAAAAACAGTCATTTAATCATTTATGATAACCTGGGGATCTATTCCAGCCCGCGTGCCTGGTGGATGTTCAAAGCCATGGGACATGATAATGTAAGTGTACTGAATGGTGGATTACCAGGGTGGATCGAGAAAAGGTACCCCGTGGAGAAAAAAATGGAAAGAGAGATTTTTTCAGGGGATTTTGTTGCAAACTTTCAATCTCAACTGGTGAAATCTATAAAAGAGGTCAAAAGAAATTTAGAGACTAAAACATTCCAGGTGATCGATGCTCGATCAAAAGGAAGATTTGATGGCAGTTTGCCCGAGCCCAGACCAAGGCTTTCCAGCGGTCATATGCCTCATTCGGTGAATGTCCCTTTTGAGGAGGTATTGGAAAAAGGAAGGCTTAAATCCGAAGAAGAATTAAAAAAGATGTTCAGCCATGTTGATACAAGTATGCCATTGACTTTTAGCTGTGGCTCAGGACTTACAGCTTGTATTACTTTGATGGCCGCAGATCAGGTCCTGGACAATGAAAAATCAGTATATGATGGTTCCTGGGTAGAGTGGGCGAGTAAAGGTGAAGTCATAATCAAATGATTTTATGTTAATGAGCAGAGAGGAACTATTCCACTGAATCAATACGCCTCCTCAAAACTCTTCCCGTTATTCAGTTGAGTTATAAAAGTCTCTAGTTTCTCTGGAGTGTACCACTTGGATACTTCATACTTTGCAACCCTGTAGTTCATTATTACTTCTTCTCTGGTGCCCGATCCAAAGGAGGAATAATCTTTTATGGCTTTTACATTCGGTAGATTTTAAAAATTGCCGGAAAGCACTTTTAGGGTATCAATGCTGTAATAAGATCGGTGATCTACTTGCATAGCAAGTCCTTCATCAAACCAACAGGAATATCTAATGCTCGATTCATCGGTCCGATTCTTTCAAATAACTCCGTGTGAGCAAGTTCATGACTAATGATATCCAAGTCCACCCCCTTTTTCCCAATAATCACGTAAGAACCAAGATGCATCACGGCTGCTGCCGGAGTCAGGAAAGGGCTTCCAAAATTCAGGTAGTCTTGATCAGTATTGCAATAGATAAACTTTGGGTTAGACGTTTTGGCTCCCCAAAATGTCGCTACTCTTACTCCAGATCGAGTGATTAATGATTTGATTTCCTCTCGTTTTTCTCGATCCACGTTCTTTCGGAAATAAATACTTCCCTCTTTTTCAAAATCATAGAGATCGATAAACAAACAGGGGGTGGCTTGCGGCAATACCAGGGCATGTCCAATAGAGGCTATAGCAAGTATTACCAGAAGAGTAAAAAGTGCTTTTTTCATCATCTATAGTTTACTTTCAATCGCATATATAAAATTCGCAATAGACTCCATCAGCTAACCTAATCATCTAATGGTTGACATAGATTCACCCTTGAACCTTTATGCTCATTTCATTTGTTACCTTAGCTTTCTTAGGCAAAACAACTTCGATATTTACACTCATTTTAGTTTTTTTAGCCGGTAAGTGAGTCCTGATTCTTTATTCTCCAGCCTTAATTCATCCCACACAAAACGAGCATTCCAGATCGTCTCTGTCGTTTCAAAACTAATTTTTTGGTGCCTTGTATCTACAGATAAATCCCCTTCCTCAATAATCTTCCCCTCTTTAGCAATCGCGTAATGATCTGCTGAAATTCGAAAGTAAGTGCTCAGAATGCGTTTATCCCTGCCATCTTCTGACAATTTGTAAAGTTGCCAATCCCCATTTAGTCTCTCTTGAAACTCTTCAAAAGCCGGAAATTCGTTAACATTTTTAAATCTGAGCTCTGTTTTGGTATATCCATATCCAATTCCAGCGAAAATCAGTTCGTTTTTGTAGTTTTTAATGGTCCATTTTCTATTGAACCATTTTTCGTCTGTACTGTAAAACTTTAGTTCGTCTCCTTGAAGAGCATATAGGCCTATGACATCCCCGGATTCTTGAGAAACAGAGAAAGATCCGCTTTCTTCAAACTTGATAAACAAAGACTTATGGCCGCGATCGATCATGTCTATGCTCACTGCTTGAAGTTCCCATAAACCAGTGATCTTTGGTTTTTCATTACAGCCAGTTATAATTAAACAAGTGAAAAGGAATCTTTTCAAGCGGTTAATTTCATTAATAGCTCCACAAGCTTATCTTTTTTCATCTTTTCAAAATGCTTTTTGCGTTCCTTTTCGCTCATGGCATCCAGTTCTTTGGTATACTCATGTCCAAGCATTTCAGAGTTATTCTCAGGAGCGCCAAAAATTTCAATTTCTTCAACAGCGGTATTAAGTACTTCTTTTCCCTTTCTCTTTGCGGTTTCTATTGGTTTGTAATGGGAGTTTGAATCGCGAAGTGCCCAACTGCTGTAGTCAATTTTTAGGTTATCTATTTGTTTAGCTCTAGAATCAATTTCGCCAAAAATTCTGTGCAGGACTGAAATGGTGCTTGTCTTCCAAGCTTCTAGGTCAAAGTCCTCCTGGTCTAGCTTTTCTATTTGTTTTTTCAGGAGCTTTATATATTGGGATTTCATGCGCATTATAAGATTTAAAGGCCACAGGAATGTCTTGCGCTATTTTGATAAAAAGTCAATGTTTTCACACTGAGATTCATTCTTGGTTAATAGCAACCCCTTCATGGACATTTCAATTTCATCTGAGTTCAAAACAATGAAGTTAGAATATTAATGATATAAAGTACAGGCTTATTTCATAAAATCTAGATGCTGTTTTTCATAATTTCTAACTAATCCTTCCCCAACTGATCACATTTTTGTTGAGAATGTTAATATGATTTTTGATCATTTGGTGTTCGGTTTTTTGCAGATCGGGATCATTTTTCAAAATATCTTGAGCAGCTATCCTTGCTGTTTTCAGGATTTCTCCGTCTTTGACCAAATCTGAGACCAATAAATCAAGGGCACCGCTTTGTTGCGTTCCCATCAGGTCCCCTGGTCCTCTTAGTTCTAAATCCACTTCGGCAATTTTGAATCCATCAGTAGTATCAACCATTGTTTTTAGTCTAGCCCGAGCCTCTGTACTCAGTTTAAGACCTGTGATCAATATGCAATAGCTTTGATCAGCACCTCGACCCACTCGTCCACGAAGCTGGTGCAGTTGTGATAATCCGAAGCGTTCGGCATTTTCAATTACCATCATTGTAGCGTTGGGCACATGCACTCCCACTTCAATTACCGTAGTAGCCACCATAATCTTCGTCTCACCTTTTACAAAACGCTGCATTTCCCATTCTTTGTCCTCGGCCTTCATTCGCCCATGTACAATGGAAATTCGGTAGTTAGGAAACCTTCGGGATATCCCTTCATAACCGTCCATCAGGTCTTTATAATCCAGAGTTGCCGACTCTTCAATAAGTGGATAAACAATGTAAACCTGTCTTCCCTTTTCTATTTCCTGCTCTATCAATCCAAACATTTTAAGACGCTTGTTATCTCTGTAGTGCATCGTCTTAATGGATTTTCTTCCTGCTGGAAGCTGATCAATAATGGATATATCCAAATC
The DNA here is from genome assembly GCA_038746525.1 of Bacteroidota bacterium. Taxonomy (GTDB): domain Bacteria; phylum Bacteroidota; class Bacteroidia; order Cytophagales; family Cyclobacteriaceae; genus Ekhidna. The sequence goes on from JBCDKO010000005.1 coordinate 39,134, forward strand.
ACCATAGAGCGTCATGGAAAGGGTTCTAGGAATGGGGGTCGCTGTCATAACCAACATATGAGGATAGAATTCTTTCTTTTTTGTCCAAAGCTTGGCACGCTGAGCCACACCAAAACGATGTTGTTCATCAATCACAGCTAAGCCTAGATTCTTAAACTTCACCTTATCTTCCAATAAAGCATGTGTACCTACTAAGATGGTAATTATACCTGACATCAGTCCTTCATGAATCTGTTTACGTTCTGATTGGGGTGTAGACCCGGTTAGTCGCGCGATGTGGATTCCTAATGGTCTAGCTTGCTCTTTAAGCCCTTTAAAATGTTGTTCAGTCAGAATTTCTGTTGGTGCCATGAAAGCACATTGAAATCCTGAACCTATGGTAATGAGCATAGATAAAAAGGCCACTATTGTTTTTCCGCTTCCCACATCACCCTGTACCAGCCGATTCATTTGTTGACCAGATCGGAAATCAGCATAGATCTCTTTAACCACTTTTTTCTGTGCGCTCGTTAGTTCAAATGGCAAATGTTTTTCGTAGTATTTATGAAGAAGGTCGCTCTTATTGATAATGGCTCCTTTGAATTTTTTTGTCCTGGCAATCTTGAGCTTAATCAGCTGAAGCTGCACAAAAAACAGCTCTTCAAACTTCATTCGGTTTTGAGCTTTGAGCAATTGTTGAGAGGTTCTTGGAAAATGCATCGCTACCACAGCCGTTTTTTTATCCATCAATCGGAACAGCTGAATCAGTGAATCGGTGAGTGTTTCTTCGATATGATGCACTGCTTCCACAAGTAGGTTTTTCATCACTCTTGAGAAAAACTTGCTTTCCATTCCCTTCTTTTTCATTTTTTCGGTAGAGTGATAGATAGGCTGAAGATATCCTCCCTGAGTATTTTTCTCTGTTTGAACCTCTATTTCAGGATGAATTATCTTCAATTTTCCTTTGAAAATGGAGGCCTTACCGAAAGCAACATATTTAATTCCAATCGTCAAGCTTTTTTGTATCCATTGAATCCCTTTGAACCAGACCATTTCGATTGTTCCGGTTTCATCGGTGAAGGTTCCAACAAATCTGGCTTTTTGACCAACACCAATGGTTTTGAATGATTTGAACTCCCCAATGATTTGAATATAGGGAAAGTCTGGCCGCAAGTCATTAATCTTGTGAAATTTTGATCGATCTTCATGCCGGAAAGGGTAATGTTGAAGTAGATCTCCAAATGTGAAAATTTGCAATTCCTTATTGAGCGATTCTGCACGCTGTGGGCCTACTCCTTTGAGGTACTCAATGGATCGATCAAAGAATGGGTGCATAGACTAAAATTAGTCCTTCCACGTCAAACTAGTGAGCAGGTGAATAATGTCTTTTTTTAAATACTCAATCACCGGCGCAAGAGAGTCGTTTTTGGTGGCTGTTTTGAAATAGAGCGCTCCTCTCAGAAAATGATCGGTACTGTCTTTGTCGGTAGTGTGAAACTGCACTTGTGTAGGAACCTGGCCTTCGAGTTCAGTGAACGAGGCGTAAAGCCCAGTGGGTAATTCCAATATACTCTCCTCTATCGCGTATGCTTTTACATTATGTTGAGAGGTTAGTCTGTAAGAGTCGCTTAAAAATTCTTGTATTATTGAGTCAGTTATTGGCTTATAGGTGATTTGAAGAGAAGCATCCATACCTGGATAGAAAAGTGTGATCCAGTTTTTTTCTGCAATCCAACTTGAGTCCTTAAGTAGTTTGGCGTGCTTCGAATACTCAAAGAAATAAGGAAAAGTATCAGGAAGCGGAAGGTATTCTGATTTAGGAAGGATGATTCTATTGTAGCCTTTGGGTTTAGGCAAATAATCAGAGGAACATCCAATCAAAATCAAAGAAATAACCAAAATAAAGTACTTCATTATGGTCAATCTTTAAACTTGACAATATGATTTTTTTCAGGTTTAATGTATACTCTAAGCCTTTTAATTCTTCTCAGATCTACTGCAACAACTGTAAAAACAAAGTTTTCATAAGTGATTTTTTCTCCCGAACTGGGAAGTTTGGAGTTAATTTCTAAAAGTAATCCGCCGAGGGATTCAGACTCACCTTTTACTTCTTCGAAAGTAGAAATGTCAGTATTCGTGATTTTACAGAAATCGTTTAATGAAGTTTTTCCTTCAAAGATGTAAGTATTACTATCTAGCTTATTATACGCTATATGATGTTCATCATCAAATTCATCGCTTATCTCCCCCACTATCTCTTCAATTACATCTTCCATAGTGATTAAACCGGCAGTACCGCCGTATTCATCAATTACTACTGCCATATGGACTTGTTTCTCCTGAAAATCTTTAAAAAGGTCGTTAATCTTTTTACTCTCCGGAATGAAGAAAGCAGGCCTTAAGAGTGTATACCAATCAAAATCTTCTTCCTTTTCTAGGTGTGGTAAAAGATCTTTAGTATACAATATACCTTCTATCTTATCTATGGTTTCGTGGAAAACAGGAATTCTGGAATATCCATTCTTATTGATCTGGTTCATTAATTCATGGAAGTCGATTCCTTTATCAAAAGCGGTAATGTCCATTCTCGATTTCATGACTTGCTTTACCGATAGCGTTCCAAAATTCACAATCCCTTTGAGGATCCCCTTCTCTTTTTCTGTTACTTCCTCTGTTTCGACAGATATTTCTAGCGCTTGATGAATTTCTTCCACGGAAAGATTATAGCCTCTTTTTTCTACACGCTTCTCTATGATATTAGTGATGTATATAAGAAACCAAGAAATGGGTTTAAAAAATTTATAGGAAAAAAACAACATCTTAGAGGTGAGTTTAGCAAAAGAGATGCCGTTATGATTTGCATAAACTTTAGGAATTATTTCACCAAAAAAGATAATTAGCACTGTAATTATCGTTGTCAATATTATAATCACTACACCCTCTTTACCTTCCTGACCAACAATCTGCCAAGTCATATAAGTAGAGATTGTTATGATAAAAATGTTAACAAGGTTATTAAGAATGAGAATAGTTGCAAGAAGTCTTTTCGGATTATAAAGCAAGCGGCTAATTCTCTTTTCTTTCGGATTATTAGAAAAACCGAAATCCCGAATCTGACTGTGATTGAAAGAAAAAAAAGCCACCTCAGATCCTGAGATCAACCCAGATACAGCAAGAAGAATAAATATAATGAGCCCATTAATTAAAAAGAAAGACGGCTGCTCTGAAATAGCGCTTAAAAAAATTCCGGGAAATGGATCTTCTAAAGATGTATCCAAGTATTCACTGTTTGGTTTTTAAAAAGGGAGATCATCCGTTACGTCATCCATAGGGGTACTTTCAGATGATTCATCCATTGATGGGCTTTGCGTCGTTCCTTGCATTCCTCCGCCGGAATTGCCCCCACCAAGCATAGTCATATTATCACCTACTACCTCCGTGGTGTAACGAGTGATACCATCTTTCTCCCATGACTTAGTTCTGAGCTTCCCCTCTACATATATCATATCTCCTTTTTTCACATATTTTTCCACTACTTCTGCTAACCCTCTCCATAGCACTACGTTGTGCCATTCTGTTTGTTCTCTTCTTTCTCCAGTTTGTCTATCTTTATAAGTTTCAGAAGTAGCCATTGAGAAATTAGCTACAGTAGCTCCATTTTCCAGGTGTCTTACTTCAGGGTCTTTTCCAAGTCGCCCTACCAATATTACCTTATTTACTCCTCCAGACATATAAATTTTTTATTTGATACCTAATTGATCTAAGTAATTTACGATTAATTTCGGTTTTGGCAAATTTAGCATTTCATCATGGGAAAAAGCATGGAGTCCGGCTTTTTGGAGAACAGAAGTTTGGTCATTTTCATTTAGCTCTAACTCATAAAAACGTGCGTGAATTCTTTGATGACTTAGAATGTGTTTTACTTTATCAGAAACTTGCTCTACAGTAAAATCAATATCATCAAGAAATTTACTTGATTCATGCAAAACTTCATCCTCATTCATTTCGCCTTCTATCAAATAAAAATCATAAAGCCCTGTCCATACATCATTGGATTGCCTTACTTTCATGTAATATCGATTTTCACTTTTTAAGACCAAATAATGAAAAAAGCGGTCCCGTACGTTGATTTTTTTGCTTTTGTTTGGAAGCTTCTTTTGAAGATTCCGTTTGAACGCGTAACAGCCCATCTGAAAGGTACAAAAGGAGCAGTTTGGTGAAGGCGTACAAACGCGAGCCCCAAACTCCATCATTGCCTGGTTAAAATTTCCAGGATTTTCTTTGAGGATGTGATCCCGAAGCAAATTTTCAAACGTTTTTCTGGTTTTAGAAGAAGCAATATTCTCTGTGATACCAAAATACCTGGAAGCGAAACGAAAAACATTTCCATCTACTACAGGTGTGGCTTCACCAAAGCAAATTGACGCTATTGCTGCGGCAGTGTAAGGACCTACACCTTTAAGCTGTAAGATTTCCCGAAAAGTTCTTGGAAAAACTCCCTTAAGTTCATTTTTGATGTATTTAGCAGCGGCATGGAGGTTTCGTGCTCTGGAGTAATATCCAAGCCCTTGCCAAAGCCTTAAAATGTTTTCTTCGCTAGCATCGGCAAGTGCTTCAACCGTTGGAAATTTTTTCATGAAACGTTCCCAATAAGGGAGACCTTGATCTACTCTTGTCTGTTGCAAAATAATTTCAGAGAGCCATACCGCATAAGGGTCTTGCGTAAGCCTCCACGGGAGGTCTCTCTTATTAACTGTATACCAACCAATTAGCCTTTCGGCAAAGGAATCCAAACTTGCTGGTTTAATATTTTAAATTTCTTTTTTTTGTGGAGGGGCAAATATAAATTTGGCCACCCTAAATTATTCACCTTCCCAAAAATCAGTGAGTTGTGACAAAAGCAGATGTAATAAACGAAATATCAGATAAAACCGGAATAGATAAAGCAGATGTGCAGGCTTCTGTGGAGGCATTCTTTACCGTTGTTAAAAATAACATGGCTAACGGTGAGAACGTGTATGTTAGAGGTTTTGGAAGCTTTGTAAATAAAAAAAGAGCAAAAAAGATTGCAAGGAATATATCAAAAAACACAGCAATCATTATTAACGAACATTACGTTCCGTCATTTAAGCCATCTAAGATTTTCGTTGAAAAAATCAAGAAAAGCACGAAAATTAAAGGGTGAAGAAGTCTCAGCTTTATCTTACTGTCGGAGCCATTATACTGGTTGTGGTCCTGTATCAGCTTCCTAGAAGTGTGGTGGAGAATGATCAACTCCAGGAAGTCACTGAAACAAATAAGCATTCGCTGGAAATACCAATAAATGTTAGAAACAGGATTATCGAGTTAAGATCACTAATTAAAACAGAGGAAAATATTAATAAAAAAGCTAGATTTACGCATGCTTTAGCAAGAGTATACCTGGATTTTGGTGTGATTGACAGCGCTATTTTATGTGCGAAAGATATTGCAACATGGAATGGAAATGCGTCTGAAATAGAGGCTGACATATATTTTACAGCTTTTGAAAGATCTACTACTTCTGAAAATGGTATTATATATGCGGAAAAGGCTAGAGAAATTTTAAAGCAACTCTTGGATAAAGATCCGGATAATTTGTTTTTGAAAAACAGGTTTGCAATGACACTTATTGCATCAGAGAACCCAATGGTTGGAATTGGAATGCTCAGAGAGATCGTGGCGCAAGATGAAACTAACAGACAAGCTATTATGAATCTTGGATTACTTTCTATTCAAAGCGGCCAGTTTGAAAAGGCAAAAGCCCGATTTGAAAAACTTATATTATTAGATTCATTAGATAGTGAAGCAATGCTATACCTGGCTGTTTCCATGATAGAATTAGATCAATCATCGCAGGCCCGCCTGCTTTTAGAAGAAATTTTAACTTCGCAAGATTCCATCCCCGCGATCAGATTGATGGCGAATGATTACTTGCAAGCACTTTGAAAATATTTGAGAACTTTTAAAAAATCAGAAGACAATGCCATGCGGTAAAAAAAGAAAAAGACACAAAATCTCCACTCACAAAAGAAAGAAAAGACTTAGAAAAAACAGACACAAAAAAAAGTAATCAGACTTGTTTAATTATTCGCTATGAGTAATGAATTGATCATTAACTCAACTCGCGAAGGATGTCGAATTGCTTTACTAAAGGACAGAAGGCTCGTAGAATTTCATCAAGAAGCAGGAGGCCATTCCTTTCATGTTGGTGATATCTATCTAGGATCAGTAAAAAAAGTTGTTCAAGGACTAAATGCAGCATTTATAGATCTTGGCTATGAAAAAGATGCCTTCCTTCATTACCTGGATCTTGGACCACAAGTCCAATCGCTTAATAAATTTACCAAGCTTACATTAGCTAGAAGGCTTAATGGCACACGGTTAGCAGGTTTCCAAACGGAACCCGACATTAATAAGCTAGGTAAAATGAGCCAAGTCCTTACCAAAGGGCAAAAAATTTTGGTTCAGGTAGTGAAAGAGCCTATTTCCACAAAAGGGCCTCGACTTTCATGCGAGTTGTCATTAGCCGGTAGATACCTGGTGATGGTACCGTTCTCAAATACAGTGAACGTATCAAAAAAAATTACAGATTCTCAGGAGCGTAAGCGTCTGAGCAGGCTCATTAGCTCCATTAAACCTGAAGGTTTTGGTGTGATTATAAGAACGGTAGCAAGAGGAAAGGATGTAAAAGAATTGGATGCCGATCTTAGAAACCTCGTAGATAATTGGGATAATGGGATGAAATCCCTTATTAAAGCGAAAACGAAAGACAAGATCATCGGTGAGATGACTCGAGCCAACTCCATTCTAAGGGATGTTTTAAACGAAAGCTTTGACAGTATTTTGGTGGATGACAAAGAACTTCACCAAGAGATTAAAAGCTTCGTCAAGGGAATTGCCCCTGAGAAAGAAAAAATCATTAAGTACTATAACGGTAAATCCAAGATTTTTGAGGCTGTAGGCGTGGAAAAGCAACTCAAGACGTCTTTCGGCCAATCCGTGAGTATGCTTAATGGAGGTTATCTGATCATCGAACACACAGAGGCACTTCATGTCATTGATGTAAACAGTGGAAATAAATCCAACAAAGAAGATAACCAAGAAGATACTGCATTGAAAGTAAACCTTGATGCGGCTGAAGAAATTGCGCGTCAGTTGAGGTTGCGTGATATGGGTGGAATCATCGTCATTGATTTCATAGACATGCGTAGGATAGAAAATAAGAAAAAGCTCCATGCCAAGATGAAAGAAGCGATGAAGGATGACCGTTCGAAACATACCATTCTTCAGTTATCAAAGTTTGGTCTTATGGAGGTCACCAGGCAAAGAGTAAGACCTGAACTTTCCATTGCAACTAAAGAAGTTTGCCCATCCTGTAAAGGCACTGGAAAAATATCCGCCTCTATTCAAATAGCGGACCAGATTGAAAATACAATAAAGTATTTCTTTGAATCTCAAAATGAGAAGAAAATCACATTGGCTTTACATCCTTATTTGTATTCATATTTTTCTGCAGGCGTATTTTCAAAAAGATTTAAATGGTTTTTAAAATATTTCCGTTGGGTAACTTTGGTTGAAGATAGTTCCAAAGCTCTGACTGAGTTCGAAATCCTTAATGCTCAAGGAGAGGCAATAAAGTTATAATATACTAGAATTAGATAGAATCGTTGAACATATGACCTAAATCATAAATGATTGAGAAATAATTAATGAAAAGGTTTCTACTCGTTATCTCGCTATCATGCTGTTGTTCCATAATAGCAAAGGCACAGCTTTTAGAAGATACGGATAGAAAATTGAAAAATGCCAAGGTTGAGCGAAGAGGGTTCTTATTTTTTCGAAATAAGAAAACAAAAAAAAGTAGCGGAATTCCTTTCTCCAAGAGGCAAAAAAACTCCATTAGATATTCATCGAATCGTCTCCCCTTTAAGCTGAGAAAGCAATCCTCTCCCAGGTATTCTAGCCCTCAGCAAAGAGCAAAAAGATATTCTATCAATGTGAGATATTCCTCAGGAAATCCCTTCAGAAAAAATCAATACAGCAGATCTCCTCGCTATTCTAGTGGCAGTCGTTTTAGAACCAGTCAATACAAAGTGGTCACTCGAAATTCTTATTCAAATCCTTTTAGAGGCAGTGAATATAAGGTTTCACCCCGTTATTCTCTAGGCAAACCATTCAGAGATAATCAATATAAAATTTCTCCAAGATACTCTTCCGGGAAACCTTTTAAAGGTACCCGATACAAAAGTTCCCCTCGCTATTCATTGGGCAACCCATTTAGAGGAAGTGATTATAAAGTAACACCTCGCTATTCGTTGGGCAACCCGTTTAGAGGAAGTGATTATAAAGTAACGCCTCGCTATTCGCTGGGTAACCCGTTTAGAGGAGCAAAATATAATGTATCTCCTCGGTTCTCTTCAAGTACTCCACTAAGGGGAAGTGAATACCGAATCACACCGAGGTATTCCCAGGGAATGCCATTTCGTGGGAAAAATCATAAAATAGAACCAAGATACTCAGAAGGGAATCCTTTCAGAGCAGAAAATTATAGGATTGCCACAAGGTATACAGGAACAAAAGTGGACATGTTCAAAAGATTGAAAAATAGAGAGTTTAGAATTATTAACACTTACCACAAATCATCTATGTGGGAGGGAAACTGGAAAGTGAAAATGAGCAAGATAGGCGATCAACATCCAAGTAGCAATTATCGCTTTGCTATGAAATTCCAGGATCCAAAAATTCAGAGGTTACTAAGAAAGTGGAATGTATACTGGACTCGATTGAATGGGAACAAACAGAACTCAAGAGGAGTTAGAAAATCTACCAATGAGGCTAAGTTCGATAAAAAAGAGCGGGTGATCTGGGATAACTAATCTTTTCTTCTGAGTGGAAAAATTTCAAGCCTTTTCTTGCAAATTTGCTAAACACTGGTGGGACCAAGATCTCATATGAGTCAATCATTTGTGAGTTGGCATGGAATGTACTTAGGGTCATATTATATTTAATCATCACAAAAGAAAGGCGACCAGTGGTGGCTTTAGGCAGGATTTGAAAAAATAAAAGTTAGAATCAGGTTCCAGTTATACTTGCTTGATTTTATTGCTTGCAGGCATAATTTCAGAGATAATTGTTAAAATATCAAAGATCACTTATCAATTTTTTTGAATAATCTAGACGCGCAAAAAGAAAGCAATCTATGATGAATCTCATACTGTAATACGTTATAACAATAACAAAAGAACAAAGGAAAATAATTTAGGGATTGAGCACTATTTTTGTTACTTTGGAAAGCAATGAAAAAGCTTTTTTTATACGTGTTTTTAGTCGTTCCTTTCTTAGTGAATTGTCAACTATTTGAGGGTGAAGAATATAATTATTCATCAGAATGGATATGGGGAATAAATAAAAACACAAATGGTGGTTTGATAGGCGGGATTATGATTCGTTACAGTAGGTTGCGTGGAAGCGACACATACGAAACTTATGGTTTGGAACTTTCCAACGTAAAGCATCCCAGCGAGGTGAGATTTACAGGCCAAAGCGGAGCTGGATTCACCTATGGCAAGTCGAACCATCTTTACGCCATTCGCCTGCAGTATGGCCGTGAGAAGTTGCTTTTTAGAAAAGCAAACCAACAAGGCGTTCAAATAAGCGCCATGGCAGCAGCAGGGCCAACAATTGGATTAGAGGCTCCTTATTATCTTTCTATCGGAGATGGAAGATATGAACAATTTAGGGCAATACCAGGAAGTAATCCACCCGCTTACCCCGGTCCACAAAATTATCTTGGTCCAGGCAGGCTTTTTCAAGGACTGGGAGAATCGGATGTAATTCCAGGAATTAATATAAAAGGCTCACTGTTATTTGAATTTGGTACTTATCGGAGCAATGTTGCCGGAATAGAAGTTGGAGTGATGGTAGAGGCTTTTACTGAGAAAATTGTTATTATGCCTGCCCAGTCAAACAATTCTGTTTATTCTTCTGTTTTCTTCACGCTCTTTTGGGGATCTCGAAAATGATTGTTTTCGTTATTTCAGTCTAGATTTGCCATTCAGCTAAGGATTTAATATGATTGATCTGCCAGTTATTGAAAAACCGGAAAGAAAGAAAAAGCCAAATTGGCTAAGAGTGAAGCTACCTGTTGGTGAAAACTATTCGAAGGTAAGAAAGCTTGTTGATCAGCATAAATTGCATACAATCTGTGAAAGCGGAAACTGTCCAAACATGGGTGAGTGTTGGGGAGAGGGTACTGCGACTTTCATGATCTTAGGAAATGTTTGTACCCGAAGTTGTACTTTCTGCGCTGTAGCCACAGGTAGACCGCCAGAGTACGATAGGGAAGAACCAAAACGTGTTGCTGAGGCTATTAAGCTGATGAGAGTTAAACATGCTGTTATTACCTCTGTAAATCGGGATGAGTTGAAGGACCGAGGGGCAGAAATCTGGTACCACACGGTGATTGAAACAAAAAGCGCATCTCCTAAGACAACCATAGAAACGTTGATTCCTGATGTAAAAGGAAACTGGGAAGCTCTCTATAGAATGATCGATGGAGGACAAGAGGTAGTGTCTCACAACATGGAGACAGTAGAAAGCCTTTACAGAAGAGTTCGTCCACAAGCTAGATATAACCGAAGTCTAGAACAAATTGAACGTATAAATGAGGCAGGCAAACGAACCAAGTCAGGCATAATGCTTGGGCTAGGTGAAAAAGATGAAGAAGTATACAAGGCTATGGATGATTTGGTAGCGCATGGGTTACATATTCTCACACTAGGGCAATATTTGCAACCCACTAAACGCCACATAGAAGTGGCAGAATTCGTTCATCCGGACAAATTTGATCATTTTAGAGAAGAGGGACTAAAAAGAGGACTCAAGTATGTAGAATCTGGGCCATTGGTAAGATCCTCTTACCACGCGGAACGACATGTAAATGTGGCTATTTAGTAATTGCTTCCCGTTTATATACCAAACAAAGTAAATAGATGAATCATTGTAGAAATCCTTTGTAAAACTAGATTTTTTTGGTTCAAATCGAGGCTTTTCCGAATAACAAAACGTAGTTACTGATTGTAAATAGAGTTTTTGAAATTTTGAGTAATGAAGAGTTGGGCCAAAGACAGGTTTTTTAAAGAATCTAGTAGTCTTTCAGCTTTCTTTTTAAAGATTCATAATAATCTCGATCATAGAGCCCTATCTCGTCTTTGAGCCTTATAATACGTTTATAAGAATCTTTAATCCGATCTATGCTAATCATCTTATCAAAAATCAAATCTTTTATGATCGAATGAATGGTACTTGATGAAACACGTTCACCGTCAAAAACATTATTTGCAAATAAAAGGATATCTACGCCGGCTAGCAACGAAAGTCGAATGGCCTCTCTAAGACCATACTCATTATTTATTGCGCCCATTTGCATATCATCCGAGATGATCACTCCATCAAACTTCAGGAAGTCTCTTAGCAAACCTGTTACAACTCTTTCGGAGAGAGTAGCCGGGTTTTTAGTTTCGTCTAATGTTCTATTCACAATGTGAGCAGTCATTATTGCACTGACGTTTCCACTGTCAATTAATGCTGAATAAGGGTACACCTCCTCCATTCGCCAGGTTTCTGTTACGTCCGTCAGACCTATATGTGTATCACTTCTGCTGCTGCCATGACCTGGAAAATGCTTTAAAACAGGGACCACATTTTTTTTTCTGTGTTCGTCTATTACTATGCTAGCATGCTTGATCACTTTGTGATAATCTTTAGAAAAACTTCTTTCTATTTTACCGATAACCGGATTTGCAGGGTTGAGATTGACGTCTACAACCGGAGCATAATTCATGTTAATCCCAAAACTGCTAAGAATGATCGCAGTCTGCTTGGCATAAAAGCGGGTAGAATCAACATGATCCAGCTCTCCAAGATACTGTGCAGAAACACTTTTGGGGAAGCCATATCTGGTTTTCATCCGTGAGACCTTGCCTCCCTCTTCGTCTATGCTAATAAAAAGAGGAATTTCAGCTTGTTTTTGTAGCTTTTCTACCAACAGCGCCAACTCCGGTTTGGGGCTTTCGAAAAGTATGTTTTTTTCGTAAAGAACTACTCCACCCACTTTGCCGTTTTTGATCTCTTGAAAAATAGGCTCATCACTATCCACTACATTAAAATCCCCGATACCTACCATAATCATCTGACCGATCATAATATCCAATGAATCTCGGGGATCTGCTTTTGGAAAACCGAAAAAGGAGATAAAAATGACCAGGTGGAAAGGAAGGCGAGTATTAATTTTTAAGGATTTTGTCAATGTAATCTCCATTTGTAGAAAAATAGTTTCCTTGTAAATCTGCTGTAAGACACGAATGTACAGGAATGATACCAATGAGGTCACCAACTTTTAGCTCGGTGAGGAATTTATCTGGTAATTGGACGATGCCGTGCTCTTGAGAAACGCGCACAACGTTTCCAACTATTTCAGACTCCCAACCTGATCTTTTAAGTCTTGCCACTTTCCCAAAGGAGGCTTCGTCATTGCTCTCTACCTGATCTTTCGATAAATGTACCGCACCTCCATAAACGACCGCCTCATTTCTCTCAGAATGGAGCGCTACCACCGGGCAGGCCAGGCACACTGCAATTTCATCGACATTGCAAGATCCAATTTCATATTGCATCCAATCATAAAAAACAAAGTTTCCTGGTCTGATTTCATCATACATAGAAAGATCTTCTATCATGCTACATGAAGGAGTATCTCCATAAGAGAGAACTCCTCCGAATTTTTCCTTCAAAGGAAGAAGTATATTTTTAGCTTTATCGAATATAGTTGTGACATTTTTCTTGCTTTTTGTTTTGTAAGTATGTCCTGCATGTGCCAAAAATCCTTTGAAGGTCAACTGATCGGAAGATGTGTTAACCAGATTTGAAATGGTGCTCTCATGTCTGTGATCCAGGCCGGTCCGATGAGTGCCAACATCTATCTTAATGAAAAAACCTGCTTTTTCAGTTAGATGATCTTTAGCGTGTTGAAGGCTCGCTTCAGATTCTAACAAAATATTAAGCTCCACCATACTTGCTAACCGATTAATTTCATTTGCCTCAAGCGGATTATAAGGAAAGGCGATGGTAATATCATTCCAGTGATTTTCTGCAAAATATTGGGCCATAGAAACTGAACTTACTGTACATTGATCTATACCGGCTTCTCTAAACCAATCTGCGATTCTGGCGGATTGATGTGTTTTGAAATGAGGCCGTAGAATAGCGTGTGCTCTATCTGCTATCGCAACCATTTTGGCAATGTTTGCCCTACATTTTACTTCATCTATCAATAAGGTCGGCCTTGTAATATTCATCTGACTATTCAAAAAGTAAATGCATTTCAAAATGAAAAGGATCTAATTGATTTATCAATTCCTGAATAAACTGAGGATCTTTTATGTAATAAGTGAGGAAATTTTCTTCTCTTTCCTGTAAGCTACCCTCTGGAAAAAGGGACTTTTTTACAGATTCAATTTGTTTCCTTTTCTCGCTGTGTTTTCGCTTTTCAGCTCTAAGTATTTTCTTCTCTGCTTTCTGGATCCTTTTTCGAAAGCTTGTGTGAAGCGCTTCAAGATGTTGTGTCAGGGTTGGGTCTATTTGAGATGCTTTTAATTTCATTTTTTCACTTAACTCAGTTAATATCTCTATTTCATCAGCGTAGTTTACTTTGCCATTGACATTATCCGGAATCCATTTGGAAAAGGCTTTGTCTACGCTCAGGAATAAGTCTTTTGTTGTGAGACCGGTTTTATTCCATTTCACCTGGTCGGTTCTGGAACAGATCATTGCAAAGCTTCTAGGCATTAGTAACGGAAAGGAAACTTCGAAATATTCAAAAACAGCCTTAAGTTGTAACCAATAAACCAACTCAGAAGGACCTCCAACATAAGCAAGATTCGGGAGAATTAATTCCTGATAAAGAGGTCTGAGAATAACGTTTGGGCTGAATTTTTCAGGGTGAGCTTGGATTAACTCTTTTATTTCGGCATTGCTAAACTGAATCGTTTTGCCAACTACCTCAAAACCTTTTGTGGTTCGGACGATTCGTTCCCTCAAGTGGTTATTGAGATAAAAAAAATTGATCTGTCTCGGAAATACCTGTGCTTTATAACCTGTAGATGCGAGTGTTTTGGTAGTCTGGGAGACCATTGTTTCCGGTGTATGGGTGAAAAGATCCTCTTCTATAACTTTAATTAAATTTCTTTTCAGCCGTGGGTCGTCACCGTCTACAACAACGAGGCCCTCGTCTTTAAAAAGATGATTGACGTAACTTCTGACTGCCTGAGCAAGGTTTTTATTTTTATAGGCATTGACAAAAAACCAAGCACGCTCGGGTAACGATTTGGCAATTTCCTGTAAAGAAGTCGGATCAAATCTTCCAACCGCCCCTGTTTGATCAGTTTGCCATTCTATTTTCTTTCCTTCATAGCGAAAAGAGCTAATCTCCTTCGCGTCATGATCCTCACTAGCCATCCAATAAATAGGGATAAAATCACAATCTGAATACACCTTTTTTAGCTCTCTGCATGTGGTAATTACAGTAATAATCTTATAGATAAAATATAAGGGACCTGTAAAAATATTAAGTTGGTGACCTGTAGTAATTGTGAAAGACTTATCCTTTTTTAGAAGGTTAATGTTATGCAAAACCAACTCTGAGGTTTCAAGGTTTGAGTAATGATCAAAAAGGGTATCTACCAGAACTTCACGCTTTTTTTTGTCGAAGTTTTTCGATTCAATGACTTCTTTAAAATTTTCTTTGACAGGAAAAGCTCGATAATGAGGGGTTAGTTTTTTATCCCTAGAAATGTAGTCAATAAAGGTTTTTGAAAAACAATTCGTTTCTCTTAGAGGAATGGTTTCTTTTCTCACTTAGTTGTAACGTATCAGATAGTAACAGGTTCACCGTATAGATCAAATGCGGTGGCATCTGTTATTCTGATTTGAGCAAAATCACCGATGCTAAGATATGAATCATTAGCTGGTACAATCACTTCGTTATCAACCTCCGGAGAATCGTATTCTGTTCTACCTATAAAATTCCCACTTTCGAAGCGATCGATCAATACTTTAAAATTTTTCCCAATCTTTGACTCGTTGATATTCATGGATATTTCTTCCTGCAATTCCATCACAGTGTTTGCGCGTTCCTGTTTGAGTTTTTCCGGCACATCATCTTTGAAACTATGCGAATAGGTGTTCTCTTCATGTGAGTAAGTAAAGATACCTAATCTTTCGAAGCGATTCTTTTCAACAAAATCAAGCATCTGTTCAAAGTCATCTTCTGTTTCTCCCGGATGCCCGGCAATCAGTGTGGTTCTAATAGCGATACCCGGCACTTTATCTCTCATTTTTTCGAGTAATGCTTCTGTTTTAGCTCTTGTAGTGCCTCTTCTCATCATTCTTAGCATATGATCAGAAGCGTGTTGTAGTGGGATATCCAGGTAATTGCAAATGTTAGGTCGGTCAGCTATGATGCTAAGCACATCTTCGGGGAAGCCGGTTGGAAAAGCGTAATGAAGCCTAATCCAATCCAGTCCTTCTATATCAGCCAGCCGATTCATTAACTCGGCCAGCGTCCTTTTTTTATAAAGGTCAAGTCCATAATAAGTAGAATCCTGAGCGATCAATAAAATTTCTTTTGTGCCCTGGCTAATTAATGATTCTGCTTCAGAAACTACTTGTTCCATCGGTTTAGAAATATGTCTTCCACGCATCAACGGGATAGCGCAAAAGCTGCATGGTCTGTTACATCCCTCTGCAATTTTCAAATAAGAATAATGGCTGCTCGTGGTCGTGATCCTCTCTCCTAACAGTTCTTTTTTAAAGTCAACTTTGAATTTTTTCAATAATGCAGGCAGATCTCCGGTGCCAAACCATGCATCTACATCTGGAATTTCCTCTTTTAGCTCTTCTTTGTAGCGCTGGGAAAGACAGCCGGATACGTAAACTTTTTCCACTTTCCCCTCTTCTTTCGCATCCACATACCGCAAAATGGTATCTATAGATTCTTGCTTTGCATTCTCGATGAATCCACAGGTGTTGATGACCACCACATTTGCATCATCTTTTCTAGATTCATGAATGGCATCAATATTGTTGCCTCTCAGTTGTGTCAGCATTATTTCAGAATCTACCAAGTTTTTGGAACACCCTAGTGTGACAATGTTGACTTTGGTTTTCTTTAAGCCCTTCGTTTTCATTCTAACATGCAAAACTAATTGAAAATGAAGGTTACATTTTTAAGATCCTTTAAGGTTTAATTTTGCCCTTATGTGAAGAAACTCATTATTATATCACTCATTTGTTTGTTCGTATCATGCAATGACATTGAAAACTGCGGTACAAATGATGAGCAAGATTTTATGGTGTTAAAATTTTTTGACTTAGAATCAAAAACGTCCAAAAGCGTAGGTTTCGTTATTAGTTCAGAGGATACAATTTATTCCAACACTGTTTATAAAAGTGATTCAACCGAAGCCGAACTCCCCTTAAATCCAAATACAGATCAGACCCTGTTTTTATTTACATCAGATACTTCCAGCTTCGAGCTTATAATGAGCCATGAGTTCCAGATAAGTATCTTTGATGATGATTGCGATCCGTCCATATTCTTTAGCAATTTGGATACTATACGATATACTTTCGACTCTTTGTCTATACCAGGAAGAATTACTAATCGCCAAATAGCGACCAATGTTGAAGTATATTTTTAGCCTTTGGCTAGCTTCATTAGTTGTGGTTTCTGTGGCCCAACCATCAAATATCCCACAAGAAAATACTCCCCAAGAAAATACTTCCCAAGAAAAAGTAAATTGGACTCCTCATCATCTAATGCTTGGCTTTAATGCTATCAGAACTGGAAGAACACTTCTTGGACAGGGACTTACTACTCATGAGATACAGGCTAGAATGGGGATGAGCAGAGCTATTGCTGTTCTAGATTTGGGAACTGAAAAAAATAGAAGGGGAGAGACATTCAATTATGTAAATTCAGGACAGTACTTTCGTTTTGGAGGCGATTGGAATTTTGTGAAAGATCAGGAAAGTGGTAATGTTCTTTCACTTGGTCTCCGCTATGCCAGGGCAGGATTCAAGGATGATCTAGATTACTCTAGCGATCAAGGTTTTGGCACGGAGGATTTCGAATTTTCAAATACTGATTTAAACGCTAGATGGCTAGAAGTCACCCTTAACCTAAGAGGAAGAATCATATCCGATCTTTACATGGGCTTTACCATGCGCTGGCAAACCTATCGGAAAGTAAATGGAGAAGGAATATTGAAAACATTTGATATCCCTGGTTTCGGAAAGACCAGGAGAGATAACTCTACAGCTTTCGATTATTACATCATGTGGAGATTACCGTTAAATTCGAAACAGTTATAAAAATCTGACATCTATTACTTCTCCGCTGCCTAATTCTTTCTCCACTAATGCCAAAATCTGAGGTTTTGTATGTAACATTTCATTTTTTAGGGGAGCGGAAGAAAGTTTTATAAATAACACCTTATTTGAAATGAAAAGGTTAATAGTTCTTGAAGCAATTGTTTTCCCCATTACCTCTCCCCAATTTGCGATTAATTGTTTTTGCTTATACGTGTGCTCTAGGTTTTCTTCTCTTAAAAAATTTTCGAACGCATTTCTAAAACTTTTGATTGGGTCTTCTTTCATCTATATAAATTTATTGAACTAGGGTATTTAGTAAATGTGAAAAGTGGAGTTTAGCATGCATACTTAGCACATTTGGATTTAGAGATTTGCTGATTCATAGTGTTTGCTTTATCTGAATGATCCATTTTCTTTTGTTCGCAGCTTGTCAGAGCTATTTATTAAAAACTTAATTCAATAAGTTTATTTCCAATGGCCACATGAAATTTCCATAAACTGATCCATACTCGGTTGGTTATGCTAAGAATTCTGAGTTATGCTCATCTAATATTAGTTAATTTCTATAAAGTTCACTCCTTTTTCATTCTTAAAAAGCGCTTTGCTTCGATCTTTCCTAGCATCTGTGATGAATATTTGTCCAAATCTATCCCCATCCTTGAGCAAGGAAACCAACAGCTGAATTCGACTATCATCTAGTTTGTCAAAAATATCATCCAGTAGAAGTAAGGGTTTTTTCCCGGTTTTTTTCATCAAAAAATCATAAAGTCCTAGTTTAAGCGCAATGGTGAATGTTTTTTGCTGCCCTTGAGAACCAAACTTTTTGATAGGCTCATCATCCAAAATGAATTCATAATCATCTTTATGACTCCCTAAAAGCGTGCGTTGCATCATTTGATCCTTCTGAAAGCTGGACTTAAATCGTTTAACAAAGTCTTGATCGACATGCGTTTTAAAATTCATCTTGGGAACTTCATGATTATCATGGAGTTCTTTGTAGTTTTTTTGAAGGTATGGTTCAAATAACTGATTAAGTGCATTTCTTTCTGAAGAAATTTTTTGTGCGAGAGGAATCAACTGATCGTCGTATGTTTCTAAAAGAGCATGATTAACCACCTGACCACCAGTTTGCTTTAAAAGACTATTTCTTTGCTTTAAAACTTTATTGTACTTTAGAAGGGATTCCAAATAAGACAGGTCAAACTGACTCAAGGCACCATCAAAGAATTTTCTTCGCAGATCACTTCCTTCCATAATCATACTGGTATCATTTGGCAAGACCATTACCAATAGGACTCTACCTATAATATCGCTCAATCGTTCAGGCTCTGCACCATCGATCTTTAGTATTTTGCTTTTTCCCTTTATGTATTGGATGGCCGTAGTTAGCTCATCATATTCACCAAAAATTGTAAAAGCAGGTTTCCCATGCATAGTTGAAAACCGATCATGAGAACCTAACCCACTTTTTGAAAACGAGAGATAATAAATGGCATCCAGCAAATTGGTTTTTCCCTTTCCATTTTTCCCCAAAACACAGTTAATTCTCTTTCCAAACTCAAAAGAATTATTTGAATGATTTTTAAAACTCGTAAGCCTAAGTTTTTTTAGGATCATTGATTTTGAAGTAATTTCGTGTGCTATTGCAGAGCGAAGATCAAACACCTGCTAAGGGAATAAAAATTCTGTTATGATTGTTAAAAAGGAAATTGAAAGCAAAAAAGAATTCACAGAGGAACAATACATGGAGTGGTTTCGCTCTATGCAATTAATAAGAAGGTTTGAAGAAAAAGCCGGCCAGCTCTACGGTCAGCAAAAAATACGAGGCTTTTGTCATCTGTATATTGGCCAGGAAGCATGCGCAGTCGGGGCTGTATCGGCGCTGGAAAAAGATGATAAATACATTACGGCCTACAGAGATCATGGGCATCCCTTGGCACTAGGCACAGAACCGAAGAAAGTAATGGCAGAGCTTTTCGGAAAAGCTACGGGTGTTTCAAAAGGCAAAGGCGGATCCATGCACATGTTTGATAAAAATGTGAATTTTATGGGAGGGCATGGGATAGTAGGCGCTCAAATACCCTTAGGAGCAGGAATTGGTTTTGCAGAACAATACTTGGAAACAAAAAATGTATGTATCTGCTATATGGGAGATGGAGCAGTAAGGCAAGGAGCATTTCACGAAGCACTTAATATGGCGATGACCATGAAAATGCCTACGATTTTCGTCGTTGAAAACAATGGATACGCCATGGGTACTTCGGTGCAGCGAACCTCTAATGTGATTGAACTACATACACTTGCACAGGCATATGATATGCCCTCAGAAGGAATAGATGCCATGAAAGTAGAGGAGGTTCACAACTCCGTGAAGCGTGCCGCAGACCGTGCTAGAAAAGGAGATGGACCAACATTCCTGGAATTTAGGACCTATCGTTATAAAGGGCACTCTATGTCCGATCCTGCAAAATACAGAACAAAGAATGAATTAGAAGAATATAAGAGTCAGGATCCAATAGAACAAGTAAAACAAACCATGTTCGAAAATAAATGGGCTACAGAAGATCAGTTGAAGAAGATAGACCAGGAAATCAAGAACAGAGTAGTAGAAGCTGTAAAATTTGCAGAAGATTCCCCTTGGCCGGAGGCATTGGAGGCCTATACCGACAACTATGTGGAGGCTGATTATCCCTTTATAAATTCATAATTTTTTGATATCTAACACATCCAGACAAAAAATATATCTTTGCGCTTGAAAATTGCTACTGCACAGGAATAATTTGAGATTACTGGAAGTGTAGACAAACGCCAGACAATTCATGTAAAAAATGGCAAAAGAGAAAAAGAAAGAAGACGGCATTGATGTTTTGGATGATCCCAATGTGATCTTAGATAAAGCCAACGAGTTTTTTAATGATAAAAGAAATAAGACGCTGGTTTTTGGGGTAGGAGGAGTATTGGCGGTCATTGTAGTGGCTTTTGCAGGGTATAACTATTACATCACGGATCAGAACAATTCTGCTCAGGAAGAGCTTTTTCAGGCCCAGTTCTATTTTGAAGCGGACAGTGTTGGATTAGCCCTAAACGGCGATGGCAATAGTTATGGTTTTCTTGAGATCATAGAGGAATTTCCTGGTACCAGCGCAGCAAACCTTTCTAACTTTTATGCCGGAGCTTCTTATCTACAGCTAGGGGACTTCGATGGTGCAATTCGATACCTGAAAGACTTTGATAGTAATGATTATTTAGTCCAAGCTAGGGCCTATGCGTTGATCGGTGATGCTTACATGGAACAAGACGACTTTGAAAATGCTATCAATTATTATAAAAGAGCAGCAGATTATAAGCCAAATGAATCGTTTACGCCTATCTATCTAAAGAAATTGGCCATAGCCCATGAGCAAAATGGATCACTTATTGAGGCAGCTGAGATATATGGGATCATTGAAAAAGAATATCCTTCTTCCTCAGAAGTACATGATGCAAAAAAACAAAAAGCCAGACTGTTGGCGTTAGCACAGTAATCCTTCGGTTGTGCTAAATTTATATGATCACTTTGTTATCCATGGAGCTTTATTTTGAAATGATTCCAGAATAAAGCTCTATTATCGTATTGCATGGCAAGTTCAGAGAAAAATCTTAGTGACGTTAAGTATAATAAGAATTTTGATACCGGGAAGTGTACTTTTGGGATTGTTGTGGCTGAGTGGAATGAACAAGTTACAGAATCACTTTACTCAGGAACCTACCAAACCCTACTCAGAACCGGAGCAAATCGCGACAAAATCGAGCGAATAAATGTGCCCGGTACCTTTGAATTGAGTTTAGGTGGGCAATGGATGGCAGAAAAAAATGAGATTGACGCGGTGATCTGTCTTGGATGTGTCATCCAAGGAGAAACAAGGCACTTTGATTTTATTTGTGATGCGGTAGCCAATGGTATTACGAGTGTGAGCTTGAAATACAACAAGCCCGTCATATTCGGAGTACTCACTACTGACACCCTACAACAAGCCTTGGATCGTGCCGGAGGAAAATATGGAAATAAAGGTGATGAAGCAGCCGCTACCGCCATCAAGATGTTGGAAGTCAGGAAGAATAACTGAATGCTCAATTTGTTGTTACTATTCAGCCATATCAAGCTGCTCCAGGAGATATTCTGGGGATCGAAATAACAGGTTGAATCCATCGAAGAGATGGGTGCGCTGTTTTTTCAGGGTAGATACGAAACCTCTAATGGTGGCAAAAGCCTCACCCGCTTGAGTGCTTCGAAAGCAACCGGAGATCTTCTGCCGTGTTTTAATCATTCGCAAATCCCTTTCTGCCTGATTGTTGTCATAGGGGATCGCAGGATTGGTAAGGAAAGCCAGCA
>JBCDKO010000006.1:0-58118 GCA_038746525.1 Bacteroidota bacterium
AACATTTCCATTGTGTTTTATTCGTAATCTCTCTACGGAAGTAGCATCTTCCAGAGTATAA
The DNA here is from genome assembly GCA_038746525.1 of Bacteroidota bacterium. Lineage (GTDB taxonomy): Bacteria > Bacteroidota > Bacteroidia > Cytophagales > Cyclobacteriaceae > Ekhidna. Next base: position 62 of record JBCDKO010000006.1, read on the forward strand.
AATACCATTCCTGCATCATTGTTAAATGATCCATTAAAATCATTTTCATTAATTGATACAATTCTGCCAGAGGTTCTATTTGCATTAGCAGTTCAACGATGAACAAAATCAATAGAAGTTCCCAGACCTGTTCCTCCTTGCGTTGAGTTTACTACTTCAATAAAACGATCTACACTATTTGCCGTTCCTGCTTCAACTATATTTAGTGGTGAGCTTGGGCTTATTGTTCCTATGCCAACATCCCCGGATTCTGGAAATTTATTTTGTGCTAATACACTAGAAAAGTAGCTAATAGTAATAATGCACTACTAATTTTTTTCATTTTGATTATATGAATCCTTTGAAAAACCCGCCTTTTGGCCCAACTCTTCGTTACTCAAAATTTCAAAAGCCTCATTTACGACCAGTAAACTACGTTTTTGAAATTCTGAAAGCCTTGATTTGAACCAAAAATCCAGTTTTGCAAAGGATTCTATATATGATCCGAGATAAAATTAAGGCTAAGAATTAGCTAAAAGCCATTGTTTATTACATAAATCAAACCCATTCATTAATTTTTCGAAAAGCAGATTGAAATGTTCGATCAAACGATTTACCTACATTTATTTTTGACTATAGAACACTTTAGAGCACCTCTAAAAACTTAGGTCAAGAATTTGAGGTAGCGTTTTTTCTGAGACAAGACGTCAAAAACGGAGTTTAGCGACGTTAAACAAGTATTTTGATAATGAAGTATCAGGAGAAAAAGATCATCTCAAAAATTGAAAGTGGATTTTTAGAGGTATCCTTTTAGAATTCTTTTAATAAATCTACTTTTTAGCTTGCGCACTTCATCAAATATCTCTTTCCGCTCTTAATTACACTTCGTTTTATGATCCGAACTACTCATAGTTTGAAAAGAAGACCATGTAGTTGTTGGTCACATTTATTTAATCGTTCGGATAAGCTTGGAGGGCTTTCATATTGTAGGAGGTCAGGTTATTTTTGTTTTGTAGATATGATAAAATACCCTACGAGAAAAAAAGCCACCTTACTTCTGGAGGACGGTACCTCATTTGAAGGGCATTCCATCGGAAAGTCCGGTACGTCAGGGGGCGAAATCTGTTTCAATACAGGAATGACGGGCTATCAGGAAATTTATACGGATCCATCCTATTTTGGACAAATCATCGTCAACACTACCTCCCACATAGGAAACTACGGCGCATTGAATAATGAAGTAGAAAGCGATCAACCAAGCATCACCGGATTAGTGGTCAATGATTTTTCACAAATTTTCAGCAGGACAAGCGCAACAGGAAGCTTACAGGCATTTTTGGAAGCTCATGAAACAGTAGGCATAGCAGGGCTTGATACCCGTAAATTGGTGAGACATATTCGGGTGCAAGGCGCAATGAATGCAATCATTTCTTCTCAGCTGGAAGGAGCTCCTCTTCAAGCGGAACTAAAAAAAGTCCCAAGTATGAAATCATTGGAGCTTTCTACTAAAGTGACTGTTAAGCAAGCTTTTGAAGTAGGTTCGGATAACACCGGGCAAAAAATAGCAGTATTAGATCTGGGAGTGAAACGGTCTATTCTTCAAAACTTTAAAAAGCGAAACTGTCGGGTCAAGGTTTTTCCGGCAACCTCCTCTTTTGAAGACATGGAGTCCTGGAATCCAGATGGCTATTTCTTGTCAAATGGTCCGGGAGATCCGGAAGTGATGGAATATGCAGCCACCACTACCAAAGACATTTTAGCTGAAGAAAAGCCGCTTTTCGGGATTTGCATGGGGATTCAAATCCTGGCTAAAGCAGTAGGAATAAAAACATATAAAATGCATCATGGTCATAGAGGACTAAACCATCCGGTGAAGAACATGGAAACCGGACTTGGGGAGATCACCTCACAAAATCATGGATTTGCAGTAGAGATGGAGTCGTTGAAAAATTCGAAAGAGGCCGAATTGACTCACATAGATTTAAACGATAATACAGTAGAAGGGCTGCGGTTAAACGGGAAACCTGCCTTTGCAGTACAATACCACCCGGAGTCTTCTCCGGGTCCGCACGATTCTACTTACCTTTTTGATGATTTTCTTAACCTTATAAACGAGACAAAATAATGAGCATCATAGAAAGTGTATTTGCCAGGCAAATCATGGATTCAAGAGGTAATCCTACCGTAGAAGTAGAAGTTGTTACCGAGGATGGTGACATTGGACGCGCGGCGGTTCCTTCAGGAGCATCTACCGGAGAGCATGAAGCAGTAGAACTGAGAGACGGTGACAAATCCCGATATATGGGCAAAGGTGTCCAGAAAGCAGTGGATAATGTCAATGACGTTATTGCGCCTGAAGTAGAAGGGTTGTTGGCTACGGAGCAAAATTTTATTGATCAATTGATGATCGATCTGGATGGCACATCGAATAAATCCAAGTTAGGTGCTAATGCCATATTGGGAGTTTCATTGGCGGTAGCAAAAGCCGGTGCAGATGCCTCCCAACTTCCACTGTATAGATACATTGGAGGAGCCAATGCAAAAATGCTTCCCGTACCAATGATGAATATTATTAATGGGGGGTCTCACTCAGACGCTCCCATCGCATTTCAAGAATTTATGATCAGGCCTGTTGGAGCTCCTACCTTTTCTGAAGCCTTAAGAATGGGAAGTGAAGTTTTCCATAACCTGAAAGCTATCATCAAAGAAAAAGGATTAAGTACCGCTGTTGGGGATGAGGGAGGTTTTGCTCCAAACTTTGCCGGAGGCACAGAGGAAGCGTTGGAGAGTGTGTTAGCGGCTATGGATAAAGCTGGCTATAAAGCCGGAAGCGATCTAACCATTGCTATGGATTGTGCGTCATCCGAGTTTTTTACAGAGGGTGTCTACGATTACGCCAAATTTGAAGGAGATGGTGGTGCAAAAAAATCAAGTACAGAGCAGACCGAATACCTGGCAAAACTGGTTAACGATTACCCTATAGACAGTATCGAAGATGGATGTGATGAGAACGACTGGGAAGGTTGGCAAATGCTTACATCTAAAATTGGAGATAAGTGCCAGTTGGTAGGAGACGATTTGCTTGTTACGAACGTAGAGTTTTTGGAAAGAGCGATCAAAGAAAATGCCGCTAATTCAATCCTCATTAAGGTTAACCAGATCGGTACTTTGTCTGAAACATTAGATGCTATTGAAATGGCACACAAAGCAGGATGGACAGCTGTGGTTTCTCATAGGTCAGGTGAAACAGAAGATGCTACCATTGCGGATATAGCCGTAGCAACAAATGCAGGGCAGATCAAAACCGGCTCCATGAGTAGATCTGATCGAATGGCTAAATACAACCAATTGTTGAGAATTGAAGAAGAGCTAGGAGATACGGCTATTTACCCTAAGAGTTAATCCTTGCCAAAAAAAGGGGTTCTTAAAAGTTGTTGATCTTATAGATTAATTTACGATTAAGCCCCTCTGCTGCATATTAAATGATGATGCCGACTAAACATAAGTTTTTAGGTAACTAAGGTTCGAAGGGATCGTGTTCATTTATAAACCTTCGTAAATGACGCATAGTCAAATTGATAAAATAGTCCTATGCGTTATTGGTGCCTATCCGAAGCGTGAGATGAACACAAAAATTGGAAAGCGAACGTATACAACTGCCAGATGAAACAGTCTGACTGCGGTTTATGGCCAATTCAATGTGTACAATTAAAAATAAACGATCGGCGTATGAAATTCATGTAATTACCTACTCCAAAACATCCTGGATACCTTTTCTATATTCGGATGGACTTTTGCTCGTGAACTTCTTGAATTTTTCAACAAAGTGCGAGTAATTACTGAATCCACTTTCAAAGCACACTTCAGTAATGCTGATTTGTTTCTCGGAAAGAAGCTTAGAAGCATGGACTAACCTGTACTCGTTTAGGAACTGCGTAAATGTTTTTGCGGTGATTTTTTTAAAATACCTGCAAAAAGAAGGTTCTGTCATTCCTGCCAGATCACATATTTCTTCCAGCGTAATGCTGCTCTGAAAGTTTTCCTTAATATGGTTAAGTACCCTATTCAACCGATCGTTATCTTGTGGTTTTGATACCAATAGAAAACCATTCGCATTCAAAATTTTGTAGTCTTCAGATAGTGAGAGATCTCTTAAGACCTCAAGCAATCCCAATATTTGACTAAACTTATCTTTATTTACAAGAGCAATAATCTTTTCTCCGATCATATCCTGATCCTGCTTTCCAAAGGATAATCCTTTCTTAGCTCTCTCAAATAGCTTTGAAATGCCAAACATCTCGGGAATATTAAAAAAATCGGGGCCTAAAAAGTCCGGAAGCATCTGAATTACTGTCTCACTCTCTTTTCCATCGATTCTTTCAGTAAATCCCTGATGAGGCAGATTGGAACCAATAAGAACCAGTTCACCGTCATTAAAATAAGAAAGATGGCTTCCTATGTGTCGTTTACCATTACCACCTTTTACATACACTAATTCCAATTCCGGATGATAATGCCAATAAGGTCTCGTATTTCTTCTGTCTTTATGGAAGTGACGGATAAGAATGGACCCTTCATGAGGCATTACCACTTTTTCTAAAGGCGGACTCGCCAGCTTTTTATTGGCTATTTCATCTATTTTCAATTATATATTCATTTAATAAAGTAGATTTTTACTATGAAAATCTTTAACAAAAGTGATATTTAAATGAAGGTGATTCATTAAATGTTAAAATTCCATAGATATATGATAATTGTAAGGAGATTTGATCGAAAGCACGGGTCTAAGTTTGTATCATCATTAGATAAGAGAATAAAGATATGAAAAAAGCAATCAAATTATTTGTGGCGATAGTCGTTTCTATTGGTGCAATTCACGTGAATGCTAGCGAGAGCGCACTGAAAGTGAATATGGTAGGTGAGAAAAAATTTCGAATAGAGGTAATGGGTGTTCAAGGTGCTACTACATCGTACATCAAAGATAATCTAGGACAGATATTGTATAAATCAAGATCCAAAGGAAATGTGCTAAGATTATTTTTTGATCTTTCTAAACTAAAGATTGGAAACTACAGACTGGTAATAGCAGATGATTACAAAGTACAGACACTACCGGTAGTCGTTCAAAAGGAAAGAATTGAGGTCAAAGAAGATGAACTAGAAAAAATATTCTTCCCCAAATTGGTAAAAAACGATGAAAATGTCCTTGTGAAATTGATATCAGACAAAAACAATGATTTGTTCATTAATATTAAAACTCAAGATGGTAAAGTACTCATACTCGATAAATTAGAAGGACAACGCGGACTCATCGGTAAGAAATATCGTTTCACTCCTGGTGATTATGCCGTTACCATAACAAGTGATCATTTTGCTAAAACGAGTTACTTCACAATTGAATAGATTTAAACATTCATATATATTAGGTAAAGTGGTGAAAGGCCCACACACATGTGTGGGCTTTTCTTGTTTTTATTAACTGATTATTGAAATAATGAAGCCAAGCGACAAACAGTATTACGGATTAGAGTTCTGATTCTTTTTTTCCAGATTGGAATAATAAAATACTGATCAACTTAACCTAACCAAAGAGGAGTTTCCCGGTAACCCTACCGAACTCAATGATGACGACTTTCTAATAACATGTACTACTTCCAATCAAGTGTTTACTTTTAAGTTATGAGTAAGTTCCAGTCATTTATCATTTTGCTAAGCCTGGCTGGTCTGTTCAGTTACATCAATCATAAGTTCCTCAAGCTGCCCGGCACCATTGGTTTAACCTTACTGGCTATCATCATGGCAATTCCGCTTGGAATTCTTCAAGTTCTCAATGACGTACTTTTTCATGAGGTATGTGCTCTGGTTACCACCCTGGACTTTAAGACACTCCTTTTTGACGTAATGTTGAGCTTATTGCTTTTTGCCGGAGCATTGCGCCTTCAGGTGAGAGATCTGTCCATGGAAAGAACTTCTATTCTTTCTTTCGCTACACTAGGAATACTCATTTCCACTGGATTGATCGGATTTTTAACCTATGCAGCGACCTCCTTACTAGGAATAGAAATGCCTGTAGGCTATGCTTTGATGTTTGGAGCATTGATTTCTCCCACGGATCCAATCGCAGCATTAGCCATTTTGAAGGAACTTGGCGTAAAAAAGTCGTTGGAAAGCAAGATTGCCGGGGAGTCACTCTTCAATGATGGTGTCGGGGTAGTGGTGTTTGTGGTGTTGATTGATCTTTTTACTCGGGGAGAGGTAGGTCTTGGAATGATCTTGAAAATTTTTGCTGAAGAAGCACTGGGCGGAACATTGATGGGTCTTTTACTTGGATTGGCAGGATTTCAATTGTTGAAATCCGTTGCTGATGACCCGAAAATCGATATCATGTTGACCTTGGTCATTGCCTTAGGTGGATATGCAGTATGTTCATTTTTGGGTGTTTCAGGACCATTGGCTATGGTTTTTGCTGCTTTAATCATTGGTGAAAAATTAAGAACAAGCCAGAATTTCAGTGTGGAAGGAAAAAATGAAATGAACCTATTCTGGGAAGTCTTGGATGAAATTTTAAATGCCATTTTGTTTGTATTAATTGGACTGGAGGTGTTGGTGCTTTCTTTTGAATGGAATTTTGTCTTGGTCAGTAGTATGGCCATTCCATTTGTTTTAATTGCGAGATATCTCACTGTTTTTATCCTATCGAAAATTTTTCCAGATGAAAACGATGATAATCCATCTGCTACCATCAAGATACTCACTTGGGGCGGATTGCGAGGAGCCATTTCAGTGGCCTTAGCGCTCTCACTTGATCCCTCTCCCTACAGGGAATTTATTATTTTCGTGACTTACGTAATAGTGGTCTTCTCTATTTTAGTTCAGGGCCTTAGCATTAAAAGGGTGACACAGAAACTAAATGTTATTGCTAAATGAGCGCTTTCTCTCACAGCAGATCCCAGATATCCATTTTGCTTTATGCTCAGATAAAAAAGAAGAGGGTTACACCAGTAGCTGCTCTGGTAGTAAGGGGAGAGGCAGTAAAATTCAACCCTCTCCGTTCGTTATTCTCCAAAGCATACGACATGTTTTGGTTTAGAAACCAGGCTCTTTCCTAGGATTAACCCGAAAATTCGGGTGTTATTCATTGAGATGAGGTAACAGGTTGAATATGCGGTAATTGATTTCGAATGAGATGACAACATCGTTCCCCAAATTTGAGGAATTAAAAATCATTCACTATGAATATTAGAACCCTTTGAAAAACCCGCCTTTTGGCCCAACTCTTCCTTACTCAAAATTTCAAAAGCCTCATTTAAGACCAGTAAACTACGTTTTTGAAATGCTGAAAGCCTCAATTTGAACCAAAAATCCAGTTTTGCAAAGGATTCTATTCAACTACGGTAAATCATTTACTTGAATCAAAGTCGGCTCCCTACGTGGAATGCATGAATAATGCCGGATTTGGATTGAAGGAATATGATTACAGACATGTTTTTTGCCATACCATTCAAGAAAGAATAAAAATGATCACTTCATAATGAAGGAGATTTCCTTACTTTTAAAAAATGTAACGAAGCAGGACCTAACCATTAAACTTTAAATACATAATGTCTGAACAATTAAACAAAAAAATAGAAGCGCACTGCGAAAATCCCCCTGCGAAATATAAAGATTTGCAGGCGCTATTTTTAAATTGTACACTGAACCGATCACCGGTACTTTCACATACTGAAGGATTGATCAAAACCGCAGAGCGGGTTTTCAATTCCCAAGGAGTTCAAACGAAAATAATACGACCGGTGGATTATGAAATTCCGGCAGGTCTGGGCTTGGATATGTCTCAAACAGCAGAATGGGATAAAGATGACTGGCCTCTTATTCAAAAAGAGATCGATGCGAGTGACATCGTGATTATAGGCACTTCGGTTTGGCTTGGAGAAAAGTCATCCGTTTGCAATCGAACCCTAGAACGAATGTATGGATATACGCACCAATTCAATGAAAAGGGTCAATACCGGGACTATGGAAAAGTTGGCGCCACATTGATCACAGGAAATGAAGATGGAGTGAAGCACTGTGCAATGAATATTTTGTTTTCACTTTCTCACATTGGCTACACCGTACCTCCTCAGGCAGATGCCGGATGGATGGGAGAAGCAGGGCCCGGCCCTTCTTATATGGATGAGGGATCAGGCGGGCCGGAAAATGATTTTACCAATCGGAATACCACATTTTTAGTGTGGAATTGTCTTCATCTTGCCAGAATGTTGAAAGATAATGGCGGCGTTCCGGCGTTCGGAAATTTACCCGATGAATGGGAGGCAGGATGCCGTGCTGGTTTTGACAGCCCAGAGCATAAAAGATAAAGAAAACACACAACATTAGATTAAGCTTACCATATAGTTAAGCTTACAAGTTGACAATTTTAGATTTATTCATAAGGGTACCTCTAAAAACTCAATTCAAGAATTTGACGTAGCGTTTTTTTTCTGAGACAAGGCGTCAAAAACGGAGTTTAGCAGTGTTAAATAAGTATTTTGATAACGAAGTATCAGAAAAAAAGATCATCTCAAAAATTGAAAGTGGGTTTTTAGAGGTGCCCATAATTACATCCTTGACAAAATAACCTAACCAATGAAAAAGAATCGAATTTTACTTTGGGTATTGAGAGTCATACCTGCCATTGTTCTCTTGCAAACACTATATTTTAAATTCTCGGCTTCTCCTGAATCTGTTTTTATTTTTTCAGCACTTAGCTTGGAGCCTTTTGGGCGGATTGGTATCGGTATCATAGAACTCATTGTTTCCGTACTCCTACTCATCCCAAGGACCACAGGGATAGGTGCTTTGCTCGGATTAGGCGTCATCGCGGGCGCTATTCTTGCACACTTGTTTGTCCTGGGTATCGAAATCATGAATGATGGTGGGTATTTGTTCATTTTGTCGATTGTTGTCTTTGTTTCTTGTGCGTTATTAACCTGGATATACCGTCAACAAGTACCCATCTTAAATAAGCTGTTAAAGAACAATTGATGTAAATGTTTTAAAGGAGTATGAAAATAAGGATTTTGTAGAGGTATTTAAAGAGATGATGGAGGATTTCAGAGTAAAGCGGGTCGGTACAGTCATAGAAAGAAGCCTCGTTTTCCGGTACAACATGCCCTGCACAGTCAACTTTTTACATGGGTTCTAATCAAAATGAAAAAACTCTTCCCGGCAAATTTTATTCCGTCCTGAGAGAAATTTACCCCTTCCCGGAAAAGTCAGCATCTTTCCCGGGCGCCGGGCGCCATTCAAATCGTCCCGGAGATCGCGATCAGATGCCGGGAAGCGCGTTATCTATGCCAGGAAGCACGTTATCTATGCCAGGAAGCTAGTCTAACGCGAATATGATAAGCATGTTATAACTCCCTGCATCGTCCTAAAAACAGATTGACAGGTTTTACATTAATTCTGTTTGTGGTTTACAATGATCATAGATCATCCTAATAATGTACTTGACCGGCATTATTTTTCCTGAGAAATATTCTGACCAGTGCGTTAGCAACACACGCTAGTCTCAGAAATCCTGACCTAACGGAAAAATCAATGTCGCAAAAACACCATGATAACTGACGGAAATTTCTTTTTTTTAAACTAAAATAGATGTTTTTGAACTTAGAATGGTACAGGATTACGACAAATATATTTATGATACTCACCTATTTTTAGAGAATTTAAGGTGTCGGGTCAGGATTTCTGAATATAATAAGCTTAGTTTCCAAAAACATTTTTGCCGTGATTATCAAATGGCATTGATTACCAGCTTCTTTTTGGAAGTTTGAGAACTCCTGACTCAACGTAAATCTTTCTGTCGCAAACACACACTCATGACTGACAAAAAATTCCTTCCTGAACCATAAAAGATGTTTCGAATTTGAAATAATGCAGGACTACTACCCAGTAGATTTACGAGATACACCTGATTTTTAGAGAATTTTAAGGGGTTGAGTCAGGAGTTCTGAAGTTTCTATCGGCTCATCGAAGGATATTAAAGCCACTTTTAATCAATAAAGCTAAGAACAAATATTGCTACAGAGGTCGCTTTCATCGTAAAAGTTTTTGATAGACGTAACTATTACTTGGCAAAAGCAACCGCTCTTGTCTCCCGTATCACGGTCACTTTGATATGTCCAGGATATTGCATATCGTTTTCTATTTTTTGAGAAATAATAAAAGAAAGGTCAGAAGCCTGATTGTCATCTACATGGTCAGCATCTACTAAGACTCTAAGCTCTCTTCCAGCCTGTATTGCGTAACATTTATTGACACCATCAAAATTAAGAGCTATTCCTTCAAGGTCTTTTAATCGTTTCAGGTATTGCTCCATAATTTCTCTTCTGGCACCTGGTCGTGATCCTGAAATAGCATCACAAGCCTGAACAATAGGAGAGATCATGGAGGTCATTTCTATTTCATCATGGTGGGCACCTATTGCGTTGCAGACCTCAACATTTTCCTTGTATTTCTTTGCTAATTCCATACCCAGAATAGCGTGTGGTTTTTCCGGTTCGTCAGGCCATACTTTGCCGATATCATGGAGCAGACCGGCACGTTTTGCAAGCTTGGGATTCAATCCTAATTCTGACGCCAACGTTGCGCACAGATTTGCTACTTCCCGGGAGTGCTGAAGCAGATTCTGACCATAGGAAGAACGAAATCGCATCCTTCCTACAATCTTGATCAATTCTGGATGCAGTCCATGTATGCCCAGATCAATCACGGTACGCTCACCAATTTCTATAATCTCCTCTTCAATATTTTTAGCAGTTTTGTTTACAATTTCTTCAATTCTAGCCGGATGAATACGACCATCCTGAACAAGTCGGTGCAGTGAAAGCCTCGCAATCTCTCTTCGTATGGGATCAAAACCTGAAATAATAATAGCTTCTGGTGTATCGTCAACTATTATTTCTACCCCGGTGGCAGCCTCTATTGCACGTATGTTTCTTCCCTCACGGCCGATGATCTTTCCTTTGACGTCATCACTTTCTATGTTAAACACGGAGACGGTGTTTTCGATGGCATGTTCAGTGGCCGTTCTCTGGATAGCTTCTATGACTACTTTTTTAGCTTCCTTAGTAGCGGTCATTTTGGCCTCTTCCATCATTCCTTTGATGTAGGCTGAAGCATTTGTTCTTGCTTCATTCTTTAGTGACTCCATTAATTGAGTTCTCGCTTCCTCCCGAGAAAGGTTTGCCGCTTTTTCCAGAATTGCAATTTGCTGCTTTTGCATTTTCTCAAATTCTTCTTTTCGCTCACGTGCAATTTCCATTTGGTTTTCAAGCGTTTCTTTCAGATTATTCAGGTCATCTTCTTTTCTTATGACCTGCTCAAATTGCAGGTTGAGATGGATTTCTTTTTGCTTCAGCTTTTGCTCATTGGCTAAAAGGATGTTTTTCTTTCTGTTAGATTCTTCTTCAAAATCACTTTTCATTTTAAAGAAGCTTTCTTTGGCCTCGAGAATTTTCTCTTTTCTGATGCTTTCTGCGGTGACTTCGGCTTCCTTTAAAATAAGCCTGCTTTGCTCCTCAGCATCCGAGACCTTTTTATTTGTTGATTTTCCTAGTAAAGATCTACCCGTTAAAAAGCCCAGGATCATTGTGGTTAATGAAACAATGATGATTAAAAATATGGTGTCCATAGGTTACCTTTTAAGAACAACAGGACAGTTAGCAGGCTGTAAGATACAGATTAAATAGATTCTGAAATGAGTTGGTTCAATTTAGTGACTTCACGCAATGCAAAATTATCCGCTACTTCTGAAGATTCTTCACGCTTAAGTTTTTCAACGAGGCAATCAAAAGCAACCATAGCAATAAGATCTTGTGAATCATCGATTCCGAATTGATTTTGATAATCTTTTATTTTCCCGTTTAATAATTTTCCTGCCTTTCTGATCCGCTCTTCGTCCGATGCTTTCACCCGCATTGGATATTCCCTATTTCCTATTTTGATCTTTATGGATAGTTCTGCCATTTGGGGTTAATTTATTCTGCCAAATGGGCAATACACTTATCTATCTGTTTTAAATAGCCATCTATCTGCACTTTCAGCTCATCTGATTCCTCCTCACTGACCACGATGTTGTTTACGATTTTATTCATTCTTATTTGATCCTGAAATGTATTTAAGTCAGCTTGTTGGTTTTCCATCTTTGATTTCAGGACGTGATTTTTACTTTCACTTTGCGATAGCTCCTCTCTAAGACGTTTGTTTTCATTTACCAGAAGCTGTACTTTTCGTTCCAGATTTTGAAATTCTCGATATAGCTTTTCGCTCGGCATTCTTATTTACGTATGATCGCACCGAGTTCTTTTTCATACAAACTCATGAGGCCATTCATACTTTTATCTATTTGTTTATTTGTTAAAGTTTTGAATTTATCCTGAAGAAAAAAACTAATCGCGTAAGCTTTTTTTCCTTTTTCCATTTTGTCCCCTTCATATACACTGAAAAGGTTCATTCGCTTCAATAATTTCTTCTCATGTTTAAAGGCAAGCTCTTGAATTTCAGCATAAGATACATTTTTATTCAGTACCAGTGAAAGATCTCTTTTGACTTCGGGAAATTTGGATAGAGGTTTGTATGCAATATCTGATTTATACTTATCAAGTACGGATTGCCAATCCAATTGAGAGTGGAAAACATTCTGCTTGATTCCATACATTTTTAACAAACCATCATTTAATTTACCTAATAAACCAAGATTCTTTCCGTTATTTTTAAAGAGTATCCCATAATCATAAAGGGTGTTTTTATCTGAAGGTTCTACAGACGTATTTCTAATACCTGCATATTGCAACAAGGAAAGCACGGTAGCGCTGAGATCCTGAAAAGTAACATGACGAGATGGGTCTATCCAATTCTCATCGGTGATGTTTCCTGTTAAAAAAAAAGAAAGCCATTCCCTTTCTATGTATTCATCATCCCCTTTTTCATAGGATCTACCAAACTCATATAACTTTAGATTCGAGTTTCTTCGATTAATATTATGAACCACCGACTCCAGAGCCGTATAAACCGGAGAAGTTTTCATAATGGTCAGGTCTTCGCTAGAAGGGTTGAGCATCTCAACAGCATCACCCCCTAATGGAAATTTCTCTTTATACTCAGAATGAGTCAATGAATTAGTCAGGATCTCGGAAAAACCTTTTCCTGCTAAATAGCGGGAAAGGTCTTCTTGTACGCGATAGGGCTCATGCTCATTGAATTCTGCCAGATAATCAGCTGAAAATTCCCCATCCAGTTCAACTTCGTTGAAACCATAAATCCTCAATATTTCTTCAACTAAATCCGCAGGGCGGGTGACATCTGAGCGGTATGGAGGAACTACTGCTACAAATTCTTTATCGGAAACACGGTTGGTTTTTATATCTAACCAATTTAGAATTTCAATAATTAGATCATTCGGGAGTTTTTTCCCTATTAACCGGTGAAAACTATGAAAGGAAACAGGTATTTCTTTTGAACTAATGGGTTGGGGGTATATATCTATTATCTCCGAGGCCGCGTATCCACCTGCCATTTCTAAAATAAGGGGAACAGCCAGATATAAAGCCTTGGTTGTCATCTCCGGATCCGTGCCCCTTTCATATCTAAACGATGCATCCGTTGATAATCCATGCCTTAATGCGGTTGCACGGACTGAATCGGGCGAGAAATAGGCTACTTCAAGGAATATGTTTTTAGTCTGCTCTTTTACACTAGATTTAGCTCCTCCAAACACTCCGGCGATACATAGGCCATTGGTTTGGCCGTCACAAATCATCAAATCATCCTGATGTAGTTCTCGTTCTTTGCCATCAAGTGTGATAAACTTCGTCTCGCTTGGAAGCGTTTTCACTAAAACCTTCCCCTCCTGGATCTTATCTGCATCGAAAGCATGCATCGGCTGACCAAGGGCATGAAGACAGTAATTTGTAACATCAACAATGTTATTTATCGGCTCAAGCCCAATAGATCGTAGCTTCCATTGTAGCCAATCGGGTGAACTAGCAACCTTTACATTTCTGATAGTAATGCCGGAATATCTTGGGCAAGCTTCAGAAGCTTCTACTTTTACGTTTATAGGATTATCATTTTGTATTTTAAAGCTTTTAGGAGGGGGTAACAATAGTTTCTTCCTGAAATAGGCGCTCAGGTCTCGCGCAGTTCCCAAATGTGAGGCAGCATCTCCACGATTGGGCGTTAGCCCTATTTCAATAATATGATCTTCTCCGGTTTCGAATAGTTCAATGGCGGATGTTCCATTTGGTTTATCCGTATTCAATACTAAGATTCCATCATGATTTGATCCCAAACCAATCTCATCTTCCGCGCAAATCATTCCTTCGGAAATTTCCCCTCTAATCTTTACTTTTTTTATTGTGAAAGGGTCACCAGAGATAGGATAGATGGTGGAGTTAACAGTAGCAACCAAAACCTTCTGCCCAGTTGCAACATTAGGAGCACCGCAGACAATGAGAGACATTGAATCCGCTCCGATATCCACTTTGGTAGTTTTTAACTTATCCGCATTGGGATGTTGCTTGCAAGAAACCACCTCTCCTACAACAATTCCCTTTAAACCCCCTGGAATCTTCGCGATTTTTTCAATGCCTTCAACTTCCAGTCCGGTCTGAGTAAGGATTTCACTGATTTCTTCAGGGTTTTCATTGAAATCTATATACTCTTTCAACCAGTTGTAGGATACTTTCATGCTTGCTCTTAATTCGAATTAAGAGGGCAAAAATAAGGAAAGTGGATTCTTCTAATGGCTTCAGAAGAGTTCCCGTTTTTAATAAGAAGCAATAGACTGCTTTAGCTTTACATCTTGGGGAAGGCTAATACAATTAGCTCAAAGCAGAGTTCAACCAAACGCGGTTTCCATAGATACCGGATTTATCTACTAATCTAGGGCACCCCTAAAAACTCAGTTTAAGAATTTGAAGTAAAGATTTTTTTCTGAGACAAGACTTCAAAAACGGAGTTTAGCAACGTTAAATAGGGCTTGCTGAGAAAGTCACAGGTGTATCAGATACTAGGCAGCAAGGTGAAGATGTATGCTTATACTTCAATCTGCAGCGAACGACGTAGCTGATGTACCTGTGACTAATTGAAAAATCTCGAAATCGAGATTTTTCAATGCACGGAAAATGGAAGCATCTGCTCGAAAACCTTGCACCTATTGAAAAAGAAATTCACTAAACAGTATCTTTTGACCACATAAACGTGTTTTTTGAATTGAAAAAACGTTTCTCAGCAGGCCCTAAATAGGTATTTTGATAACAAAGTATCAGGAAAAGAGATCATTTCAAAAATTGAGAGTGATTTTAGAGGTGCTCTCTATAACGCAGATTAATAATAGACTTAAATAGACCTTTTTAAAAAGGCTATCTAAGAAACTCAAGCAGCACCAATTCTTTTTCTGGACATATCTAAAAACGCGGGTTTAGTTTTTAGTATTCATTGGTTCTTAATATTTCTGCCATCAAGAAAGTGAAAATCTTAGAAAGAGACAAACATCAAATTCAAGGTTAGAAACAAAAACCCTAATTCACCTAGAGCAGGGTTTTTAGTTTCTACCAAAATTTAGTATTCATCTTCATTGAAAAAAAAGTCTTCCTTAGTTGGATAATCCGGCCATATTTCTTCTATATTTTCGAAAGGTTGACCATCATCCTCAAGTTCTTGCAGATTTTCCACTACTTCTAGCGGAGCCCCTGATCTTATGGAGTAATCAATCAATTCGTCCTTGGTGGCCGGCCAAGGAGCGTCTTCCAGGTAAGATGCTAATTCAAGTGTCCAATACATATTCTAGCCTTTTTTTAAGTGTCTTTTCAAATAATGCGCGCAAATATAATTTTATTGTAAAAAAATCAAAGTTTGTATATCGCGCATTTTCTAAAGCTTATTTTCATACACTAAAAATTAAGAAAAAGTTGCGATTTTTTTCAAAATTCTCCCCTTTCCACCCCATCCAATAGCAGGGTTTTTATTTCTATTTTTCTTTTTTGACCTTTTATCTTGCTTTCAAACAGTTTATTCACAGACCCATCCGATGATGAAAAATTAGCGGAGTTTTCTTCATAAATCTTTAAATCTTCTATGTCTCGCTGTATGAGGTCTTTAATAATACCCTTTTTGATGCTCTTTTTCTTTTCTCTTTCCATTTTGGGGAAATTTGGAAAGTGTTTATTGGCTAGTTTAACGACAAAATCCCTTTCCAGAAGCAATTGAATAAGTTCTAGTATTTTGTTTTTTTCTTCCGATCTGAAGCGATCCTTATAAATTGATTTTTTAAGAGTGTCTAGTTCCTGTTTGTTCAATGGTGCTTTATCCAATTTTACTCGCTCAAGTTTTTCAAGAATTTCTTTATAGTTGAAGGATTGTATAAATTTCTTTTTTCCTCCTTTCAGCGCTTTCTGAAAGGAATCATATATCGGTTGGTAAAATTCTGCGGGAATACCTCCGGTTTCTTTCCATTTTTCTTTTAGCTCTTTTACTCTATCAAAGCGAACTTTTCCGTGAAGTTCCGTTAGCTTTTTAGCTTCTTTTACAAGCTCTTCATATTTCCTCTTTCTATAGTCAACCAACTTTTGCTTGTCTTCATAAAACTGTTTTTTCTTATCAAAGAATTGAGTGATCTTTTCCCAAAAGGCCTTCTCTAGCTCCTCATTTTTCTCTTCTTCCGCGCTGCCTGTTTTGATCCAACGTGTTTTTATATCATGAGCTTTTTCGGTCGCTTCCTTCCAGTTGATAATATCTTCCAGCTGGTTAGCCTCTTCTATTAAAGCACTTTTGATTTCTGAGTTATGTTTTCTGTTTTTTTGTATGATATCTTTTACCAGAGATTCATACTTATCAATAGTATTCCAAAGGGCGTCATAATCGCCAAGTCCATCATGTTCTGAAAGCTGTTCTTTCAAATGAACGAGCTTCATCAAAAAAGAACCTTTGTTTACGGTACTGTCTATTTTCTCTGTTACTTCTCGAACCTTTTTTGAAAGGTCATTGAATCGTTCTTGAAAAAAAGCGATTGATTTTTCGACATCCTCATTCCGAACCTCTCCAATCTCCCGATCCGGACGTCCTGCCCATGCTTTTCGATAGATTTTTCCATCTTTCACAAAGCCAAATGGTATTTCTGTCATTTTACGGGTTTGAGTTTTTTCGTAAATGAAAGGTATCGTGGTATATTCGATCTTTTAATCAAACTTACACATGTCAGACGAAAAGATCATCTTCTCCATGTCTGGGGTAAACAAGATTTATCCACCGCAAAAACAAGTACTTAAGAATATTTATTTGTCCTTTTTTTATGGTGCGAAAATAGGAGTATTAGGACTAAATGGAGCTGGGAAATCTTCCTTACTTCGAATTATTGCAGGAAAAGATCAAGAATATCAGGGTGAAGTGGTTTTTTCTTCGGGATATACCATAGGTATGTTGGAACAAGAACCAGAGTTAGATCCTGAGAAAACCGTGATAGAGGCGGTACGTGAAGGAATGAAGGAGATCAATGACTTATTAAAAGAATATGATGAAGTAAATGCAACGTTCGCCGATCAGGAAGTTTTGGATAATCCTGATAAAATGAATCAGCTTATAGAACGCCAGGGGGAAATTCAGGAACAATTAGACGCTACAGGCGCTTGGGAAATCGATCACAAACTGGAACGAGCCATGGATGCCTTGAGAACCCCACCAGAAGAAGCAATTATCAAGAATCTCTCGGGAGGGGAAAAAAGAAGAGTAGCGCTTTGCCGTTTACTTTTGAAACAACCTGACATCCTTTTATTGGATGAACCAACTAATCACTTAGATGCAGAATCAGTACTTTGGCTGGAGCAGCATTTGCAGCAATATAAAGGCACTATAATCGCAGTTACACACGATCGTTACTTCTTGGATAAGGTTGCTGGATGGATATTAGAACTTGATCGGGGAGAGGGAATCCCCTGGAAAGGAAATTACTCGAGCTGGCTGGAGCAGAAAGAACGGCGATTAACTCAGGAAAAAAAACAAGAGTCTAAACGACACAAAACATTACAGCGGGAATTAGAATGGGTAAGAATGGGACAAAAAGCTCGTCAGGCGAAGGGTAAGGCCAGGTTAAATGCATACGATAAACTGCTTAGTCAGGAGAGCAAGGAAAAAGAAAAGAATCTGGAACTATACATTCCACCAGGCCCCAGGCTTGGAGTGAAAGTCATAGAAGCTAATAACGTTTCAAAGGCTTTTGGCGATAAATTACTATTTGAAGACCTGTCTTTCAGTTTGCCCCAGGGGGGAATCGTTGGGGTAATTGGTCCAAATGGTGCGGGAAAATCAACGTTGTTTAAATTAATTACTGGTAAAGAGAAAGCAGATGCAGGTAGTTTCGAACTCGGCGAGACCGTAGAAATGAGTTATGTAGACCAGGAACATGATCAGTTAGATCCCGAGAAAACAGTGTATCAGGTTATTTCAGAAGGAAATGAACTTATTGATCTTGGAGGTAAAGAAATAAATGCCAGAGCGTACGTTAGCAAGTTCAATTTCTTTGGGCCTGACCAGGAAAAGAAAGTAAGCAAGCTTTCGGGAGGAGAGCGAAACAGAGTGCATTTAGCGCTTACATTAAAAAAAGGCTCCAATTTGATCTTGTTAGATGAGCCAACTAATGATCTGGACGTCAATACGCTTCGTGCGTTGGAAGAAGCATTAGAGAATTTTGGAGGGTGTGTGGTCGTCATCTCTCATGACCGCTGGTTCCTCGATCGGATTGCGACTCACATATTGGCATTTGAAGGAAATTCACAAGTCTATTGGTTTGAAGGCAACTTTTCTGACTATGAGGAAAGCAAAAAGAAACGGTTAGGAGATGAAGGACCAAAGAGAATTAATTATAAAAAGTTGATGGCATAAATGTCAGTTAAATACTATTGAACTTAAAAAACTCAAATCCAAAAGGAGACGAGTAAATATAAAAATCATCTTTTCGGGCAGGATTAATTTCCACTTTCTAATCAGTGTTTCTGAAAAACCTATCTCTAGCTAGGAAATGATGTTTTTAACTCATAAAGCTTGTTTTTTAGGGATTTCAATGTATGAATATGCATTGAATCTATTGAGAGATTCTAAAGAAAGCGCAATAAACCACAAGTTCACCTTCAATTCATCCAAACTCATCTAAATTTTTGAAAAACTGACCAATTAACTCCAAAGTATAAATAAATTCAATTCATTCTTTCACTAAAGAATTCAACTGCCGGTGTCAGTAAGCGTGTT
This sequence comes from Bacteroidota bacterium, assembly GCA_038746525.1. Taxonomy (GTDB): domain Bacteria; phylum Bacteroidota; class Bacteroidia; order Cytophagales; family Cyclobacteriaceae; genus Ekhidna. The sequence continues at coordinate 19,325 of JBCDKO010000006.1, forward strand.
TTCGTCTTTTCTTAGAGACACTAAATAACAAATATGGAAAATTTTAAAAATCTAATAATTTTTGATTTAGCAGCTTGCGTTCCCCTGATATTGTTTTTTCTTTTTCCTCCGAAAAAGATCAATTCTATTTTTGGATACAAGACTTCAAGATCTTTAAAAAATCAGAAAAACTGGGATTATGCTCAAAAATTCAGTTCACAACTTTTTCTATTAATTCCCGCGATCTTGTTCCTGACACAACTTTCTTTGTTCTTCGATAAAAGTAAAGACTTAATTAACATTATTCTCTACATCTCAATTTTTGAATACACCCTTTTCTCGATTATAGTAATACTCATGACCGAGCATAATCTGAAAAAGTTAGACTCTGAAAATCATTTGAGATGAGAATTTATTCGGTCAAGAAGAATTTGTACCCATTGCATGGATTGTAGATTTCAAATAAATCCTCAGATGAAAGTATTTCAGTAGCATAAAGTGCCCCTCCCTCGAATATTTGATCCGTCAGTCTAAAAAGAGCATCTTTTTTTTCCAGACTATCAGGCACGGTAATGAATGTACCTTCTATTAATTCAAATTCCAGAAGATTTCCAGAAGTGTCGGTTACATTCATTTCTCTAAGGTAAAATTCGAGTGCGCTATTTTCATCTACACCTACCCAACCTAGGCCGGTAAAGGTTCCATCTTCAAAGCCTCTTGGAATTCCATTATAAACCAAAACAAATACTATCGAATTAGGGAAAGCCTCTAGCACATCGGACTGAATAGTGCTATCCTTTTCATTGTACATAAATACATCGGAAATCTGGTAAAATTCACTCTCATCATCGACAAAATTGGAATGACTGGCAAAAAGTGAACTAATCATCTCCCAGTTGTCTAAAGAAAAGGATGCGTCAAATGCGACGTAAGTATCGTTTTGAGAACAGTAAATTGTATCCTGCACCTGAAAATCAGCAATACGAAAACTGGATAAACTGTACGAATTGCCTGCCAGAGTGAATGACACCGGACTTTCAAAAAATACCTCTTCGTTAAGAAAAGAAATATCCGTAGTCCAATCGATTGCGGTGCTGACACTCGCCGTTGATACTTCTTCAAATGTTCTACCAAGGGCAGCCCCATAGACTTTAGCGCGTCTATTTCCCAAATCGAAAGAAGTAAAGATCGAAACGTTATCGGATGGAACATAAATTTGATAGAGGGAACTAGCTGTTATTCCTGCTAAGGTTCCTAAACGATAACTTCCCTGCGCAAGCTGAGAGATTACTTCACCTGAAACAAGGTCTGAGTCTGAAGCTCCTGCGGGCTGAAAAACCAACTCGGTAGGGATTCCTCCATCGCTTTTACTGGTAAAAATTAAATTTTCATCGTCCTTTTCTTCGAACAAAAATTCAAATTCCGCTCCGAAACTGTTCTGATTAAGTTCAAATAAATAATGAAATACAGCATAAGTTTCAAGAATAAGCTCTGTCTCCAAATCCTGATCAATGCGGTATGAAATGGTTTGGTCCAGATAAATACCACCCTCTTCGGAGACATCTGACTGGATCCGAACGGTTCCGTCTTCATCAAAATTTAGTAGAATAAGAAAGACTCCTGCATTGTTGGTTGGCTTATAATGTAGCCTCCAACCAAACTGAGGATCTGTCAGTTCGTCCCTTAATGCTTCTGATGCTTGTGATGTACGTTCCTCAAAAGAAGGTATATCCAGCCTACTATCTTCACAAGCCAACAGCATCATAAACAGGAAAATAGTCCAGAATGCCTGCTTCATCTAATTGATAATTTTGGCCTGAGTCGATGCCCTTAATGCTTCAATGTTTACACCTGTCACATTTTCGTAATGATCTACTATAGCTGCAAGTTTTTCCCTGATGAGCGCTTTTCCTACATTAAGACTCTCACAATCCGCATCTCCGCAGTTTTCATCGTCTATGGTAAAATTTTCATCAAAATCCGGGTCATAAAGGTAAGCAGAAACCAACTCTGCATAGTCTTCATTAGGGGAGCTAGAGCCATAAGGCGAAACAAAACCTCTTTCTATGGCTTCTTGGTCACTTATATTAAACCAGGATCCTGCGCTGGTATATCCAGTTGGAGAAATGGTTTCATAACCTGCAGGCAGCTTATATCTCTGATGCACCACATGGGCAAACTCGTGATAAATTGTTCCAAGCTGAAATAAGATCCACTCCTGATTGTCAGGGTCAACGGAGTTCACATCCATAAGAGAAATTTTGGCGCCGGCATCTGCTACGCCTAGTAGAACGGTGGATCCCTGGTAGATCAAACCTCCAAACAGGATGACCTCTGCAGGCACGTGATTTTCAAAGAACTCCTCCCCGTTTTCTACTTCAAAATAAGGGTCTATCCAATATTCCTGAATAAAATCAAGCATCGGCCGCACTGATTCTAATCTGGGTGGCGTCGTTTGTTGACCTACTGATAGGTAATTGTCTACAAATTTGTAACGTACGGCCATTCCGTATTTTTGAGTGAAATTCTCATCAATGTAGGCGTCCAGTTCGTTGATAATTAGTTCTTCATTATCTGCTTGCGGCACATCCAGGTTTTCACTTTCATAACAACGAGATAAAATAAAGATGCAAGCAATCAAAAGCAGCATTAATAGGTAGATCGAACTATTTTTTATCATTTTTTTCATTTTATTATCTTGGATTGGGTTCCAGTCCTCCAACTTGAATCGCAGAATTAGGGATTTGCAATACCCATCTGGGGTCACCAAATTCGAGAGTAATCAATGAGCCGTCCGGTAAATCATGTGTCATATCTAGTCTCCATCTTTTTGCATCAAACCATCTCATCCCTTGCGCGATAAATTCTTTTCTTTTTTCTATTATTAAAACGTTAAATAATACTAACAGATCTGAAAATGACGGATCATTTTCCACACCTATAAAAGTTCTTAAAGACTCCATTGTTACCATAGTGTTTTCTCCGCTATACCTTCTGCTAAACAGCACATTTAAATCATCGATTGCTGCCTGTAAATTATTTAGCAAGATATTACATTCAATTCGATTGAATAAGACTTCCTCTCCTCGAAACATAATGCCGATGTGATAAGGTGTTCCTACGTTAGAATTAAGGCTACTTCGCTCAAACAGGTTCTCATATCTCACTGGAAACAATCCTTGATCTCCGCTAAGATCTAATCCTTTGACAAAAGCAGGATTTTCACGCTCATCGGTAGTCCCTGGTAAAGGATTCTGAGCAAAAAGGCTACTGTAAAAAGCATTGGAAGAAGCAAACGAAAAATCTATTCGCGGCACCAGTGATACCTTTCTCATCAGTAACAGATTAGCTGCCAAGTCTGGCGAAGAATACAACTGAGGATAGCCTGTGATGGATGATTTGGCTCTCAAAAAAGTTTCAGAAGTCATGTCTCTGACAAATGCCTCCGGACTGGATCCCAGTAGCTCATTAGAATATTGTAAGCTCTCCTGAATGTCGCCCTTATACAAGTAATACCTGCTCGCAAAGGCCAGTGCTGCATTTCTATTGAAATGATATTTCCCGGAATTAAGAAAAAAATTATCATTGATCAAGGCTAAACCATCTAAAAGGTCATCCTCAACTTCGCCATAAACACGACGTACTGACTCTCGTTCGTATCCTTGAATAAAAGTGGTCTCCGGATCTTTGACGTAAGGAACACCTAAATCTCTGCTTGCATCATTCTGATCGTAATGCTCGCCAAACATATTTATCAACATAAAGTGACCATATGCCCTGATCAGTTTTGCTTCTGCCTCCAAAGCATCTTTCTGAAGTTCATCTTCCTCATTGTTTATCGGAAATTCATCCAACACGGCAAGCACCTCATTTGCATGAGCAATTGCATTGTAGGTTTCAAACCAAAAGTAATCAGGGGTATCTACCTCGTCTGGCCCCCCATTATCTACCTCTTCCCATAGGTACGTTTGTAATTGACTGGGCCTAATAGTGGTCCCCAAGGTATATTGTACATCATCTGTCATCCAATCAGTGAAGGCCGGACTAGCTACTGAATAGCCATTGGTTAGCAACTGCGCTGCCTTGTCGAGGGTATTTAATTCTACTCTGTTGTCTGGTGTTTCATCTAAAAATGAATCACACGATACCACCATAAAACCCGTGATAAATAAAATCGCTTTCGTCAAGTACTTCCTACTATCGCAAAATTGTTGTCTCATTAGAAAGCCACATTTAAAGCCACAGTAATCATTTTGGGTTGTGGTAGCGCCACTCCACCGGTACTAAAAAATTCGGGATCCTGTCCATTCAACAAAGAATCCGAATATAGCAAAGCCAGGTTTTGGGCCTCTACTGAAATGGTGGCTCCCGTCATTTTCAATCTCTTGAAATACGCTGGCGGAACTCGATAACCTAATCGTATGGATCTTAATCTTATGTAGCTTCCATCTGCTACTCGCTCGGTACTCTTGTTATAAAAAGCATAGGCGTTTGTATTGTCCGGATCTTCCTGAACGGCGCCTTTATCCAAGATCACAGGAATATTCGTGAGCTCTTCATCTCCGGGAACGGCCCATCGATTGATCAAATCTCCGGGGAGTGCAGTGAAATCATTATAGGTCGCAAAATATGCATCATTTAGTCGTATCTTGTAATCAAACTTAAAAGATAACAGCACGCTTAAATCGAAATTTTTATAAGTAAATCTATTGGTGAGACCACCAGCTCCCCTCGGTTCAGTAGGACCTTCGTAGGCCAGAATCTCTCTCAGGTTTTCGCGATCTTGAAGATCATACTGTTTTACCACCTGGTCACTCTCATTGAAATAGGTGGGTATACCCTGAGCATCCAAGCCGGCAAACCGAGTAGAAAACAGGCCTCTTCTTGGTCCTCCGAGTGTCGCTGCTCCATTTTGTTCGATGGCATCTGCTAAAATAGGACCAAAATCAAGTTGAGTAATCTCATCTACCGTATACCCGATATTAAAATCTGTGCTCCAGGAAAATAATTTAGATTGATAGTTCAGGGTTGAAATAAAAAATTCATACCCATCAATTTCCATGTTGGCAAAATTTCCGGATTTAAGCACATCACCTCCGATTCCACTGGTTTGTACCCTCCCTATCAAATCAAATCCTTCTCTGCGGTAATAGTTAAATGAGCCTGAGATCTTATTGTTAAAAAGAACAAAATCAGTACCAATATTAAACTCTCTTAACTTTTCCCAGGTCAATTCTGTATTCGTCAAATCCTGGATAAATAGAAAAGGTTCTACATCTGACGGACGTACCGTAACATCGGATCTCAGATTTAACAGCGCACTTGTCTCGGGCGGTAGATTCCCGGATACTCCATAGGTTGCTCGGAGTTTTAAATCATTTAAAAAATCTGCATCAATAGACAAATCATTGGTAACATTCCAGGCACCACTGATATTCCAGGTTGGCAAATACCTGGCTTGGCGACTCCTTCCCAATTGATTGGACCCGTCATACCTTACCGTAAAATTGGCAATATACTTTGACTTGTAAGCATATCCAGCATTTACAAAGGAGCCCAAAAAACGATCCCTTTCCTGATCTAAGGTGTAATAGTCAATATTTTGTAGGTTAAAGAATTCAATGATGTTTGGATCTGTCGCCACCACTCCTCCACTCTCATAGATGACTCCTAGTGCTGAAGAATTTTCCTCTTCTCTATCGGTATATCGAATTTCCTGACCGGCTAAAACATTTATCTCATGGTCGGTGCCAATTTTTTTGTTCCATTCTACACTTACCCTACTAAAAATGTTTAATAATTCTCGTTGATCTACATACTTGAATCCTCCCTGTGGCAGAACCACTACCGGGTTTAAACCGGGGTTTTCCGGATCCCTGAATAACAAATTGTTCGCATCCTGAATGAATTGTGTGTCGTTTGCGCGAAAGGCTTCAGCTTGATTGGAGTTTTCATGGATGGTATGATCTTGTTTAGTATTTGCATACCTAGCCTGAAAAACACCACTAATCCTTAGTTGCTCTGTGAGATTTATTTCAAAATCCGTCTGAGCAGAAATATCTGATACGGTAATTTCTATTGAATTAAGGTCTAATTCTTCAAGGACGTTGAATGGAGCATAGTTACGGCGAAAATATTCCAGGTTTCCATCGTCATCATATGGACGAATGGATCGCGCAGTATTAAGTGAATAGCTCAAAGGGTTAATATCAAAATCTCTGCTAAAGGTCCCAGTAATAGGATCAAATTCCCGATTTCTGGTGCCTGGCACCCGTTGATCACGGTAACTTGCGATAAGCTTGAGGCCAAAAGAAAATTTGTCAGAGATAAAATACGTATTTCTGGCTGTCCCGGTAATTCTCTCTACATTGTCAGCTATGGTTTGCCCTTGATCATTCAGATAACTGATAGAATAATAACTATTCGATTTTTCACTCCCTGAGGTAAAGCTCAGCGAGTGCTGTTGCTGTAACCCAATATCATTGAAGAGCACATCAAACCAATCCGTATTGGCATTTTCATAAGTATTCAAAAACTCCTCATTTAGAGCGCCTCCCGGACCCCAATCAACCTCATGGTTGGCAATCAGAGTGTACATTTTCCCTAAAGCCCCGTAATTCTGGGCCCTGACAGATGTTCCGATATCTATGATCCCCTTCCTGGCTAGTTCCCGATACACTGACATCTCCTGGGCGGAATTTAGCAAATCAAATTGACTATACGTAGGTCTCAATTGTGCGGAAAAGTTGGCATTGTAGCCGACTCTAAGCGCACCGCTCCTTCCTCTTTTCGTAGTGATTACTATTACACCATTTGCCGCTCTGGCGCCGTAAATCGCCGTTGCTGAAGCATCCTTCAAAATTTGAAAGGATTCAATATCGTCCGGATTCAAATTAGCTACCGATGAAGTAGTCAAGGTGTTAGCATTCCCCGAGATCAGGTCATCCGTATTAATATTTGTCAAATCTTCCAAGATAACTCCATCAACTACAAATAGCGGTTGATTATTCCCGTTGATCGATGCATTTCCACGTATTCTAATGCGTGGAGATGAGCCAAATGTTCCAGATACATTGTCTACGGTTACCCCTGCCGCCTGACCTTCCAACATACGACTTACATCCGCTGATCCTGTAAGTTTTATATCGTCCATTCCCAGGCTCTCGGAAGCGCCCGTAAAAAGTTTCCGATCCAATTCCTGAAATCCCGTCACTACTACCTCAGTCAACTCCGTAGTGGCTTCGCTCATAGTAATGGAAATCCCTTCGAAACCATCAACGATCATTATTTGCTCCACCATTCCCACGGAGGTAAAAGTAAGTATATCACCTTCTTTTACATTGAGTGTAAATTCTCCATTGATACCCGTAATAGCTCCTTCATTGGAATTATTTATCCGAACGGTCACACCCGGAAGACCTTCTCCGTTTTCATCTTTGACTGTTCCGGATACTTTTGATTGAGCAAAAATTGAATACGAGAAAACTATTATTAGTAAAGTCCAAACAATTCGCACAGTACTTTCTAATCCCTATCAAAAATATATACTAAATCTGCAACTACTGGCTCAGACAGTACATTGGAAATTGAATCAATTTGGTCGTTTGATAGTGTATCTAAAAAATCAAGATATGATTGGGTTACAGTATCAAAATAAATATCAGGAATAAACGTAATTGTAATACCATTTCTTTCAACTAACCACAGATCATTATCTTCGTTTTTTGCAACAGAAAATTCCTGAAAATCCCCATCTTCCGGTTCCAATTCGAGATCATCATCATCCAATTCCCAAGTACCATTATCATTCCGGTCAGGTCCAGTCACATCAATAGATCTTGTATAAGTACCATCATTGTTCAAGACCAATTTATAAGATTCAACAGATAGACCGCCTAGACTTATTTGATCTACTCTTAATAAAAGTCCTTCGTTACTCTCGAATCCTGCTGGAAAATTTTGAAGTGCATAACTATCCAAATTCCATTCTCCTATCTCATGGGTAAGTGTAGGTTCTTCGTCATCATCCCCACAGGAAGTAACACACAAAAGGAAAAATAAAGTGATATTTAAAAGTAAAAGTTTTTTCATGTACATAAGTTTTATATTTTATTCTAACAAGAAAGAATTATCAACTATTCTTCAATTGACCACTAATTATATATTAATTATCAATTAAAAAATGAAGAACCCTTATCAACAGTCGTCTTAATTCATTTGCAAATTAATCACAATAAACTGTCATTCAATACAAAGATCTGATAAATATTTTGTTAATTATGCATTTTAAATTCAATAATGTTGAAATAATTTAAATTCATAATCTTAAGCCGATGTATAACTTTTCGATGAACATGGATTTATTAATGATCAAACCATCAAGAAATATTATTTGATAACTACGTGCATGAACCATCGTATATTCCTGCTTATTTGTCAAACTCGGCGATGTTGAAAATAAGATTCAAGCAGTGAACTCAGAGTTTCTATTTGTCTATGGCCTCCTTCGCAGAAAAGCCAATCATGAAATGGGTCGGTTGTTGTTCAAATCTGCTGAATTTATTTCAGCAGCAACTTTTCAAGGAAGGTTGTATTTAATTGATCATTATCCAGGAGCAATTCCGTCAGAAAAGCGAAGTGATTCAGTAAATGGGGATGTCTTTCGGATCCATCATAGTAGTATTTTTTCAGATCTGGATAGGTTTGAGGGGATTGGTTCACAATTCTCCATTCCTAACGAGTACAGAAGAGCAATTCAGGAAGTGGTTCTCACAGATGGCGCCAAGATCAAATCCTGGATTTATCTCTATAACTGGCCGGTTCAGGAGTTAATTCCATTGCACTCCGGAGATTTCATTAAAGAATACATCGTATAAATCGATCTTTTCTCTGCATGTCCGGATAGAGTTTCACATCAGAATAGCCAAGATCACTCATCAGCATTTCTACTTTATTGCCAAATCGTTCATGAATTTCGAAGTAAATTCTACCTCCTTTTTTCAATATTCTTCTCCCTTCCGTGGCAATACGTTTATAGAAAACCAGTGGGTCGTCATCCTTGACGAACAATGCTATTTCCGGTTCGAAGTTGAGTACATTCAAATGCATCTTTTGCTTTTCAGACTGGGGGATATAGGGTGGATTACATACCAGCATATCCAGTCCAGAGACAGGCAAATCTTGATTTAGGATATCGCATAAAAAAAGGTCAACATCAGCTCCAAGGTGTTGCGCATTTTTTGAGGCAATGTTTAGCGCTTTATTTGAAATGTCAATTCCGCTAACCATGGCTTTCATCTCCAATTGTAAAGTAATTGCAATGCATCCGGAGCCGACTCCGATGTCCATTATCTTTAGTTTTTTATTCCTATTTTCCTCAATAATTAAAGCTACCAGTTCCTCCGTTTCAGGTCTTGGAATCAAAGCTCCTGTTTCTATTTTGAACTTTCGTTCATAAAAATCCACACAGCCGGTAACATAGTGTATAGGTTCATGAATGAGTAATCTTTTTAGCGCGTTGCTGAGTAATCTCCTATCTAAACCCTTTGCCTCGTTCATCAAAATATCTGCTTTTGAAATCCTGAAAAGATCTTCCAGCAAGAGATATGAAATGTTTTCCGACTCTCTTCTTTCGTAAACTTTTTCCAATTGATTTGCCATTTCTTCCCAGACATGTTTGACATTTACCAGTAAATCTCTGTTCTTCATAAAGATGACATTTGGCTTACATCAAATGATAATTTGCCATAAATAAGCATAAACTTAGCATCTTTAGCGTATCAACTGAGGATGAATAAGTTTGTAAGAATTCCATGTGGCCATTGGAAATAAACTTATACAGATGAAAATGAGCAAAAAGATTCGAAGGCGAAATTTAAACCAACCGCCAGATGAAAACGACCCACCGATGCGGTTTATCTAGAATTCCATGTGTGCAATTGGGAAATAGACTAGATGAATCCTTTGAAAAACCCGCCTTTTGGCCCAACTCTTCGTTACTCAAAATTTCAAAAGCCTCATTTACGCCCAGTAAACTACGTTTTTGAAATTCTGAAAGCCTTGATTTGAACCAAAAATCCAGTTTTGCAAAGGATTCTAGATACATATGAATTAATATTTGAGGAATCTAATTTTCAATTTCCCCAATTTTAAAAAGAAATTTGTGTTCACTTTAATTAATGATTCTACGTTCAAGAAATTAGACTAACCGTGTTAGTTCCATGGTATGGCACCCTGAATTAATCGAGATAAAGCTAAACTAAATCAATGTCCGATATTCTATTCATGCAACGAGCTTTGGACTTAGCCCAGCGAGGAAAAGGCTTGGTTACACCAAATCCGATGGTAGGATGTGTTATAGTGGGTGATCAAAAAATCATTGGAGAAGGGTATCATAAGAAATATGGAGAAGCTCATGCGGAAGTGAACGCTATAAATTCGGTTAGCAATCCTGATTTGCTTCGTAGGTCCACGGTATATGTATCGTTAGAACCTTGTGCTCATTTCGGAAAAACACCTCCCTGTGCTGATTTGCTCATCGAGAACCGGGTTAAAAAAGTTATAGTGGCCTGTGAAGATCCCTTCAGTCTGGTAGAAGGCAAAGGAATAGAACGACTAAAGGATAAAGGGATCGAAGTGAAAGTAGGTGTATTGAAAAACGAAGCAATATTGCTCAACAAGCGGTTTTTTACGTTTCATCAGAAAAAGAGGCCTTACGTCATCCTGAAATGGGCCCAAACGGCAGACGGTTATGTAGCTAAGGAAAATCATGACGCTAAGTGGATAAGTAACCCATACTCAAGACAATTAGTCCATAAATGGCGAACTGAGGAGGACGCGATTCTTGTGGGCAAAGGCACCGCTCTTTATGATAATCCTTCACTTACAGCTCGTGATTGGTCAGGAAAAAACCCCATTAGAATTCTATTAGACTCCAAACTGGAATTGCCATACGATTTAAAACTTTATGATCCGGAGGCAGACTCACTTATTTTAAACATAAGTAAGTGTAGTATAAACGATAATAATACATGGCTGAAACTTAATGAAATCACTCCTAAAACTGTGCTTCACGCCATGTATGAAAAAAACATTCAATCCGTGATCATTGAAGGTGGCAAGAAGGTTTTGAACGCTTTTATTCGAGAAAATTGTTGGGATGAAGCCAGAATTTTTATTTCAACAAAAACTTTTGGGAAAGGAATAGAAGCTCCTCAGCTGCGAGGAGAAATTGAGCAAACAGAAAAGATACAACAAGATCAACTTTTTATATACCGAAACGTCAATGGCTGAAGATTTAAATATCCTTACAGAAGGTAGCAAAAAAGAGAAATATGAATCATTATTACCACAGATAGAGGGGCTCATAGTGGGCGAAAAAAATCTGATAGCCAACCTTGCAAACATTGCTGCCGCTTTGAAAGAAGGGCTTGGTTTTTTCTGGGTTGGTTTTTATTTAGTTGATTCAGATGATGAATTAATTCTAGGGCCTTTCCAAGGGCCGGTGGCTTGCACGAGAATAAAAAAAGGAAAGGGTGTTTGTGGCACTTGCTGGCAAAAAGAAGAAACAATCATTGTATTGAACGTTGACGAATTTCCGGGTCACATAGCATGTGCATCGGCCTCAAAATCGGAAATTGTGATTCCGATTAAGAAAGAAGGTCAGGTCATAGGAGTATTAGACGTCGATAGCGATAGCTTGAGCGATTTTAATAAGGTAGATGAGTTCTATCTTCAAAAGATCCTGGATCTCATTCCTTAACAAATATTAACCTCCGTGTATGCGGCTTTCAAAGCTATGTAGGCTAAGAATGGTATTTTTGTGGGTGTGTCAGACACGCTCAAAATACGTTTAAGCTTTCTTGGAGCACTTTTATTTTGGATTCTTTTCGCTGGGTCAAACATCTATTTGATGTATGTGAAGAATTATGAAATGAAGGTTGACTATTCAAGTGTCTTCCCTCAGATATCTTTTTCTTTCTTCGTTGTTTTGACATTCATCTATTACAGGTATATCATCACAAAAGCAGACTCTCTCAACTTTACTGACCTTCTATGGAAGGTGTTCATTACAGGTTTAGTCACCACGCTTATATCACTTGGAATACAGGGATTCTTCTACGTATTTGCAAACAGTAGTATCATAGAAAGCCCCCTTACCATTAATTTTTTCTACACCCTCCTAGTAGGGCTTGTGACCATTTTCATGGTCTCAACTTTTGTGGTTTGGAAACGACTGATCCTTTATCAAAAATCTAAAAACTTAATCCAGTTGTGGGGCTTTTTCGAAATGGCGCTAGTGGCTGCGCTGTTTTTTGATTTTCTTAATTTAGAAATACTTACTCCCTACTTTAATTTCACACTTTTTGTGCTTTGCCTTTTTTCTCTGATCCTTGTTTTCAATCTCAAATGGGTAGCTTATTTGAACTTTCGACAAAAATGGAAAGGCATATTGTTCATCATCTTATCGGGCATCTATTTATATCATTTTTTTTTGAACTTAAATCGTTTTTCAAACACTAACGTACTCGTTATCAACCTCCTTGACCGTGTCTTTATCTGGGGACTTTTAGCTTTTCTTTTCTCCTATGCGCTAATATCAGTATTGGTTACACTTTTCAATTTGCCTACCTCCTCTGTTTTTGAGCAAAAATTAAAAGAGGCATTAGATTTTCAAAAATTGAGTCAGTCGGTACCACGAGGACAGACTACTGATCAAACATATGAAACGCTTTTAGAAAGCGCGATGAGCGCGGTTTTTGCAGATGCTGCTTGGCTGGAGGTGAATGACGAGGGTGGCAAAATACAGATGATCAGAAATTTGAAAGACAATGATGTAAAGGAAATAAAACTAAAAATAGAACACCCGTTCATCAAAGAAATTTTGCGTTTAGATTTTAAGAATGAGCTAAATATCAATAGGCTAAGTAGTAATCTTAAACATTCTCAATATAAATCTATTATAGCATTACCAATAATAGTAAAGAAAGAACAGATCGGATACATGGCTCTTTTAAATGAAGTGTCTGAAGCGTTTAATAGGGAGATGGTTAGTATTGTTACCACATTTGTTAATCAGGCTAGCGTTTCATTGGAAAACCTTTTTTTGATCAGAGAATCATTGGAAAATGAGCGATACAAAGAACAGTTGAAAATCGCTAAAACTGTCCAGGAAAGTCTCCTTCCTACATCATTGGTCAATAATGACCACCTGACTATGGAAGCTTATTCTATGGCTGCTGATGAGGTTGGTGGAGACTATTACGATATTCTGGAATATAAAAAAAATCAATTTGGATTGATCATCGGAGATGTCTCAGGAAAGGGCACCAGTGCTGCTTTTCAAATGGCACAAATGAAGGGAATTTTCCATAGCTTGGCGCGGCAGGGCCTCTCGCCCAAAGAATTTAATAAAAAAGCGAACATGGCATTAAGCCAATGCTTGAACAAATCTTCATTTATCACGGCAACTTATTTTGATATAGACACCTATAAAAATAAACTTAGTTTCTCCAGGGCGGGACATTGTCCTGCGCTCATTTATTGTACCAAACATGACAATGTGAGTTTTCTTCAATCTGACGGAATGGGTTTGGGAATTTTAAGAAACTCATCTTACGACAATTACGTAGATGACTGTATAATAGAGTATAGTAAAGGTGACACACTTTTATTATATACAGATGGCATCACCGAAGCCAAAAATCCAGATGGAGAGCAATTTGGAAGCAAGCGACTAAGACAATCTTTTGAAAAATATCGCTCGAAATCTCCTAATCAAATTAAAGAAGGAATAAAAGACGATTTATCTGAATTTATCGGGAAAATCGATATTGAAGATGATTATACGTTGATAATCTTACGATTTAAAGACCAGGGAAATGGCAGAAATCAGAACCAATAAGAAGAATAATGTTCTCCTTATTGCAGTCTATGGAGAAATAGATGCAGAATCCAGTATTTATCTGGATAATGCGTTAAAAGAAGCCATTGAAAACAATGAAAAACAAATAGCCGTTGACCTTACTAAGCTCAATTATATTTCGTCTGCTGGGTTGGGAGTTTTTATCTCTCATTTAGATGAATTTGAAATTGAAAATATCCGTTTAGTTCTTTTTGGTATTAGTGAGTCGGTAAAAGAAGTCTTTGCCATTTTAGGTCTAGAGAAATTACTTAAAATCACAGGAACAGAAGAAGAAGCGATTAAATCGTTCTATGAATAATAAGATTATCATAGGATGTAAAAAGGATCAATTGGTAAAAATACGCCAATTTACATCAGATACGTTAGAAGATAAAAAAGTTCCAGATCTTCAAGCACACAAACTTGTACTTGCTGTGGATGAAGTTTGCGCAAACCTTATCATTCACGCAAATGATTGCAACCCAGAAAGCAAAATTGAATTCGAAATAGCTTTTAGACCACGACAAATCATATTTACTTTTCGAGATAAAGGAGTAGGCTTCGATATCAATGAATATCAATCACCTTCGCTGGAAGAAATTGTCTCTAAAAGACGACGAGGGGGACTAGGACTCATGCTGGTAAAGCGAATAATGGATAAAATTGAATTTTCCACTGAAAAGAATTACAATATTTGCAGACTGATTAAACTCATTCCTTAGTGAAATATCACTTGGTTTTAACTCTATTCGCATTGACATCTTGTGAATACTTGCAACCAAAGCAAATGGAGCCAGAAAAGATTGTAGCCAGAGTAGGTGAAAAAATACTTTCAGAACAGAGTATGTTAGAATTAACCCCAACCAACCTATCTACCGCAGATAGTACCACATTTGCCGAAAAATTTGTGACTGATTGGATAAAAAAGCAGCTCATGATACAAAAAGCTGCAGAAGCTATTGACTTTAATGAGGCACAAATTCAAAGCAAAGTACTAGATTATCAATATGCTTTGATGGTCCATGAGTTAGAGGAAAGATATATTGATACTAATTTGGATAAGGAAGTGACAGAGCTAGAAATTGAAAAGTACTATACCGAAAAATCTGAGAATTTTATACTTAGGCAAAACCTCGCAAAGTGCCTGTATTTCAAAATTCCCAATACAGCACCTCAAATTTGGCAGTTGAAAAAAAGCATAAGAAACTATCTCAAAGACAAAACAAAAATTCTGGAATATGCAAATAAACATGCCGTTAAATCTTTTACAGAAGATTCTGTTTGGATAAAGTTTGATGATGTTCTACTTGAAACTCCACTAAGAGAAGTAACAGACAAAACGCAACTTTTAAAAACTAAAAGTTCAATAGAAGTATCCGACGAAGATTTTGTCTATTTTTTGAAGATCATTGATTATAAACTCATAGGAGAAATTGCTCCGGTAGAATTTATCTCAGAAAACGTGAAAGATGTAATAATAAACAAACGCAAAATTGCATTGAAAAAGGAACTGGAGAAAAAAATATACGATGAAGCAGTACAATCTAATGCCTTTGAAATATACAGTGATTAATCTCTTATTTTTATTAACTCTTAGCAATGTTGCGCGCTCCCAAGATGGAATTGTTATTGATAAAATCATTGCTAAAGTGGATGACTATGTTATCCTAAAATCTGAATTGGAAAGATCCTATCTCGATTATCTATCGCAAGGACAGGCCAGAGGAAGGAACGCCAAGTGTGAAATTTTACAGCAATTAGTTGTAAATAAAATGCTCATGGCACAATCCGAAATTGATTCCATTTTCATATTAGATGCAGAGGTTAATAGTAACCTGGATCGAAGGCTAGCTTATATGGCTCAGCAATTCGGTGGAGAGCAGGAAATAGAAAAGGCCTATGGTAAAAGTATCGAACGCATAAGATCAGAAATCTTTGACAACATTAAAGAACAGCTCACCATTCAACGAATGCAATCCGAATTGACTGCTGATATGAAAATAACGCCTTCTGAAGTGAAGAAATTTTTTAAAAACATACCTCAAGATTCTCTTCCCTATTTTTCGACGGAAGTTTCCATTGCGCAAATAGTAAAACATGCCGAACCTGGTAAATTACAAAAAGACAAGGTGAAAAATCTTTTGATAGATCTTCGATCCAGGATAGAAAATGGAGAAGTTTTTCCAGATTTGGCCAGGCAATATTCACAAGATCCTGGCTCTGCCAGGAAAGGCGGTGAGCTTGGATTTTACGGAAGGGGAGAGTTAGCTCCTGAGTATGAAGCCACCGCTCTGTCACTAAGACAAGGAGAAATCTCAATGCCAGTAGAGACTCAATTTGGCTTTCACCTTATCGAGTTATTGGAGAAACGAGGAAATACCTACCGAACCAGACACATCCTGGTAACACCTCAACCCAATCAAGCTGATTATAATCAGACTGAGAAGTATTTAGATAGCATTAGAACAATGATAATAGAAGAAAAGATAACTTTCCAAGCTGCCGCCTCAGAATACTCCGATGATCAGGAAACTTCATCCGCAGGCGGATTTTTTCAGGATGAAACTGGAGCGTTAAGAGTCCCTGCCGAGCAGCTTGATCCAAATATTTTCTTTACTATAGATACAATGAAAATTGGAAACATTACGAAATCTCTTAGATTTCAACAGCCTGATGGTTCATTTGCTTACAGGATCATTTATTTTAAAGACAAGATTAAGCCTCACCTGGCCAATTTAGATGAAGACTATCAAAAAATAGCGGCCGCGGCGCTTGCAAGGAAAAAGAATTTGAAGATATCGCAATGGTTCGAAAAGGCAAGAAGCAACGTTTTTATTGAGCTGGACCCTGAATATGAATATTGCAATCTTACCAATTAATCAACAAAATCTCTAAAACAAATAAGAATGGCCGAACAAGCAGATGTAGCACTAGCAGACCAACTTGCACAAGATTTTTCCACACTTGAAATGGAGATCGCGAAAAAGATCGTTGGTCAGTCTGAAGTGATTAGGCTACTTATTACTTCTCTTTTCTGCAACGGACATTCGCTCTTGGTAGGAGTACCTGGATTAGCAAAGACACTTTTAGTTCAAACCGTATCAAAATGTCTTTCCCTTGATTTTAATAGAATTCAATTTACTCCTGACCTTATGCCATCTGATATCCTCGGAGCTGAAACATTGGATAAGGATCGAAATTTGCGGTTTATTAAAGGCCCCGTATTTTCAAATGTGATTTTGGCAGATGAAATAAACAGAACACCGCCTAAAACACAATCTGCTCTCCTGGAAGCAATGCAAGAAGGAGCGGTCACCATTGCTGGAGAAAACTACCCATTGGACAAACCTTTCTTTGTGTTGGCTACCCAAAACCCCATTGAGCAAGAGGGTACTTACCCATTACCAGAAGCTCAGCTAGATCGTTTCATGTTTATGATCAAATTAAATTACCCTAAATACGAAGATGAATTACAAGTAGTAAAGCAAACTACTTCGGAAATCGCCTCAGAAGTTTCGTCGGTTATTTCCAAAGACACCATCATGGAGTTCCAGAAACTTATTAGAAAAGTACCTGTTGCAGATAATGTTTTTGAATATGCAGTCAACTTAGTTGCAAAAACACGTCCCGGAGAAGAAAAATCGGATAAAAAAGCAAAGGAATATCTGGAATGGGGGGCTGGTCCCAGGGCAGGACAATTTCTCATCTTAGCAGCAAAATGCAATGCCCTTGTAAACAAAAAATACTCCCCAGATATCGAAGATATTCGATTTGTAGCAGCCCCGGTTTTGCGGCATCGAATTGTAAAAAACTTTAAAGCTGAAGCTGAGGGAATATCGGAGGAACAGATTATCTCAGAATTGCTTTAAAAACCGAACGTCGTTCTCAGAAAAAAGGCGTAAATCATCAATCTGATACTTTAGCATGGTAATTCTCTCTATCCCCATCCCAAAAGCGAATCCACTATACTTTGTGGGATCAATCTCACAATTCTCCAAAACATTCGGATCTACCATACCCGATCCTCCAATTTCAACCCAACCCGTTTTTTTGCATATTTTACAGCCTGAACCATCACATATGAAACAGCTTATATCGATTTCAGCGCTCGGCTCAGTAAATGGAAAGTAAGATGGACGAAGACGTATCTTTGTTTTTTTATTAAACATTTCTCTAGAAAAATGATATAAAGTATTCTTCAAATCTCGAAAGCTTACCGTTTCCCCCACCACGAGTCCTTCCATCTGATGAAAAAAACAATGAGCTCGTGCAGAAATGGCCTCGTTACGATAGACTCTACCTGGCATAATCGATCGAATAGGAGGTTTTTTCTTATTCATTAATCGAATCTGAACATTCGACGTATGAGTTCGTAAGAGAACATCCGGATTCTTTTCAATAAAATAAGTATCCTGCATTTCCCTTGCAGGATGATTTTCAGGAAAGTTGAGGGCGGTGAAGTTATTCCAATCATTATCAATCTCCGGTCCGTCCTGAACATTAAAACCTTGCCGTTCAAAGATTTCAATCATCCTACTTTTCACTTGAGAAATAGGATGGATAGAGCCCTCTGTGTTCGAAATACCGGGTAATGTGACATCTATTTCGTTTTTAAGAAGATAAGTATCCGATAATGACAAAGACAGTTCCTTAAGCTTTTCTTGGGCGAGACTTTTCAATTGGTTGAGTATAGGCCCTAATTCTCTTTTTTGCTCTGCCGGTATGGATTTAAATTCAGAAAAAAGATCATTGATAACATTGTTCCTACCTATGAATCTAAGCCTAAAAGCTTCAATATCGTTTTCTGTTTGCGCTTTAATATTTTCTATTTCAGAAAAATAAGATTTAACTTTTTCGAGCATGTCTTCCTGAAAATTCTAATAAAGGCGCAAAAATAATAAGATTGAAATGCTAGCTAGGCAGTCTTAGAAATGTTCATTTGAGATGTATATATTCTGGCCATTCTTGCAGCCTCTCTTTTCATGATTTTTTTATCTAGAATCCCTCCAATGCTTACTGTCAGAAAGGTCATTGATGAGATTAGCCAAAGTTCTCCTATGGGCTGAAATGTAACGACACATAGAAAAAGAATTAGATTATAACCAACTAGTAAAATAGTGGACTGACCATGATTGTAACCAAGTTTTAACAGCACATGATGAATATGATTTCTATCTGGAGTAAGTAGATGCTTTCCTGTGAAAAAACGAATTAAAAGTACCCTTGACGTATCATAAGTTGGAAGAATGAAAAGAGAAAAAACTAATGCTACTGGGGAAACTTGTCCTGACTCAGGTAAAGGAACCGAGAGAAATCTGATAAAAAGAACCGTTAATACGAATCCCAACATCATTGATCCGGTATCACCCATAAATACTTTAGATGGGTACCAGTTGTAAATTAAAAAGGCAAGCACTGCACCTGCCAACGCCAGTGAGAGAATGGCGCTGAAATGATGACCTGAATAAGTAAATAAGAAACAAAATGTGATAGAAATTAATAACCCAATTGAACCCGCCAAACCATCAATTCCGTCAATTAAATTGAAAGCATTGGTCATAATTACAATTAGAAAGATAGTGAACAATTCATCAAAATACCAACCAAATGTATCTATCCCGAAAAGACCGTTTAGACCGCTTATTTTGATGCCTTTAAAAAACACCACCAAGGTAGCAGCAAAAACCTGCACAACTAGTTTGTGATTCGCTTGCAGACTTGAAAGATCGTCTCTCACACCAAGCAGAAAAATAAGGAAAACACCTACCAAAAAGTGTTTTTCGTCTGTGAGATTGGTAAATGGAAGAGAAATTACTAAGGCTACCATCAATCCAAAAAATACGGCGATACCACCTAGTGAAGGTGTGCTTATTCTATGGATCTTTCTACCATTAGGTTGATCTAACAAATCAAACGATTTAAATACCTTAATTACTATAGGAATAAGCGTCAACGTAACCAGAAAACTGGTAGTTATAGCGATGGGTAAGTTCATTGATTTTTAAATATGGGGTAACAAGCGACAGACAGAAAAAATGTATTAATTCAGCAAAACGGAAGAATACCTAATAAAAAAATTAGCCCGATGAAAATGTCTACCACTATTTCAATAAAATGAATTTGGCAATGGCCACAGAAACTGCTCGCTGACCAATCCAAAGTAGGAACATTCGCGTAGTAATCCTGGATTCTAAAGAACACGGATTCCATTAATTCTTGCTTCAAAATTTGATACCTCTTTTTGTGGCTAAGACAGCCTCATTCTCCTCAAACTTTTTCTCTGCTCGCTCTTCAAGAATTAGAGTAAAGACTTCCGATTCTTGCTTAGAAAGTTTGAATTTGAAAAGATTGCATAGTTCTATTTCCAAAACGATCATCAATTAGATCATCCAGTAATAAGTATTCAAAAGGAAGGTTGATAAAATTCTAAATTAGATACTATCTAAGAATAGCAAAAAAGCTAATTCAATAGCCGTTCCGATCCCCAAATAATTATTAGCATATTAAGTATCATTAATCTAGGAATCAGATTTTAAAGATAGGTTTTAGCTAAAAACAAATTGCCATTTATATTGGAAGTTTTGATCGTTTAATCGAAAACTTCTGCCAAATCACTCACTCGCTCTTCAAAGAAAACGGAGTGAGGCCAATCTCACTGAATAAACAGCCTACCCGATTGACAATTATGGTTAAACCAAAAAAGCTCAATAATTTTTTAACTAACAAAGACGATCCAATTCTTCTCCTGCTCCATGTTCTTCACATAAATCATACCCATCCTGCAAGTCTTTTTAATCGTGGCTGGGGACTAGATTTCTACAATTAGGTTACCTATTATAACAGATTTTGCCAATCAATTACTATCAAATAATTGCAATCTCAGTCATCACCGTTTTTTGATCCTGATTCAAAATGATTAAAATAAGCACTTAATAAATAGCTCTGGCAAGCTACAAACAAAGAAAATGGATTATTCAGATAAATCAAGTACTACAAATCAGCAGATTTCTAAATCCAAATGTGCTTATATGTATGCTAAACCCCATTTTTCATATTTACTAAATGCCTAGTTCATCAAATGATTTAATCCTCGGAGTTTCATCACATCCTGCATTATCCAAATTTATCTAAGCCACAGATTATGTATAGATCGGCTAATTGACAGTATTATGTTTCATCATGGTCGGTCTGTGAGGAAAACAATGTATTATAAGGAGGTAAAGCACGGTCTGCATGACTCATGAAAAAATACGTTTTCAAGTTGCCAAATCAAATACCAGAAACTTACGAGTAGATTATATCAAGGAGTGCATCACATTAAATATCCTACGATTTGAAAGCAGGATTTATAGCTCATTGTTCTAGCAAAAAATTACTTGATTTGTACTATTCGATTGCTCTGGATAAGTCACTAATCTTTTTTTAAAATTCTCCCTTGACTGCGTATTTTCGCAATAGTTTCTCTGATGTTGGTCATTAAATTTTAACTATAATGAGTGAGAAAACGAAATATTCCGACGATGAACTTAAGGAATTCGAAGAGCTTATCCATCAAAAATTAGACAAAGCAAAACAGGAACTACACTCTCTTAAAGCGTCATTGACAAGAGAGTCTGAAGATACTGGTGACAACTTCTCCTCAGTGAAAACCCTGGAGGACGGAGCTGACACCGCGGAGAAGGAACAGCTAAGCCAATTAGCAGGTCGACAACAGAAATTTATTAACAATCTGGAAAATGCATTGGTAAGAATTAAAAATGGTACGTATGGCATTTGCGTGGATACTGGGAAATTGATCTCAAAAGAGCGGCTAAGAGCGGTACCTCACACTACTCAAAGCATAGATGCTAAAATGAACAGATCCTAATTGGATTACTTAGCAAATCATATTCAGGCGCTAGTCTTTTGTTCCCCAAAACCAATCACTGAAGTGGAGATAGAGGACTGCCTTAGGGAGATGTTTGATGCGGAAATACCATCGAATGATATCTCGAATGGGTTAAATACAATTCAAGAAAAATTTGCTGCAGATGATTTTTCAATGGAGCTAGTAAAATCAGGAGGAGGTTACCAGTTTTTAACAAAACCAGCCTATCGAGCCAGTATTGGGATTTTACTCAAACAACAGTCAAAAAAACGATTGTCCAACGCAGCGTTGGAGACCCTGTCCATTATAGTATATAAACAACCTATTACGAAAAGTGAAACGGAGCAAATTAGAGGCGTAAATTGCGACTATGCGATCCAGAAATTGTTAGAAAAAGAGTTAGTAGAGGTCAAGGGAAAATCCGACGGTGTAGGTAGACCCATATTATATGGAACCGGTCAGCGTTTCATGGATTATTTCGGGATCAATGATTTGAAAGAACTTCCTGTTCCAAAAGACTTCTCTACTGGAGAAAACACCATTGGTGAGGAGAAGGAATAATGAACCGTCCTAATAAAAAAGAAAAACAAAAACCTTCTGAAATTCGATTGAACCGCTTCATCGCAAATGCAGGAGTTTGTTCTCGTAGGGATGCTGATACCCTTATAGTTAAGGGGAAGATTAAAGTAAATGGCAATGTACTTACTGAGATGGGCTATAAAGTAAAAAAAACCGATGTGGTTGAATACAGAGGAAAGCGGCTCCACTCAGAAAAACACCAATACGTATTGCTGAATAAGCCAAAAGGGTTTGTTACAACTACAAAAGATTCGTATGCCAAGCGGACCGTGATGGAACTCATAGAAAACGCCTGTGAAGAACGCATCTATCCTGTCGGTAGGTTAGATAAGGAAACAACCGGGCTGTTACTCTTCACCAATGATGGAGAGACAGCAAAAAAGCTTATTCATCCGTCACACAAAATAAAAAAGATCTACCAGTTGACATTAGATAGGGCGATAACCAAAGAACATTTCAAACAAATTCTGGAAGGTATAACACTAGAGGATGGATTTGCCCCTGTTAGTGAAATGGCTATTATTGGAGAAGATAATCGTAACATTGGCATTGAATTGCACATTGGAAGGAACCGGATTGTTCGCAGGATCTTTGAGCATTTAGGCTATAAAGTAAAAAAGCTGGACCGGGTCATGTTTGCCCATCTCACCAAAAAGAACTTGCCAAGAGGCAAGTATCGGCATTTGAATCCTAAAGAAGTGATGTCTTTGAGGAGGGTGAGATAGTTGCGGCGTCTTATTATATGTTTGTCTTCCATAAACGGAAATCAATTAATGGTATAAAACCAACCAGCTAACGTCTAAGGTTCTGCATATAATTACATAATTAATGGTGTAATGAAAATGACCGCTCCGGCACTAAATAGTGTCTCTAAGAAAAGACGAAAAACACGCTACTGACACCTCCAGCGTAGTTTTTTAGCAAAACAATGAATCGAATCTATTTTATACTTTGGAATCAATTTATCAATTCCTCAAAAATTCATCTGTATTTTAAACGAATTGAAAGTAACCTATGATTTTATTGCATTTTCACTAAAATTTTAAAATAGATTCAATGACCATTTGTGCATCGAAATTTTAAAAAACACGCTCTATAAGCTAAAAACACCGCTTTCCTTCAAAAGATACCGTTTTCTTAGAGACACTAAATATAAGCATGATAAAAAAGACCTGCGGATCGAAAGAGCGCAAGATTTAAGAGCGAATCAATACCAAAATGATGGGTGAACAGGTCTTTATGTAGGATACCAAAGAAGAAATTTTAAAGGTACATCCCAGAGCGATATTGTTTCATTTGGAAGGAACAAGAGATCATAGCATTGAAACGCCAAAACCAATCACAGATGTAAAAACACGCAATTTTAGCAAATTCATTTACTTCTATATTAGTAAAAAGAGGCCGATCCCTTTAATAATGTAAGATTTTAATCCCTTTGCAATAATACTTTCTAAGTTTCTTTTTATACCGAACCCAATTCCTCAAATTAGCATCATCTAAAAGCAAACCATGTCCACAAAAAATACCCTTCCTAAGGTGGCTTATTTCTGCATGGAATATGCCCTACAAACCGATTTCAAATTGTATGCCGGAGGTCTAGGAATCCTGGCCGGTGATTACCTTAAAGGTGCCAAGGATCATGATTTCCCAATTATCGGTTTGGGCATCCTTTGGAAACAGGGCTACACGGATCAGGTGTTGGATAGCGAGGGTAAGCCTTACGATGCCTATCACAACTATACATATGATTTTTTAGAAGATACCGGTGTGGAAGTGGAGGTAGTCATAAGGAAACGTAAGGTGAAATGCAGGGTATGGAAATGTGACAATTTTGGCAATGTAGACCTTTACCTTCTAGACACAAATGTAAGTGGCAACAACGATTCATGGATCACAGGACAGTTGTATGGCTGGTTTGAAGAGGAACGTGTGGCTCAGGAAATGGTCTTGGGCATTGGAGGAATTCGTGCATTGCGCAAGCTCGGTATTGCTGTAGATGTATATCACTTTAATGAAGGGCATGCGCTGTTTGCCGGCTTTGAGTTGATCCGGGAAAAAATGGAAGCCGGGAAAACACATCAAGAAGCGCTGGCTTTGACAAGGAAAGAAATTGCTTTTACCACTCACACTCCTGTGGTTCAGGGCAATGAATCCCACACTATTGACAGGCTCATGTATATGGGCGCTGACAATCAAGTATTTAGCAGGTCTCAATTGCGAGCTCTGGGGGGCAGTCCTTTTAATATGACTGTTGGCGCGCTTCGCATGTCCAAGAAGGCAAATGCAGTGGCGCAATTGCATAATGAAACAGCCAATAAAATGTGGGAAAAGATCGAAGACCGTGCTGATATCATTGGGATAACTAACGGAATCCACATTCCAACCTGGGTAGACGAACGGATGGTCAAAGCAGCGGGAGACAACGGCGACCTTTGGGCAATCCACATGGAAAATAAACATAAACTCATTTCTTATGTGAAAGAAAATAATGAGGTGTCACTAAATCCGGATGTGCTTACGATCGGTTTTTCCAGGCGCGCTGTTGCATACAAACGTAGTGACCTGATATTCACCAAACGCAGCATTATATCACCTCTGTTGAAAAAAGGGCAATTGCAGATCATATTTTCTGGTAGAGCACATCCGCTTGATGACGCAGGCAAAGCCATTATTCAGGGAATTGTTTCATTATCACAAGAATACCCGGATTCAGTGGTTTTTCTTCAGAACTACAACATGGAAGTAGGGGCACTGCTGACCGGAGGTTCGGATATCTGGCTAAACAATCCACGAAGACCTAAAGAAGCTAGTGGCACTTCTGGAATGAAGGCGGCAATGAATGGGGTACTGAACCTTAGCATCCTTGATGGGTGGTGGCCTGAGGCGTGTGATCATGGGGTCAATGGCTGGCAATTTGGAGATGGATTTGAGAGTAAAGGAGAGAAAAAACAAGACAAACATGATGTCAATGCGCTCTATGAGGTGCTCTTGAATGAGGTGATACCTACCTTTTATGAGAAGAAGGAAAAGTGGATTGACATGATGAGAGCCAGTATCCTTAGTACCAAGGAACAGTTTTCTGTCAAACGCATGCTAGAGGAATACTACGAACTACTATACACAGCTTAAATCATACAGTTCCAAGTTTGTATACGTAGTAATCTCATCAAAAAGAACACTGAGAAAGACTATTATTCTAAACGCTAGAAACTCCATTTAAATCTGAAGTTAAGATTTCACTCATGTAGTCAAAGAAGGGCCTCATTTTCGAAAACCCTTCAACTACTTTCTCACTGAAAGTAGCCGATGTAACTTCAGCTTCCGAGAAGGACTTTTTTAAGAGCATTTGTTTGTATTTGAGTAGATCTATGGCTGGATCTTCTTTTTTAAATCCTCTGGGAGCACTCTTCACTTGCTCTCCTTGAAGTCCTCCAAAGTAGTCTGTCACTGCTTTAGATGATATGATAGCTCTAAGGGGCAATGGATCTTGTTGGATTTGCCTTCGGAGATGCAGCATATCGGATGGTGAGGGACCAAAAAATCCACCTACAATGATGGATTCTCCTTTTGAGATTTTCAGGTAATAGCCTCCTCTCAATTTCTCTGTGGCTCGCTTAAAGCTCACACTGCGATGCAGGTGATAGGGAGTCTTATTTTCAGAAAAGCGCACATCTCTGTAAATGCGAAACACCTTAGTAGATGCTGTATCTATATGGTCAATTTCACTTAAACCATCCTGCACTTGAGCAACTAAGTTTTTGAATTCTTCCTCCGCTGCTCTGAAAGTAGGTTTGTGTTCATTGAACCATTCTCTATGGTTGTTTGCCTCAAGCGCAGCCAAGAATTGGAGAAGTTCCCTCATGAGTTTTATTTCGTAAAAATATAGGAAATCATTCTACTGAAAACTTATCTATTACCTTCCGTCTTTCCACAATGGTCCTCACTATCTCACTACCGATCTTGCCGCCAAATACCTGCGTCTTACGTCCCCAGGTCAAAAAATTAACGATCGAACTCATAGACAATCTCGGTATTTATAACCTGAATGATATTGTAGAATTTGCGCCCGGATTAGGATTTACCGCATCCTTAGCGTTAAAAAACAATCCAAAGTCATATACAGGAATAGAACTAAATGAAGAGGCTGCAGGGAATTGAGAAAAATCATCTATGGCAAAGACCAAAGGATCATCATTGGTAATGCCGCTGAATCAACGCTTGAGGATAACAGCGCAAACAAGGTATATGGAGAAGCCATGCTGACCATACGGGCAGATCATCGCAAATCAGATATCATAAGAGAGACTTTTAAAGAATCCTTTGCAAAACTGGATTTTTAGTTCAAATCAAGGCTTTCAGAATTTCAAAAACGTAGTTTACTGGGCGTAAATGAGGCTTTTGAAATTTTGAGTAACGAAGAGTTTGGCCAAAAGGTGAGTTTTTCAAAGGATTCTTAAAATCTTAAAAAAAGATGGACGATATGGCATTCACGAATTAAGTCTGGAACCCAATGATCTTGATGATGAACTTAAAAGACCATTCAAAAAAAGGTTTGCGCGGGCAGTAAAAGTAAATGCAAGACCTTTCACACTTGGTGAATGGACAAATCTATTAGAAAAGGAAGGTTAATTTGTTAAAGTTGAGAAAAGTACCATGCAACTACTTAATTCAAAACGTATGATCAATGATGAAGGCTTTTTTAAGAAAACTAAGAACTGCTTTCAATATTTTTAACTCATCCAAAAGAACGTAAACGTATCCTGCCTATGCGAAAATCCTTCTAAAGGTATCGGGAACATTTACGTGGGGTTGCGATTGTATTGGAGAAAAGTGTAAGGTATCATCAAATACGATAAAACTATCATTCACTCTAGCAGTTGAAAAATAAATGTTAGCTGATGCCAGAACTTCCGGAGGTCGAAGGTTTTAAAAAATACATCGATAGCACCTCGCTACACCAAAAAATAACAGGGATTGATTGTGCCGATAGTAGGTTATTTAAAAAGGATCCTGGATCATTTGAATCAGCGCTTCTTGGCCAATCTTTTACTGAAACCCGGCGCATTGGAAAATACCTCTTCTTGAAAACCACAGGAGAAAAAGTACTTATAATGCATTTTGGGATGACCGGGAAACCAGAATATTATTATGACTCCAATCTCAGACCGAAATATGCTCATATCGTTTATCAGTTTGCCAATGGTTATCACCTGGGCTTTTTGAATAGAAGAAAATTTGGTTGGAATGATTTGACGGAAAGCATCGAAGATTATCAGCAGAAAGTAGGCCTGAGTACTGATGCCCGAGATTTGTCTTTTGAAGATTTTTCAAAATCTTTTCATAAAAGGAAAACGTCAATCAAAACAGTATTAATGAATCAATCAGTAGCCGCTGGGATTGGCAACTGGATGGCCGATGAAATCCTGTATCAATCGAAAATTCATCCTGAAAAAAAGACTAATCAATTATCTGAGGAACAGATGCAGACCATTTTTGATCAGATGAAAGCAGTGGTTGAGACTGCGATAGAAAAAGAGGCTGTTTATCACAATTTCCCTCCGGATTATTTCATCCACATCAGAAGAAAAGGAGCTCAATGCCATCATACCTCTTCAAAAATAGAAAAGCTTACAGTCGGAGGTCGATCTACTTATTTCAGTCCTCAATGGCAGAAATAATGAAAAACACTTTTTTCTTGATTTAGATTCAAATCCAACAACAGCATAAATTCGGCTCCCTCATGGTGAAATAACCATTTTTCATCCTTTTCTTACAGACACTAAATAAAGACGAGAAACACACTATTTATGCATGCAGCGCAGTTTTTTAGCGAAAGACTTAACCGAACCTATTTTAACATATCCAAATTGATTTGAATGCAAACTTGTGGTTTTACTACTTTCTTACTTAAAATCTCGAAAATAGATTCAATGATTATGGGTACCTCAAAATCTCGAAAAACACTTTAATGAGCTAAAAACATTTTTTACAAAAGATGCCGGTTCTCTTAGAGACACTCATTATCTTCAAAAAGAACCTTGTATCTGTGATATTATCTAAGAGACTTTCATCCCATTGAGTGTTGCGCTATCCTCACCGGTGTAACAATTTCCTATACTTGATTCCCTTTCAGAATCTCCTTTAGTTCATTAAGTTTCAATAGCGCTTCTACAGGAGAAGTGGCATTAACATCAATTTTTCTGAGGATATCCAGTACTTTTTCCATCTTTGGATCCGATTCGAATAATTTCATTTGAAATTGCTGCACAGGTAGATTTACCAACTTTTCCCGTTCACTTTCTGATAGTTTTTCTTTCTCCAGATACTTAAGGATTTCATTTGCTCGCAATACAATTTCTGTCGGCATGCCTGCCATTTGAGCTACATGGATTCCAAAACTGTGTTCACTCCCGCCAGGCATGAGCTTACGCATGAAAATCACCTTATTCTCCAGTTCTTTGACTGAAACGTTGAAATTCTTCACTCTTGGCAAATCATTTGCCAACTCATTTAATTCATGATAATGTGTTGCGAAGAGTGTCTTCGCTCTGGATTTCGGATGATTGTGCAAGTGCTCCACAATAGACCATGCGATGGATATACCATCATAAGTACTTGTCCCTCTTCCAATCTCATCCATCAAAACCAATGATCGATCACTTAAATTGTTGAGGATACTTGCTGTTTCGGTCATTTCTACCATAAAGGTTGATTCACCTTTTGAAAGATTATCAGAGGCTCCTACACGAGTAAAAACTTTATCAACCAATCCAATTTTGGCATATCCTGCCGAAACAAAAGATCCCATCTGAGCCATTATCGTAATCAATGCAGTTTGACGGAGAAGCGCAGACTTGCCTGCCATGTTTGGACCGGTTATAATCAACACTTGCTGCGATTCATTGTCCAGATACACATCATTGCTGACATACTCTTCTCCATCAGGTAAGTGTTTTTCGATAACCGGATGGCGGCCTTCTTTAATATCAATAACAGTGTCTTTTGAAATAGATGGCCTTTTATAATTATTGGCTTGAGCAAGCGCAGCAAAACAAGCCAGACAATCGAGTTGAGCAATCACTCGCGCATTTTGCTGGATAGCTTCGATGTAAGCATGAGAAAATGTGATGATTTCCGAAAAAAGTCGTTGCTCAAGCTGTTGAATTTCACCTTCTGCCTTTAGGATCTTTTCTTCATACTGCTTTAGTTCTTCTGTTATGTACCGCTCAGCATTGACCAACGTTTGCTTCCTGATCCATGCTTGTGGCACTTTATCCTTATGTGCGTTAGAAACTTCCAAGTAATAACCAAAAACTTTGTTGTAAGCTATTTTCAACGAACTGATTCCTGTCTTCTGAATTTCCCGATCTCTAATTCCTGCGAGATAATCTTTTCCTGAAGTTGAGATACTTCTATATTCATCTAATCGATCATCTATACCCGCTTCGATAACTCCACCCTGATGAAGCTGCATGGGCGCATCTTCCTTCAACTCATTAGAAAGTTTTTCAATAAGTGGTTTGCAAGGATTGAGCAAATTAGAGAAGGTATTAAAAACAGCGCGATCCTTCAGCTGCTCTTTTATTGGCGGAACTTGCGATAAACTTTTCTTGAGTTGCAACAACTCACGGGGATTTACACGACTCGTAACAACTTTACCTACCAAACGCTCCAGATCGCCAATATTTCCTAGATTAACATTGATCTTTTCGAATAGATCTTCATCATCATTGAAGGCTTCAACCACATCAAGTCTTTGATCTATTTCATCCTTGCTTTTTAATGGCAATACCAGCCATTTTCTAAGCAATCTTCCGCCCATAGGGGTCACTGTTTTATTTATTGTGTCAAGTAAGGAAATGCCATCCGGTTGTGAAGATTGTATCAATTCAAGGTTGCGTATAGAAAAGCGATCCAACCAAACAAACTTGTTTTCGTCAATTCTGGAGATGGACTTGATGTGATTGAGTTTTTTATGTTCTGTTTCATCCAAATAATGCAAAATGGCTCCTGCAGCAAATATCCCACTTGTCAATTCTTCAATGCCATATCCCTTCATATTGGAAACATTGAAGTGATAGGTAAGCTTATCATAAGCATAATCTTTGTTGAAAATCCATTCCTCCAGTGCAAAAGATGAATAGTGGTCTCCAAAGTGCTTTTGGTACCATTCACGCTGAATTTTTGGATAAAGGATTTCTGAGGGTTGAAATCCTCTGACCAATTTTTCTACATATTCCTCAGAACCGGAAGAGACCAAAAATTCTCCAGTGGACAGATCTAAAAAAGATACACCACTCTCATTTTTATTCAAGTAAATAGACGCCAGAAAATTATTCTTTCTTTGATCAAGCACATGGTCATGGAGGGACAGGCCGGGAGTTACTAACTCAGTTACACCTCTTTTCACAATTCCTTTTACCGTTTTTGGATCCTCCAACTGGTCACAAATTGCTACACGATATCCAGCCCTTACTAATTTTGGCAAATAAGAATCCATTGCATGATGAGGAAATCCGGCAAGTGCTATCTCCGCAGCCGCCCCGTTAGCCCTTTTTGTGAGGACAATATCTAATGTCTTGCTAGCTTTAATCGCGTCCTCTCCAAATGTTTCATAAAAATCTCCTACCCTAAAAAGCAACAAGGCGCCAGGATATTTACTTTTTATCCGGTTATACTGCTTCATTAGCGGTGTTGCCTTACCTGCTTTGACTCCAGCCATAGGATTTGAGAGACTAATTTTGATGAACTACAATATTAGGAATTTACCAATGAGGAAACTAAAGAATAAAGAGTTGAACCGACTTTCAACTGAGGAATTCAAACGCGCAAAAAAGTTACCGGTTGTATTGGTATTGGACGATATCCGCAGCGCTATGAACGTAGGTTCCGCTTTTAGAACCGCGGATGCTTTTGGCGTTGAAAAGGTCTACTTGTGCGGAATTACAGCCACCCCTCCTCACAGAGAGATAAACAAAACAGCACTCGGTGCTCAGGATTCGGTTAATTGGGAATATGAAAAATTCATTGGCCTGTGTTTGAAGCGGCTTAAAAAGGAAGGCTATCAACTAGTCGCAGTGGAACAGGCAGATGAGAGCACTTCACTGATTGACTTCCAGGTTAATGAAGGCGAAAGGTATGCGTTTGTGTTTGGTAACGAGGTTTTTGGTGTGAATGACGATGTCGTTGAAAATGTGGACACAGTACTTGAAATTCCTCAGTATGGGACTAAACATTCTCTGAATATTTCGGTGTGCGTTGGAGTGATTTTGTGGGATCTTCTTTCTAAAAAAATGAAGCTGCACTCATAGATTTCGATTTCCCAATCGATTTTGAAACATATCAACTTCTTCAGATTCTTAATTTTCAAGTATCTTTCACCGTTCAATATACCCAACTCAAGTCTCAACCTAAGCTCCTCATCGCATATGAACGAAAACGTAAAATCTCACACCCTTTTCTCGGATATGGACATTCATCTATTCAAAGAAGGGAAACATTACCGATTATTTGAAAAGCTAGGCTCAAGATCTATTGAATTAAATGGTGAAAAAGGAGCCTACTTTGCGGTGTGGGCTCCGAATGCAGAAGCTGTTAGTGTTATCGGAAACTTTAATTATTGGCAAAGAAATGATCATCCTTTATATGCTAAATGGGACGAATCAGGAATATGGGAAGGTTTTGTTCCTGGAATAAGAGATAACGATCTATATAAGTACTCGATCAAAGCGAAAAACGGAGAGATTGTAGAAAAGTCTGACCTCTTTGGTTTCTCTTGGGAAACCCCTCCAAGTACCGCCACCCGGGTTCATGGTCTTGATTATACCTGGAAAGATGAAAAGTGGATGAATGAGCGAAAGAAAAAAAATTCGCTAGATGCTCCAATGTCTGTTTATGAGGTACATCTTGGATCTTGGAAAAGAAAGGGAGAGTATGGGCAAGATTTTCTCAGCTACCAAGACCTCATCACAGAATTAGTTCCATATATTAAGGAGATGGGGTATACCCATGTAGAATTCTTACCTATCATGGAACATCCATTTTATGGTTCATGGGGTTATCAGTGCTTGGGATACTTTGCTCCAACTTCACGTTATGGTTCGCCACAAGACTTTATGGCTCTGGTGGATGCTCTTCATCAAGCCGACATCGGGGTTTTTTTAGATTGGGTCCCTAGCCATTTTCCTGAGGATAAACATGGAATCAGAAATTACGATGGAACCGCGCTCTATGAACATGAAGATCCCAGGCGGGGCTATCATCCGGATTGGACAAGTTTTATATTTAATTATGGTAGAAATGAAGTGCGAAGCTTTTTAATAAGCAGTGCAATTTATTGGTTAGAAAAGTACCATATAGATGGTCTAAGAGTGGATGCTGTAGCCAGTATGCTGTACCTTGATTACTCTAGAAAAGATGGAGAATGGTTGCCTAACGAAGATGGAGGACGCGAAAATTATGAGGCGATTGGTTTCCTAAAGGAACTAAACAAGGAAATCTACCGAAGCTTTCCAGATGTTCAAACCATAGCAGAAGAATCCACCTCATTCCCTATGGTTTCGAGGCCGACATTCGCCGGAGGCCTTGGTTTTGGTTTAAAATGGATGATGGGTTGGATGAACGACACACTCGTTTACTTCCAGAGAGATTCAGTGTATAAAAAATTTCACCATTACGAAATCTCTTTTAGTATGAGCTATGCCTTCTCGGAAAATTTCATGCTTCCTCTATCCCATGACGAAGTAGTGCATGGTAAGGGATCTATCCTAGACAGAATGCCAGGTGATATATGGCAGAAATTTGCGAATGCCAGGTTGTTGTATGGATATATGTATACTCACCCAGGCTCCAAATTAAATTTTATGGGTAATGAAATTGGTCAATGGCAAGAATGGCAGTCTAATCAATCGCTAGACTGGCATTTAGTTGATAATCAACTCCATAGCGGCTTAAAAAACTTAATAAATGAGCTGAATAAAATTTACAAAGAAGAAAAACCCCTTCACGAGCTTTCCTACTCAGGAGAAGGTTTTGATTGGATTGATTTTAACGACCATCAGAATTCGGTGCTCGCTTATATAAGAAAGGATAAAAAAGGAAACGCGATAGTGATAGTAGCCAATTTTACTCCGACAAAACATGATTTTTACAAAATTGGTGTCCCATTTCAAACAAAATGTAGAGAAATTTTGTCTACAGACTCAAAAGAATTTGGAGGAAGTGGAGTTTTAAATAAGAACATTAATATAGAAAATAAAGAATCTCATGGAAGATCAAATAACATAACCATCTCATTACCGCCTTTAGGGGTCAGCCTTATTAAAGGAGTATAAGACTATTGCGAATCTTTTTCTTAAGAATAAGCTTTAAAAGTTTTTAAGAATTCCTGCTTTGGTAGATTTAAAAGTGAGCACTCTAAAAAAGACGAGTAGAAATAAGCATAAAGATTCAAAGGCTAACGTATACCAATCGCCGGAGGAATCAGTTCGCCAATGCGGGTTTATGGTAAATTTTATACGAGTGATTGAAGATAAATTTATATACACATGAAATGAGCATGAACTTAGAATCTTTGGCATACCAACCGAGAATGAATAAGTTTAATAAGAATTGCGTGTGGCCATTGGAAATAAACTTATACACATGAAGAAAAATCCTAACAAATACATATGTATTCACGGGCACTTTTACCAACCGCCAAGGGAGAACGCCTGGCTGGAGCAGATAGAAGTTCAAGAATCCGCTGCGCCATTTCATGATTGGAACGAACGAATAAGTGATGAATGTTATGGCCCAAATGCCTATGCCAGGATCCTCAATGAAGAAGGTAAAATCATGGATATCACCAACAATTATGAGCGCATCTCATTTAATATGGGACCTACACTACTTTCCTGGATGGAGCTTGAACGTCCGGAAACCTATCGCCTCATCTTACAGGCTGATAAAAACAGTCGGAAAAAATTCGATGGTCATGGTTCCGCAATAGCTCAGGTTTACAATCATTTAATCATGCCTTTGGCTTCAAAAAGAGACAAAGAGACTCAGATCAAATGGGGAATATATGATTTTGAGCAGCGGTTCCAAAGAAAATCTGAAGGGATGTGGCTTGCGGAAACAGCGGTAGATTTAGAGACACTCAAATGCTTAGCCGATCAAGGAATTGAGTATACTATTTTGGCGCCAAATCAGGCTAGACGATTCAAAGGAGATGGTGATTGGCAAAATGGAATCAATCCCAACTTTCCTTATAAAGTTCATTTGGGAGACAATCGATTCATAACAATTTTCTTTTACAATGGTCATGTTTCGCAAAAAATTGCCTTTGGAGGTCTTCTAAATGACGGAAAACTATTTGCTTATAACTTATTAGCAGGCTTCTCAACTACGCAATATTCTCCTGAGTTGCTTCATGTAGCTACGGATGGTGAATCGTATGGTCATCATCACAGGCAAGGTGAAATGGCTCTTGCATATTGCCTATACTATCTAGAAGAATTTTCAGATGCTCAGCTAGCCAATTATGGCTATTTCCTATCCAAAAATGAAGTAATGTATGAAGCAGAAATCCATGACAATAGCTCTTGGAGCTGTGCTCATGGAATAGAACGTTGGAAAAGTAACTGTGGGTGTCACACCGGAGGGGAAGAGTCTTGGTCCCAAGAGTGGAGGACGCCCCTTAGAGATGGTTTAAATTGGCTTAAATTCGAGCTAGACAAACGATATGAAGATAAAATGAAGGAGTTTCACTCCGACCCCTGGGGTATCAGGAACAGTTTTATCGAAGCCGTTTTTCAATATGAAGAAAGGGATTACGCTTCTTTCTTCGAAAAACACTTTCCTCACCTTTCTGAAAAAATCTGGACAAATGTGATTCGCTTATTAGAAATGCAGAGAAATGGGATGCTGATGTTTACAAGCTGTGGGTGGTTTTTTAATGATGCTTCAGGAATCGAAACCGTACAAATATTACAGTATGCAAACCGAGCTATTCAACTAGCCGAACGAGGAGACGATTTAAGCTTAGAAGAAGATTTCCTTGAAATTCTAGCCGAAGGAAAAAGCAACATTGAAGAACATGGGACAATCAAAGACATTTATCTACAAGCAGTCTCACCAAAGCGGATGACATTAAGTAAAGTAGGGATGCACTATGCGGTGAACGTTTTGTTTGCTGAAAATCCCAAGACACTACAAGTATTCAATTACAATATTCAAACTAGTGACCTCATACGTCATCGGGCAGGACAGCAAGTCTTTTGTATTGGTCGAGCGGTGATTAATTCAAAAATTACCTTATCGGTGAAACACTTAAGTTTTGTAGTGCTTTATCTTGGTAATCATCATATCATTGGTGGTACAAGCGATGATTATGATAAAGTGAATCATGAGGAGATTGTAGACAGGCTTTCTTCTAAGTTTCAAAATAGTTATATCACTTCTACTATTCACGATATCCATCAATACTTCGGAAACACGCACTTTTCATTTTTTGATCTGATGAAAGATGAGCAAACAAAAGTCTTGAAAGAGGTCATTGCAGTAAATGTGAAAGATGCAGTAAATTCCATAGACAGGATTGCGCAACAAAATTATAGCCTTTTGAATTTGATGCGACGTCAGCAGCTTGTAGTCCCGCACATACTTTGGCAAAATTTGGTCTCTAAATTGGAACATGATCTTAGAAATGCCCTCACAGAATGGTCTGAAACCGGAGAAGACAAGGCACTTTTCGAGACATTGGAAGAGCTGATAAAATGGGACATCTTCCCTTCAAAAAACTATGATTTCAAGGCAGCGAATGCTTTAAGAAAAGTGATTTCCGGTGGATTATTTGATTCAGAAAAGGGTGTAGAGCTATTGGAAAGATTTAAAAAACTGAAAATGGAAGTGGAACTGATTCATTTACAAAATTTGGTATTTACTAAATTAAAAGACGGGGAAGACGGGGCATGGACAAGCTTAGGCGAGAAGATAAGCCTGGAAATCCAGGAGGTGGAGGTCTAGACCTCCACTACTGAGTTTTCTTCAAAGGTAAGATTATTAGGAACGTAAGCATCCGCTGCGGGATCGTTCTCCCATATTTCTTCATCAAAAACGTACCGAAATTGATAAGATTTTCCTTGTTCCAAGTCTAAGGTTACAGAAAACTTTCCATTTTTATTTTTCTTAAGTGGTGTTTCTGTAATACTCCATTCGTTGAAGTCCCCAGCCAAGGCAATTTCATCAGCTCCTTGTGCCTCTTTCTTATCTAAAGAGAATGTCACTTTAGCTACTGGTTTTGATTTTAAATACTTTTTTGAAATCATTTGTCTTTTGGTTTTAAGCAGTATGTATTCGCAAATTTTCAGAGTTTCTTTCAGAATACCACTAACAGAACTCTAATTATTTGTGCAAAAAATAATTACTCTACTCTAAATTATTTAAAAAACAAACCTGTAAATCAAGACCCAGTTTTAGGTAAAACCTTATTTAAGGGAGTACTACACACCCCACAGTATCTAAGTAGAAAAAGAAACCTAGAGGATGAATAAAAAACCTCCCAGTGGGAGGTTTTATGTCTATGTAAATTATGCTTTTGCGTCGTATTCAATACTTAAGATACGTTCTTCAAACATACCAAGCGCAATTTTGTCTTCACCAAGGACTTCAAAAAGCTCTAACGCTCTTCGTGCAACGTATTCCTCTTCAATTTGCTCCATTACAAACCACTTCATGAACTCTTCTGTGGCTATATCATTGTACTTTCTGCATTCACCTACAATTTCATGAATAGCGTCAGAAACAGCAATTTCCATCTCCAGCGCTTTTTCAAACACCTCTCTCAAAGTACTAAAATCATGCTGACTGTCACCAACGGAAGGAGAGAAAGCATCACACTCCATATCACAGAGATAATGAAACAGCTTTAGCTGGTGCTTTCGTTCTTCGTCCGATTGCTGAAAGAAAAACTCGGCGCTATTATCGTACCCTCTTACATCACACCACGCTGCCATCGCAAGATATGCAGAAGAGGAATGCGCCTCCATCTTGATTTGCCTATTAATAATATCTACTATTTCGTCTTTTAAGACATGATGTCTTCTTAATAAATCTTTCATATACAATTATTTAATGAGTTAACTAACTGATCAATCAAAGGTTAAATACGTTCTTACGTAAGATCTTTTGAACTGAAGAGTTTAGTGCTAAGGTATGAAAGGTTCCGTTTAGAAGCTCTCTAAATTCCAGTATCTGGTGAAGATTCAGGATAAGGAATCGGTCACAATGGGGAAGATAAATGATTTCAGAGTCTGGTGAAGAGCTCTCCAAAAGAGCTAATATATTCAAACCCATGATCTTCTTTCTAAAATTATATAGATCACAAAGCTTGAAAATGATTTCGTCCTGTTCCAATGACAATATAAAAGAATCAGAGAAGCTACATTGTAGTATAGCTGAATTTTTTGTTCTAAAAATCTCTTCCTGCATTCTTACAAATCACATAAACAATAGGACATGAATTACAATACTTTCCTTTTTTCTTTAAATATTTTTCACAACACTCGTTCTTGCGTTTTTTCCCTTTTTTCTTTTTCTTAAATTCATACTCTTGAAAAAGTTTAGAAACCGGAGATTGATGTATATGAAAACTATTCATTTATGTTATTTAGATAAATTCTAAATAATACGTAAATTTACCATCTATTTTGATAAATACGATATCCTAAACAAATGTTTTATTTATAAGTAAACCCAATGCGTAAAATAAGAAATCCTCGGTTGAGTTGGGAAACTTGTTCAACATATTATCAAATATATGATTTTATCTAGTGTGAGAAAGTAAGTATTTGAATATTTCGAATGGAACAAAAACACTATTGGCTACAAGCATTACATAGGCATTTGTGTATGAATGCATATTACTTAGAAAAAACAATTATCCGTAGTTATTAATCTCATCCTTTAAAATAATTGTAAACGAGTCAGTCAACCATCATCATCTTTACATGCTGATAGAAAATTTTATTGAAGTAGGCACTTAATGAATAGTCAAGTTTTTGCAGTAGACCGGGCTATGAGCCACCATTCTATCCATCAGACGGTCAAATATTTTACCCTTCATCAGATGTCGGTTAAACCGATAGCAATACTCGTCTAGATAGGCTTGCAGATGTTCCACGGCATGATGGGTGCCACGAAGCCAGGCTTTGAACATCATGATCGCTCGATGCATCTCGGGAAAATGCTCCCCTTTCTTACCTGATGCGCTCTGTGTGAGATGAGGGAAAGTGGCTTTAAGTGGACGATATCCTCTCCATTCATCGGTTTTGATTTCAGCGTTCTTATCTATATGATCATGAAAAAAGGGGCGTAAGGATGGACTGTTTCCATCTTTGATTACCCGCGCATACATCCGTCCGATTCCTTTGTTTTTTCGCTCTAAAGCCACAGCAACGAGCTTTTTATCCTCATTTTGGCGACCC
>JBCDKO010000007.1:0-55461 GCA_038746525.1 Bacteroidota bacterium
CAAACCTATTCAAAACACCCTCACCCCACCACTCGAAAGCGCATCGAAGCCGATTGTGATCACTTCTGCAACGGGCAAACCGAATGGATTGCTCTGAAAAAAGGACTGGACAAAATCAAAACGTACAAAGATGAACTGCTTATCTGCCTTAACTATCCAGCCACTCCCCTACACAATAACCAGAGCGAAAGGGATATCAGAGAGTAGGTGAAAAAAAGAAAAATCAGCGGTTCTACCAGAAGCCCCAATGGAAGAAAGGCCAGGGACACCTTTACTTCCCTGAAAAAAACGTGTAGAAAGTTGGGCGTCTCTTTTTGGGATTTTCTCTATGACCGACTGACGGGAAGTAATAACATTGACGATCTGCCTGAGTTGCTCTCCCGTAAATTAACCTCCAACTATTGAGAAGTTACTAAATATTACTTTAAGTTACTGAAAAACAATAGTTTAACCAAACAATACCGTCATAAAGATAAAATATTTACTAAGTGCCTACTTCAAAAAATTCATTTAGAGCACGGCAATCTCATTTAAATAACTTACACAACCTTCACAGAAAAGTATTCTAAGTAGTGTCTATAAGAAAACAGTACCTTTTAAAAGAAAACAATGTTTTTAGCTCATAGAGCGTGTTTTTTGAGATTTCGATGTATCAATAGTCATTGAATCTATTTGAGAGATTTTAATGAAAACGCAATAAAACCACAGGTTCACTTTCAATTTGTCTAAAAACCGAATGAATTTTTGAAAATTGATAAAAGACTCTAAAGGACACAATAGATTCGACTCAGTCTTTCGCTAAAAAACTATGCTATAAAGCGTCAATGGCGTGTTTTTCGTCTTTTCTTAGAGATACTAAGTAAGGTATACTTCAGTTTATAAGGGGTAGTTTTTATAAAAATCGCGCAAGCCTGCTTTACAATATGTGAAACATTTTCACATATGCATTATCTCAAATTAAGGAAGTCAGAATATGATGATTATTAAGATAAATAAATTTTTGCGGATAATGTTTATCCGAGCATTTATAGAACAATTAACCACAAAATTTTTAAGGACTAATTTTATTTAAAACATTCAATACTATTCCAGATCCGGAAACCCATCGGCACAAAATTCTGCTCCGTCCGATCGAAGAAATCCTATTTTCTACCATTAGTACCATCCCTCTTCTAAGCGATCCAATAAATCATTGGTAAAACTTTTGGAAAAAAGCAGTAGGCAGGCTGCGTAAATGCTTTCTATTTTCATATGATATTCCTTCATTTAATTCAGAGCAATCACATTTACAATGTAAGTAATTTGTCTTTCTTATACAGTCAATCTGACGTATTCAAACATAAAACTTTCCGATTTTAATAGAGTACATTTTATGAGATTTAAGGTATACTGATAAAGGAATTTCTGAAACAAAATTTGAGAATTAGTTAAACAAGATTGATTTTGGTGACTTATCACCCTAAAAATCTCTACCGATGGCTACTGTTTCTTTGATAATCTCTGTATTTCCAGCGGCATTATAGACTTCAAATAAGATGACGTAATAACCAAGTCTAGCCATAGATCCGTCGTTTGTTTCACCATCCCATCGAAGAAAACCTGATGTAGATAGTAGCTCCCCATTCGTCAGGTTTCTAACCAGCCTCCCATTTTGGTCATAAATATTTACGTTCGCGAATTGACCTGGGCTGTCAAACTGATAATTTATGGTGGTAAAATCTCGGCCAGAACCTGCATTTCCGGGAATAAACACTTTAGGATTTACTTCTACTTTAGCTGCGGCCGGTTCAATTGCCAAAGCTTGCGAATTAGCATAGCCGGGAGTGGCAAATCCCTCTACACTGGAGGCTGATCTCCAATTATTTGGCTGATTGGTGGGATTTGAAAAAGAGATCCTTTCCAGTGATACGCCATCTACGCTTTCCAGAAGATCGAAGTGAAAATCTTCATCGTAAAAGAAGCGTTCCATGATTTCTCCTCCGGCATTGATTAGTACGACATTTCCAGTGTCATTAGGATAGGTTGGTAGCGAAGGCACTTCAACAAACTGACTTTGCTGACCTTTAGGGTAACTGGATAGCAGTACATTTGAATTCGTAGTAAAAACAACGTATTCCCTAGGATCAATCACTAGTTCCTCACTAGTAATTGTTTTTTCATCTGATATTCCATCATCAGTAATTCTAGCTAGCTTCCAATTTTTGAGGCTGATATAGTTCTTAGAATCATTAAATATTTCTACGAAATCTACCCCGCTACTTCGTGGGTTAAATAGCACTTCACTGAGTTTAATCTCATCGGATGCGGCTTCCAGAGGTAATGCAAAAACGACGTCATTAGGTTGCACCTCATTGCTTGAGCAATCAAAAACATGAGTAATATTCATAGAATAAAGTTGGTTTACTTCTAAATCATTTTTGAGAATGGCAAAAAGTGTTCTTGGTTCATTTAAATGAACAAACAATCTATCGATGTTTAACGATGGTTGAATATCAACGTGAGCGCTTAAAGCAG
Source organism: Bacteroidota bacterium (assembly GCA_038746525.1). Taxonomy (GTDB): domain Bacteria; phylum Bacteroidota; class Bacteroidia; order Cytophagales; family Cyclobacteriaceae; genus Ekhidna. The sequence goes on from JBCDKO010000007.1 coordinate 2,515, forward strand.
ATGAAGGATCTATTTTCTCACTAAAATCAATCTTAATTGTATCTGATGAGATAGCTGTCACATTAATTATTTCAGGGCCAAAATGGTCTGGGATAACACTAGAAATAGAATTAACCTCCCCTGGTGTACCCCCATTTGGATCCTTAGAGCTTCTCCAATTATTTGCATTTTCTAAACATGGGTTGGTAACGTCTGTTAGCTCAAGAGCATAACCTCCATCTGACGTTTCTTCATCATGCCAATGAGATTTATAAGCTAATGAAGCAATCAAATCATCTCCATGCGAGATGACCAAAAGTTCTCCTGAGTTATTCAAAGAAGGAAATCCACTTACACCGACGGCGTTCGTATCAAATTCAGCTGCACCTGAAATACTGGTGAAAACGTAATACTCGCCTGGATTAAGATTTGTCGCTGGCAAATCTATTGTGCTTGTTGCATCAATTAATGAAAGCCCCAACGTGGTAATCACCTCTTCAGTAGTGTTATAAATCTCAAAGTATTCTCTTTCAGGCAACCCAACTGCAGGGTCTTCATCAAAAAGTATTTCCGTAAAAATCAACTCATTAAACAAAGGTGATCTTCCAAAACCAAATGAGATTAAAGTAGGGTTCATTTGGTTTCCAGCACAATCTATCAATCCACTAATTGTGATTTCATATTGCCGGCCTAAGATGATTTCCTCTAAGAAGGTTAGTTCAACTGAAGTTGGGAAATCTCCAGTAACAATTACTTGGTCAATGGATAGGTCTGATGAAGAATAATGTAAATTGTTGGAAAGCGCTGCACCATCCATTACCTCAGAGAAATTGACAACCAAAGAATTCAAATATCCAAATGAAGTAACAGCAGGAGGGATTTTGTCCGGTGTTTCATCGAAAACAGAATTGACCTGTCCAGGGGTACCTCCTATTTCATCGATAGAACTACTAAAACTATTAAAAGAGATGCATGGATCATAGGGATTAACCAATTCACTGCTTATCCCTTCGGACGAAGAATTGTAAGTAACCGAAGAAATTTTTCTTCCTGTAGAATCTTTGATCATGATGTCATCACCACTATTATTTAAGGATGGGAAATCTGACACCTCCAAAATTTCTCCGTAGGTTTCAAAAAGCGTCTTATTGCCTTCCCCTGTAAGGATCACGTGGCTGTTGGGTCTTAAAACATAGAAATCTAGCTCTTTCGAATCATTGACTCGGTCACTTAAGATCCAACTTTCTAAATTGACAAACTTATTAGATTTATTATACAGTTCTACAAACTCGGTATTTGGTAACAAGCTTTCATTTGTTGGTGATGCAAGAAATTCGTTAATCAATATATCCCCTACTTCAGCAGATTGCGTTTCAATATATTCAAACTCAACAGTTAGATTTAAAGTAGCATTACCAAATAAGTCTTGGACACCGTTTATAGTAAGTGCTCGAACCTGAGCTAATGGCAATTCACTAACGATAAGACTAACCTTGAAGCTGTTAATCAACGCGACAGATAAAACATCAATACCTTCATCCACAGAATAACTAGCTACTGTGTTGGCAGTACTTTCTTCAAGGATCTCATCGAATTCAATGACTAACTCGGTAGAACTAATTACCTCAACAATCACAATGGAAGGAGCCATTGTATCGGGTGTTTCGTCAAAGATTGAATTACGTGCTCCTGGGGTACCGCCGTCCGGGTTTGTGCTACTTGAATAATTGGAGGGCAAGAAAAATGAAAGGTTGGGATTTATTTGTTCTATTGAAATGCCATCTGAAGATCTATCATAGATGAAGTAATCGACCAATACTCCATTTTGGTTTTTCAGACTTACTGTTTCTCCATCATTTCTTAAAACAGATGGATTTGATCCACCCCAGGTAATTACATCCATTCCAAAAAACTCTGATACATTGACACTACTTGTCAAAATAACATAAGATTGAGGAGCCAATAGGAAATAAGGGAGTGATTGACCGGTGGATGTGACTCCTTCCAAAACCCATCCTTCAAGATTTATTGATTGATCCGAGGCATTAAAAAGCTCAGCATATTCTACGGTGGGGACATTTCCTGTTGTGCTCCCGGGAGGGTCTGGCATGATTTCATTGATAACGACATCTCTGAAAGTAGGAATAAAAGGTGAAACGTAAGTAAACATGGTGTTTTCATTGGAAATGACATTTTCAAACAGGTCTTTTACTCCATTTATAGTAATCATATTCTCTACTTGATCTATAAATGGAACAGGGAAATTGAGTGCTACACTGGATTCGTTTTCAAGAAGAGAAGCTACGGAAGGATTCCCTATTCCATTATTTACAGAATAATTTGATGTTGTTTCCGCTGAGACTTGCTCAATGGATTCCGTGAAATTCACTATAAGCGAATCGTCGGAAAAAATATCTACTGATGAAATCATTGGTGGATCATTGTCAACAAAACCTGTCCCTGTGACCACAAAATCATCAAAAAAGAAAAGATCTCTTCTGTTACTTGTATGGAAACACACAACCCCAAAAAAAGAACTGGATTTATATGTATCATCGGTAAATGGTGGCCCTTCTGAATTAAATGAATCACCACCTAAAGAATCAGAAGAAATTGCCCATTGCCCTGCGTGGTCCCGAGTAACTTTTATTCTCACCATCACATCATCAGAAAATAAGGTTGAACCTCCAAAAAGTAGTTCCTCTACCTCCCCGTCTTGCCGATAAAACTTGATTTGATCCTCTCTGGATTGACCAATTTCTATGAAATAGCCATTTAAACCGGATTCAAGATCAGCATGATCTGAAATCAGGTATATCCTTGCTCGATTGCTTCCTGAAGGCGGAAATTCCAACTTAACTAAGAATTGCCACTCTGCATCAATAATGGCTAAGCTTGGAGTAGATAGGTATAGGGTTCCTCCGGTATCAGGACCATTGCTGTTCAATTGATTATCAATAACCAAGTATTCAGAGGTGTCCCCGCTCCAAACCGGATCGACGGTAAAATCGTCGTCAGAAAAATCGTCAATGAATTGCGAACGACAATAAAAAAAAGAAATGGAAGCTAAAAGAAATACAATTCCCTTCATGAGTAGCCCACTATCAGCAATTAAAAGTACTAATTTTGTGTAACAGAAGAAAACTAACCCTTAGTAAACAATATGAAAGTTGCAGTTATTGGAGCAAGTGGTCTGGTAGGCCAAAAGATGCTACAACTACTTGAAGAAAGAAATTTCTATGTGTCAGAATTATATCCAGTGGCTTCGGAGCAATCTATTGGTAAAAAGATACGATTTAAGGGAGATGAATATCCAATCATTTCAATAGAAGATGCTGTTGAGAAAAAACCAGATATTGCACTTTTCTCTGCTGGAGGTTCTGTTTCTTTGGAATATGCTCCAAAATTTGCAGAAGAAGGGACGATAGTAATTGATAATTCCTCTGCATGGAGAATGGATCCTAGGAAAAAACTGGTAGTTCCTGAAGTAAATGGCAAAGTGCTTAGAATAGATGATCGAATCATCGCTAACCCTAACTGTTCCACTATACAATTGGTAGTAGCTATTAAGCCATTGCATGACGAATTTAAGATTAAGCGAATTGTAGTTTCTACTTATCAATCGGTAACCGGCTCAGGAAAAGGCGCTGTAGATCAGCTGTATGGCGAACGAGAAGGGAAAGACATTCGGAAAGTATACCCTCATCAGATTGATATGAATGCGCTACCTCACATCGATGTATTTCAAGAGAATGGGTACACGAGGGAAGAAATGAAAATGGTGAATGAAACCAAAAAGATCTTGGGAGATCAGTCTATTAGAGTGACTGCTACATGTGTAAGAATTCCGACCATAGGTGGTCACTCAGAATCGGTAAATCTTGAATTTGAAACAGAATTTACTATAGAAAAAGTAAAGGATCTGCTCACCAATGCTCCAGGAGTGAGCGTAGTAGACGACCCAGAATCAAACCAATATCCGATGCCTTTACATTCGCATGATAAAGATGAAGTTTTTGTTGGTAGAATTAGAAGAGATGAGACACAACCTAAATCATTAAACCTTTGGATCGTCTCCGATAATTTGAGAAAAGGCGCTGCTACTAACACCATTCAGATAGCTGAATATATGACCGAGCATAGCTTGGTTTACTGAGGAAGGAATGGTTGATACCGACTTTCTGAAAAATCAAGAAGTGGTCGAATTCATTAAAGAAAATGCATGCGCAGATGTCAATCAGTTGATATTGAATCCTCCATTACCTTGGCAAGAAAAGATTGGATATATCGCAGATCAGATTATTTCCAGGAAAAAAGCAAAAGGCAAATTGTCTGATTGGGTAGATAATTATCACCTTATCTTTCCTCCTCCAATTTCTATAGAACAGGCATCATCAAGTTTCACGAGCGAGTATAAAAAAAGCTTGATAAAAGGTGCAGCGCTCATTGATCTTACAGGTGGTACAGGAATAGACTGCCTCTCCTTAAGTGAAAACTTTGAAAATACCACCTATGTAGAGCAAAACGCTGATCTTTGCCAGCTATTCAAACATAATAGTGGGATACTTCAAAAGAAGATATCTACCATTAATAGCGATGCTAACTCATTTCTTTCTTCTTTCAATGGTAGCGCCACTTTTTTTATAGATCCAGCCAGAAGAAATGCTTTTAAAAAAAAAGTATTCAAATTGGAAGATTGTGCTCCAAATATCTTAAAGTTGATCCCTGAGTTAAGGAAAAAAGCCAATAATCTACTAATTAAACTGTCTCCATTTATAGATCTAAAAGATGCCGTAAAAAAAATAGCTCATGTAAAAGAAGCCCATATCCTTTCAATAAAGAATGACTGTAAAGAATTACTATTATTGGTTGATTTTACATATTCTGAAAGTCTAAAAATCCACGCTGTGAACTTACTAACTGATCAACCAACTTTTGTTTTTGATCCTGAGAAAGAAAAAAAGAGTGAGACTGGTTTTGGTCAGGTTTCAACTTATCTCTATGAACCGAATGCGTCTATATTAAAAGCAGGCGCATTTAAAAGTATAGGAAAAGCCTATGGAATCAATAAAATTGCTAGAAATACACATCTATATACTTCTGATGATGCTGTAGAAAATTTTCCCGGAAGAATCTTTAAAGTGTTGAACAGAGATGGTAAGAGGGATTTAGATAAATACGCATCGAGAAAAAAAATAAATGTCACTACTAGAAATTATACTACGGATGCATCTTCTTTAAAAAAGAAATTTAATCTTCAGGATGGCGGCGAGAATTTCCTGATAGGCTTTAAAGATCAGAACAATAAACCTGTTTTGGTAATAGCTAAGCGACTTTTTAGATTTAACGAAGTATATTAATACAGACAATCATTGAGAAGACAGGTTACACGCTTGACAATGAAGCCGCTAATTTTCCTAAAACCTGCCAAACTGGAAACTTATTATTGCATTAACTCCTGATACATCCTCATCTGCCACATTCGAAAGATCAGTACCAGTTATATATCGGTAAGTTGCTCCTGCTCCTAAGCGGAAATACTTTGTAATATTAAATTCTAGCTCTAACCCCGGTTCTAAAACAAAAAAGACGGAGTTTTCTATGGTAAATTCTGAATCCGCAGGGTTGTTTATAAAGAAATCTTTATCCACAACCTCCAAGGCTCCGGCACCTAATACAATTGGAATACTTAGATGTATGAGCTCTCTAGGAGCGATTGTGATACCAAGGAGTACCCCTCCGTAACCTCCATAAAGATTCAGTGGCTTTATTTCTTCCTGACCTGGTACACTACCATCAAATCTCACATTTGTCGCTAGTCCATATCCAGCAAGCCCAAATAAATACCGGCGATTAATTATAAACCCTCCATAGACGCCGGCAAGTAGCGCTCTTTCTCCATTAAAATCACCAACTTTTAAATCAAGTGCACCAAAACCATTTAGTTCATTTCCTTTGCCAAAAAGTGATTTTATTCGATCATCGTCAGGGCTGTAGGTGTCCACGTATTTTTGAGCTAAACTGCTGTTCCACGTAATTATGATCAGCAACAACATTGCACGATTTCTTTTACTCATCAAAATACATATTTGAAAGATATGCCAGCATCCCAAAATTTGGTTCTTGTGTACCTCATTCCTATGAAATTAAAATAAGGCTTTAAGTCAAGCCCCAAAGTTACAGGCACTTCTAACCAACGATATTCAATTCCCAATCCAGCATCTACTCCCATTACAAAAAAGCTGCGCTCTTCATAGATGAATTCATCCCCTTCTGCATTTGATAAAATTTTAGCCAAATCATCATACTTTTCATAACCAATATGCCCTCCTATTCCCCAATGTAAATAAAATCGATCATTAAAGGAAAATTCTATAGGTCTGTGGAAATGATAAAGGGTGGTAAACTGTATCCCGTTGTTACGTCCACTGAGCATCATTTCTGCTGCTTCATTTTCTGTAACGAATTTTTTATACGTTAGACCTGAAGTACTTCCAAGTCGAATTCCCCCTGATTTATCGTAGAGTTGTTGCCCATCAACTGAAGTTAATGCGAGAGCGATTAAGGTGAATAAAATATACTTCATCCTTCAGGTCGCCATTCAGTCTTTTTCAGTGAATAAAGAGGTCTCTTGTATCGATACAATCAATTCTCCTCCGTCAGCATCTATAAGTAGTTGGCTATGATCAACATTTGTGTTTCCTACATCACCTGAAAGAGAGATTCTGCCATCTTCAAATTCTTGTTTTTGCATGAGTAGCATGCTATTCGGTAGAATCATCCGATCTTTTGGCCCCTTAATAAAGGTTTTTATATAAGACGCCTGATCTAAGACAAGATTAATATCTGTTGATTTTCCAATAATATCAATACTATCGAAATGCTTATCTATTCTGTTCAAATAAATATCCCCATAACTAAAATCAAGCCTTGATGAACCTCTTATCCTATCGATGGTAATGTTGGTAAAGGACCCCTTGCATTGTATTTCATTAGCATCTAATAATCGTATTTTATCGTTTCGGGAGTTAAACTGAATTTTATCTACTTTATCCACTAGAATTTCTGAACTACCGCTTTCAAAACTCAAAGATTTTGCCTCTTCAAAATCAATTTCAGATCCCCTCAGTGTGATGATGGCTTGATTTACTTTTCCGAAAGAGGCATTACCAAAGCTGTGCTTGATGTTTAGGAAATCATCAAAATTTCCTGCTTTGATATCTCCATGTGAAACATCTAAATCAACTTTTGATTTTAAATCAGATAAATAAACATCTCCGAATTTGTTTTCTACGCTTAAAAGTATTCCTTTGGGCATCCAGATTTCATAATCTATTTTAAGTTTATTATTTCCTATTACTCCCTCCATTTCGCTCAAGACACTTCCAAAAATGCCTCTTCCTTTACTTACTTCAGTTACAGCTGAGATCACGCTTCCAACTTTTCGGAATCTAACATCAACACGATCCATTGATTTGTTTACTACATCACTGTTTTTTCCTTCGGCTCGAATCAAAACATCAAATCTTACTGAATCCGAATCCCATGTTTGAACGATGACTTCACCGTATTTATTAGTGATTTCGACTTTACCATTTTCAGAAGTCAAAAAAGAACGGTTAAGGTCACGCTCCTGTCTGAATTGCCCAAACAAGGGCTGAACAACTGCTACAAAAAGAAGAATATTAAAGATTGCTCGCATTACTTTCTTCTTCTAACCGATTTAAAATCTCTTCTAAAATCCGAAGCTTTAGTTGATAATTTTCCATCATTGCTAAGATTACCTGTTCATTGTCTACATCCTCTTGCAAATCAGATTTTAGTTCAGCAAATGCTTGATCTATCAATTCAAGATCCTTAAGTATAGATACGTCATCTAAATGTGATTTAATTAAATTAACTTTTTGATTAATTTCTATTTGATAATAAGTGTTCAATTCAGCTAATGCATTTGGACTATTTTGAGTATCTGTTTGGTAAAGAGTTCCCAGTATCACCAACAGAAAACAGGCTACGATGCTTAGCTTTTTCCATAACGGCCATTTTTCGGAAGATAACATTTTCCTTGACCCCTTGCTCCAGCCTTTTTCGCTGTTAAAAGGATAAATCTCAAAATCTTCTCTTTCACCGTCGATATAATTTTTTAAATTATCCAACATTTTGATTCCTTTCTTCTGCCAAAATCTTCCTGATCTTTGCTTTCGCCTTGCAATATTGTGCTTTGGAAGCTGATTCGGTTATTCTAAGTATTTCTCCGATTTCTTTATGGTCGTACCCTTCAAACAAGTATAAATTTAGTACTGTTTTGCAACCATGCGGTAGTAAATCGATTGCTGACATAATCTGAGAAGCCTGGTATTTCATGTAGTCAAAATCATCCTGCTCTTCTTCTACGAAATCAATATTCTCTCGAAACTGATCAATATCCAATTTCTTTTTTCTGATTGAATTGATGCAATTATTCACTACTATCCGCTTGATCCACGAACTAAATGTATTCACTTCTCTAAGAGAAGACAGCTTCTGGAAAACGTGAATAAATGACTCTTGCAATAAATCTTTAGCCTCCTCTTCATCACCTATCATTCTTCTACAAATATTGTACATCGCTTTAGCATAAAGACTATACAAAGAAGCCATAGCTGCTTCGTCGCCCTGCTGGCTCTGCAGAATTAGGTGTTTATGGATAGTATGTGTGGTGTTCATATTCTGACATTAAGGACACTACTTTTTTTCAAAGGTTTCGATATACGCGGGAAAAAATCATTTTTCGATAAAAAAACTTTTCATCTGTGACCCGAAAACCTTCTTTAGAGATGATCAGATGAATGGATTTCAAGTTTTTGGATTCAAGATTTACGAAGAGTTTGAAAAACAGATGCATGAAGAAGCTCAACGGTTTATTGGTCTGACTTTTTTCAAAATCAGTTACAATCAATAAACCATGAGGTTGCAGTAAGCTTTTTATTTTTTCTATAGCAAGGTTTAGGTTCTTTAAACGAAAGCAATCCAAAAAGAAGGGGCAAATCACTACTGTGTATCGATGATCAGACTTAAATCTTAAAAAATCAAAATGAAGAAACCGGATACTGAGACCACGTTTTCTCTTTTCTGCGTATTGGATCATTTTTTCGGATTTTTCCAGGTAATCAATTTGAGAACCTTTAGGAAAGTAACTTAATAAGTGACCAGTGCCTCCACCCAAAATCAAAATATTGTCATTCTTCTTTATCTTCTTTATAAAATGAATTTGGCTTTCAAGGATCTTTTTCCCGAAAACGAGTCTGCTTAAAAAATCATAGTAAGGAGCAATGGAATTAAATTGATTTATACCCATTCATAAAGAATTGGCATTAAAAATATGCCATCACCGATTGTACGAAATCGACAATTTTTACGAGACCATTTAGCTTGTAGAAAAAGTGTGGCGTAAACAAAGAACCCAGCTAAGAAAAAGATTCCAGTTTTAGTTAAGTCTGAACTGATAGAAATGGATATTCCTAATGAGATCATGCTTAAAATAATTTTTTGCAGTACACTGTCAGATACATAAGTAGCTAAAGAGGTAAAACCATCATATATATCTTCCTCCTTTTCAAACCAGCTGAATACGATCAAATTAGTGTATGAAAGAAGAAAAAGTGAAATGAAAATTTTTAACTCAAACAAACCTTTCAGAACAAAAGGAACAATTAAAATACCTAGGGTATATACAAGAGCGACATAAAATTCCTTTAATCCTTTTCTGGCGAGTAAATCTTGGACTAGCAAATAAATTACTGAGAATCCGGCTAAAAACACTCCGCTAATGAAAATACTTAGACGTATATAGAATGTCATCCCAATACATACAACAATAAACACCAGGACAATTATCCTTAAATTCTTCTCATTTCTTAGATGGAATTGATACCTGAGTCTTGAACAAATTTTTGCCTTTTTTGCATCTCTGATATGATCAAATGTATAGACGATCCATACGCTTGACCCTAGAAGAAAATAGGCAACAAAAGGAGGATCTACAACAAGTGTGTTTGAAAAAAAACGGAGCAGAATAACTGCTCCGAGCACAATGTCTAATGACAAATATTGAGCTTTTCGATAAAGCGAAGAAGACATTATTCTTGTACCAGAGCATCTGCACCACTCACAATTTCAAGGATCTCTTTTGTGATAGCTGCCTGACGAGTTCTATTATAGGTTAGTTTTAACTCCTTTAAAAGTTCATCTGCATTTTCAGTAGCTTTATCCATTGCAGTCATTCTGGCGCCATGTTCAGAAGCATTAGACTCAAGCAATGTCTTGTAAAACTGAATCTTAAGAGACTTTGGAATTAATTCCTGAAAAATATATTCCTGAGAAGGCTCATATATATAATCAGTATTTTTTTGTTCATTCACCTCATGAGTAGAAATATCTTTGATTGGAAGAAACTGTTCATTATGAATAATCTGCGTTGCTACATTTTTGAACTCATTGTAGACTATCTCCACCTGATCGAACGCTCTTTTCACAAACTTTTCCATTATCATTTCAGCGGTCTCTCTAGCATCATCGAAGTTGAGTTTCTCCATTAAATGAGAATAATCTTTAATTACATTGTACTTTCTTTTAGCAAAGTACTCAAGAGATTTTTTACCTATGGGTAAAAGGTAGAGGTTACCTGATGACTCTTGGATTGTATATTTTTTATCAATAAGATTTCTAGCGTATTTGAAAACGCTACTGTTGAATGCGCCGCACAATCCTCTATCAGATGAAACCACAACCAGTAAAACCTTATCAATTGCTCTCTCTTCTGCATACGGATTATCAATCTCTTCAGATTGGAGATTAGAAGAAATGTTTTGGATGATCTCCGACATTTTTAGAAAGTAAGGCCTCATTTGAATTATTTGATACTGAGCCTTACGCAACTTAGAAGCTGCTACCATCTTCATAGCTTTAGTGATCTGTTGCGTTGATTTAACAGACTGAATCCTTCCTTTTACCTCTTTAAGATTAGACATTTATTGTTCTATTACTTCGAAAATCTAGAAGCTGTATCTCTAGCTATCTCCTCTATCTTGGCAATTGCATCTTCTGTTAATTTTCCAGCTTTAAGGTCTGCCAGGGCATCTTTACCGCTATTTCTCATGGCTTCAAGAAACTCAAGTTGAAACTCTTTGGCTTTATTGACAGGAACCGGATCAAGAAAACCTTTAGTAGAAGCATAGATGATTGCCACCTGCTCATCTACAGGCATAGGTGAAAACTGAGGTTGTTTTAGAATTTCTTGATTCTTTCTTCCTCTATCGATTGTTCTCTGTGTTGCGGCATCAAGATCCGATCCAAATTTAGCAAAAGCTTCAAGCTCACGGAATTGAGCCTGATCGAGTTTTAATGTACCAGAAACTTTTTTCATAGATTTGATCTGTGCTGAACCACCTACTCGCGAAACGGAAATACCAACGTTGATTGCTGGCCTAATACCAGAGTTAAATAAGTTAGTTTCCAGAAATATTTGTCCATCTGTTATTGAAATCACATTTGTAGGAATATACGCAGAAACATCACCAGCTTGTGTCTCAATAATGGGAAGTGCAGTAAGCGATCCCCCACCTCTTACTTTTCCATCCAAAGATGGAGGCAGGTCGTTCATCTGCCGTGCAATGGAATCATCTCCGATAACTTTAGCCGCTCTTTCCAAGAGTCTTGAATGAAGGTAGAATACGTCCCCGGGGTATGCCTCACGTCCCGGAGGTCTTCTCAATAGAAGAGAAACTTCCCGATATGAAACCGCCTGCTTTGATAGGTCATCGTATACAACTAATGCAGGTCTGCCGGTATCCCTAAAAAATTCTCCAATTGCTGCACCCGTAAATGGAGCGTAGAATTGCATTGGTGCTGGATCAGACGCAGAAGCAGCGACTATTACCGTATAGGTCATTGCTCCTGCTTTCTCGAGTTGAGCAACTATACCTGCTACTGTGGATGCTTTTTGCCCTATAGCAACATAGATGCAAAATACGGGCTCTGCACGATCGTAAAATTCCTTTTGATTAATAATTGCATCAATAGCAACCGCTGTCTTTCCAGTCTGACGGTCACCGATAATGAGCTCTCTCTGGCCTCTCCCAATAGGGATCATTGAATCTATGGATACAATACCGGTTTGCAATGGCTCACTCACGGGCTCTCTGTAAATAACGCCAGGAGCCTTTCTTTCGAGTGGCATTTCATAAGTGTCTCCTTTAATGGAGCCTTTACCATCTATTGGATTTCCGAGGGTATCCACGACTCTTCCACACATTCCGTCACCTACTTTGATAGAGGCGATTTTCCCAGTTCGTTTAACTGTATCTCCTTCTTTTACTTTACTTGAGTCTCCAAGCAATACAGCTCCTACGTTATCCTCCTCCAAATTCAGTACAAGAGCGTTTAATCCATTCTCAAATGCTAATAACTCACCTGCTTGAGCATTGGATAATCCATAAATCCTGGCTACCCCATCTCCCACCTGGAGAGTAGTTCCTACCTCCTCTAATTCAACTTCTGTTTTAAAATTGGAAAGTTGCTCTCTTAAAATTGCTGAAATCTCATCAGGTCTTACTTGTGCCATAATTGTAATCTTTTAGCTATTCAGCCTTACTTAATTTATTTAGAAAACTTAAGTTTTAATTCTTTTAATTGACCTTTTACACTATCATCAATCTGTTTATCCTGTTTATCCCCAAATTTCATTATGTACCCTCCTAGGATCTCCGGATCTACAATTTCAAAAACCAGTGGAATATTGCCCGTTATATCTTTTGCCAGATTTTCAAAAGATGTTTTTAAGTCAGAATCTAAGGTGAAAGTTGTAGTAATGGCAACCTTAGAAATACCTTTCATCTCATTATATAAAGCTACAAACTCATTAGCTATAGCTTCTAAAAGGGCTTCTCTATTTTTTCTTGTGATTAAACCTAATGCTTCTAGGGTAAGCTCCGTGTACTTGTCTTTAAAGGCTTTGCTTAGGATTTCTGCCTTTTTTAAATGAGGGATAATCGGGCTTTTTAACATCAAAGCAAAGTCACGATTTTCTTTGCAGAGCAAGGAAAATGATTCCATATCTTCCTTCACCTCATCCAGTATTCTTTTTTCTTTAGCCAATTCGAGGAGTGGCTTGGCGTATCTGACAGCTATTCTACCTGCAGACATCATCAGTTGATCTTGACATCCCCAATAAATTTCTCCACAAGCGCTTTTTGAGATTTATCATCGGATAGATTTTCTCTCAGCACTTTTTCAGCTATTTCAAGTGATAGAGAAGAGACTAATTCTCTAACTTCACTTAGCGCTGCTTTTTTTTCTAGTTGTATAGCATTCCGAGCTTCTTCTAGCATCTTTGAAGTTACTTCTGAAGTTTCTCCTTTGGCCTTATCTATAATCTTAACAGCTTCTGCTCTTGCCTCTTTAAGGAGCGCATCTCTTTCTATTCTTGCCTCCTGCAGTAAATACTCATTATCAGCTTTAATCTGCTCCATCTCAGATTTAGCATTCTCGGCAGCTCTCAATGAGTCTTCAATTTGAAATTCACGAGTTTTTAAAGCACTTAAGATAGGGATCCAAACAAATGATCTCAATATTATTAAAATCGCAACGAATACAACTGATTGCCAAATGATTAAACCAATTTCAGGGGTAACGAGTGACACGGTGTTTTTCTATTTTCTATCTAGTTTTAAACATTAAATCCTGGCTGTACCACCTAATGTGGTTCACAGCCAGGATTTTTAAGGAATTAATTTCCTTGAGAGGCCAATAAGCCTACAACAACTCCAAAAAGTGCTGCACCTTCAATAAGCGCTGCGGCAATAATCATAGCTGTTTGCACCTTACCAGCAGCCTCAGGCTGACGTGCAATACTTTCGGTAGCTCCTTTACCAATCAATCCGATACCAAGACCTGCTCCGAGTACTGCTAAACCTGCTCCAATAGCTCCCATAACATTTATTTATTTATAATTTAAAATACATTTAATGATGTGCTCTTTCCACAGCTTGTCCAAAATAGAGAGCTGATAATAATGTAAATACATATGCCTGAAGAACAGCCACAAAAAGTTCTAATAGCATCATTACAACAGCAAATGCTGCTCCAATAACTCCAATACCGATACTCTCGAATATAAATGCTAAACTTAGGATACTCAAAATCAGAATGTGACCAGCTGTGATATTAGCAAATAATCTCACCATCAAAGAAAATGGTTTTGTGAAAATACTAATAATTTCTACAGGCCATAATATAAGATATAGTAAAAACTTGCCCGTCCACGGCATGGATTTACCAAGGGGATCGACTATATGTAACCAATAAATTTTCTTTCCTGATATAAGTGTAATAATCAGTGTTAAAACCGCTAGAACCATTGTGACCGCTATGTTTCCGGTCATATTTGCTGCTCCAGGTAACAGGCCTAAAAGATTTCCAAACCAAATAAAAAAGAATATAGTCAACAGGAATGGCATGAATCGCTCATAATCTTTTTCGCCAATGTTTACTTTTGCAATATCGTCTCTAATGAAAACAATAAGTGGTTCGAAAAGAGATTGAATTCCTTTGGGTGACGTTCCAATATTCTTTTTATAGCCTCTTGCCACAGCCCCAAACACAAGGATCAAAAGAATTGCGTCAATGAACATGAAAAGTACGTTTTTCGTGATTGAAAGATCAAGTATGTGCCCACCATTTACCAGTGATATATGTTCATGGTTCATTATGTACCCATTGTAAGACGTCAAATTATGATTTGCATCGTAAAAGTTTGATGAAGAGAAAACATCTGGGCCTTTTTCTTTAGAAAAAACGATCACGGGTAAGTGAATATTCAATCCATGAAATATCTCCCAGGAATGTGAATCTGATATGTGGTGATTTATCAACTCTCCTGGACTAAAGGCACCCTCTTCTTTTTCACTTTTGTCGTGACCAACAGCGAAACCCTGAAATGGGAAAAAAAAGATGATTAGCAATAAAAAAAGACTGATTTTCAAACTGTTAGAATTCTTCAAACTGAAGTTGTTATTCATTAATTTTTTTGTTCTACAATCAATTTTGACGCAAGTTAGTCAAAGCCGTTCCTATTTCAAAGGTCATATAAATCAAATAGAGAATGATAAATTGAACTACAAGATTAAAACGATCTTCGTACTGATAAAGAATAATTAGTATAAAAACTGAGGAGGATATGAACCTAATAACTATTTTAACAAGAGAAGCATAAACCTTCCACTCTTGAGGTATAAGTGCGTCAATTCGTAGAAGTGCAAAGGTCTGGATCGTGAAAAATAAGATAACAATTAAGTATGCTTCATGTAAATAATCATCTAAAACATGCATTTGGGTTGCCAAAATTAAAATTAGCGTAATTAATCCTAGAAAAATCCACTTCTTCATTCATTAAATTTTATTAGCGACCAAATAGTAAAACCCATAGAAAGAAAAGTTCCGACAAGAATAAACAATGGACTAGTTGATAGAAAATCATCTAGATGATATCCACCTACAATAAGAAGAAAATCTGCAACCACTACCTCAAAAGCGAGCGCATATTTTTGCATAAATGATCTATCGTTTTTGTTTCAGTTAAGCTTTAAGGACTTGAGGTTGTTCTCCTTCGGGCTTTCCAATCTTCATTCCTTTGCCTTTAACGCCCATCTTACATTTTCCATTGAAGGTAGCCCCTGATTCGATCAATAGTTTATTGGTGGTTATATCGCCATCAATAATAGCTATAGCTTTTAATACGAGAAGTTCTGTTACTTCTATGGTTCCAACGATGTGTCCTGCAACTTCTGCATTCTGAGCGAGAACACTTCCATTTACACAAGATGAATTTCCAAAAGCAGCTTTAGATTTTGTTTTTATATCTCCAATAACTTTTCCCTCTACCCGAATATTTCCGAAAGTCTCAATACTACCATTTACAATAGTATCCTTTCCAATAATGTTACTAGAGTTACTAAGCTCTTTTACTTCCTTTTGATTTTTGTTCAACATAGTCGATATTTATAATGCGATATACTCTTGGGGATTGACTGGGTTTCCATTATGCCAGAGCTCTAGATGTAAATGAGGCCCTGTGGTAAATTCTCCAGTGTTTCCTATCGTAGCTATCACTTCACCTGAGATAACAAAGTTACCCACGTTTTTAAATAATTCCGAATTGTGCTTATAAACTGAAATTAGATTATTGGTATGCTGAATAACTATGATGTATCCGCCATCCAATGTCCATGATGACATTATTACAACGCCATCTGCTACCGAACATACAGGCTCATTCGCTTTAGCTACAATGTCTATTCCGTAGTGGTTCTTTTTAGGATTAAAGCCATCAGTAATCATTCCTAATCCTTCAATTGGCTTAAAGAGATACAATTCTCTCAATTCGTAGACTGATGAAGAAACAGTAATGGGCAAAGCAGTTATTTCTGCTAATTCTGAGCCTTCAAAGGATGCTCGAAATTGTGAATCAACTGGTTGAAGACTTTCAGAAAGATCTGCAGGCTGCAATTTAGACGCTACGTTTTCTCTTTGAATCTGCTCTATTTCTTCTCCTGCTATTATTCTCCGAACATTTTCGATGTAGACGTCCTTGTTTTTAATATTTTGCTCTATAGAGTCGAGTTTCATTGATAATTCTACTACTTGATGATTGGCCACCATCTGTGCGTGCCTTGGATCTAGCCACTGCTTTAAAGCAACAGTGACCAAGTAAATAGCTAGTACTAAAACCATTAGCCCAACGGCTGCAAGCAAAAGAAAGACACGTGCATAGTTGAAACTAAAAGTTACTTTTTCTGCAAAATTCTCTTCGTTTCTGATAATCAGCAGGTATTTATTCGTTAACCAGTTACTAAATGTTTTTCTTGCAGCCATATTTTACGTTTAAAATTGTTAAAGGTAGGCAAATAACCCCATGTTTTATCTTTACACTAAGTTGAAAAATAGTATATCACATCCCTTTCGGAGTGGCGAAAACTTGAAAAGGCTAATGGAAATAACTTTAGTAGTACTTTTTGGATGTTCTCCTTATAAAAATAATCCTTTAAGTGGCTCTTTTCACGACCTTACGGCACATTATAACGCTTATTTCATTGCCAATGAGCGAATTAAAGAAATTGAAAACTCCATTCGTGAAAGTCAAGATTGGAATTATAATAAGATTTTACCTATTTTTCCTCAGTTTGATTCTACAAAATCTGCTTCTTTAAAAACCGAAATTGAAGATTGCATACAAAAAGCATCCATTTCTATTCAAAGACACCCAGGTTCTAAGTGGGAAGATGATAGCTACATATTAGTAGGTAAGGCAAGGCACTATGCGGGAGAGTTTACTGATGCTATTGAGACCTTTAAATACGTAAATACCCATAGTAAAAATGATAACTCCAGGCACTACGCTTTAACGGAACTCATTCTAAGTTTCACTGAATTTGAAGAGTATTATAATGCAATTGCTGTAACTGATCACCTGGCTAGAGAAAAACTTAATAAAAATAATCAAAGAAGATTTTATCTAAACAGCGCTTATTTATACCAGAAAAAAAAAGATCAAGATAAAATGGTTAGTAACTTGGTAAAGGCAGAGGAATTATACAATTCTTCAGACAAAGCCAGAATCAATTTCATCATTGGTCAACTCTATCATGAATTAGATTTTGAAAGCGAAGCGTTTAGGTACTACAGAAGAGTTCTTAAGAATAACCCTACATATGAACTAGAATTTTATGCGAAGCTGTATATGGCTCAAGTAACTGAGCTTGCTGAAACAAATGATTTGAAAAAGATTAGAAAATATTTCAGAAGTTTGCTAAAAGACCCTAAAAACAAAGAATATCAAGATAAGATTTATTATGAATTAGCGGGATTTGAACTTAAAAATGGAAACCTGGAAAAAGCAATAGAAAACTATAAACTCTCTGTAAGAACAAGTACAAACAACAACAGACAAAAAGGATATTCCTATTTGAGCCTTGGAAAAATCTACTATGATACTATCAACAATTTTGTGCTTGCAAAAAGTTATTATGATAGTACGGTTAATACTTTGCCCAAAGATGAAGATAATTACGAAAAAATCGAAAATCGTCGGGAAATATTGGTTGATTTTGTCAAGCAAGTTGTTACTATACACCATAATGATAGTTTGTTAAACCTTGCTAAATTACCTGAGGACTCGCTTCTCAGCATGGCCTCTTCAGTGATTGAAAAAGTGAGAGAAGAAAAGAAGAAAAAGCAAGAAAATAAAAGGCAAGCAGCTATAAATCGCGCAAAGAATGTTGCAGATCAAAGTGGAGATAACCTAATATCTACAGCAAGGGCCGGTTCCGTTTGGTATTTTAACAACACAAGTCAAATTACTAGAGGAAGTAATGATTTTACAAAAAAATGGGGTAACCGACCTCTAGAGGATAATTGGCGAAGGAAAAATAAGAGCTCGATCACTCTCCCAGATGAGGTAATTGCGACTGAAAATGTCTCGGAGGCTTCTGGTGAAACTATGGAGAAAACTCTTGAGGAAGAAGCTTTGGCGTTATTGGAAGCAATCCCTAAAACAGAAGAAGAGACACAGCTACTTTTAAATGAAATAGAGATAGCGCTATATAAATTAGGTAACATTTACAATTTACAGCTAGAAGAGGACAAGAACGCGATTGAATCTTTTGAAACATTACTTCAAAGATTTCCAGCTACGGATTACAAGCCCGAGGTCTTGTATCAATTATATCTCCTGTTTAAGCCCATTTATTCTAACAAAGCTAAAGGCTATGGTAAAATGCTTAAACAAGACTATCCAGAAACAATCTATGCTAAATTGGTTGATAACCCATATTATAGAGAAGAGAGTTTTGCTACTACAGCACAGTTGAAAAAATTATACAAGAGACTTTATCAAAAATATGAAAATAAGTCATACAAAAAGGTCATTTACTCAGCAGATAGCGCACTAAGAATTCATGATGATAACGAATTCAGTGATAACCTGGCTCTTTTGAAGGTACTTGCTGTAGGCCAACTAGAAGAAGAAAGAAAGTATCAATACGAGCTAAATGAATTTATAAAGAAATACGAGAGTAGCGACGTGCTAAATTATGCTAATAAGTTAGCTCAAGCTTCTGAAAACTTTCAGCAAAAAAGATATAACAGTGGGAGAGCACGTTTTATTGAGTACTTCAATCAGAAACATTTTTTTGTCATTACATATGATACAAAAGGATCACTTACATTAGATATTCCAAAGGTCATTGATGATTATTTAAAAGAAAAAAAACTCATTAATTTAAAAACAGGGAATTTAGTATTAAGTGAATCAAAATCCATGATTTTTGTGGATGCATTTCCTGGTAAGAGTACGTCAAAAAGCTTTTATGATTCTTTTATAAAAGAGGTAAACCTCAAAGATCAATTTAAAGGAGAAAAATTTTGTGTATTTGTAATGACAGAAGATAATTTTGATATTTTCTATAAAACCAAAGATATATCTTCATACTTGAACTTTTTTGAAAAACATTATCAATGACACAGAGACTGATTAAATATACTATCAAATTACTTTGGGTTGTTTTTCTAACCACTGTAGTAGGAATTTTTACTACATTCTTAATGGTGAAAAATGATGCTTTCGGATGGTTTGGTGGCTTGCCGAGTCTACAGGCTTTAGAAAGACCGGATCCTGATCTATCCTCTGAATTGATTAGTGCTGATGGAGTTTCACTCGGGAAGTACTTTAGAAAGAACCGATCACCTATTGCTTATGATGAGCTTTCACCTGCACTGGTAAATACGCTTTTGGTTACTGAAGATATTCGATTTAAAGACCATTCCGGTATTGATTTGAGAGGAATTCTTCGAGCTATGATTGGGAAACTTACCTTCTCATTTCAAGGAGGCGGTAGTACTATTACAATGCAGCTGGCCGAAAATTTGTATAAAACAAACAGCGATAAAAGAGGCATCCTTTATAAATACCCTTCTATCGGTCAGCTAATTACAAAAGTAAAAGAGTGGATCATTGCAGTTCAATTGGAAAAATCATATACAAAAGAGGAAATTTTAGCTATGTATTTAAACACCATTGAATATGGTAGCAATTCTTATGGTATCAAAGTGGCAGCTAGTACCTTTTTTAATAAATTACCGTCACAACTTAATTATCAGGAGTCAGCTAGTCTTGTAGGATCCATTAATAAGCCTACTGCATTCAATCCTGTTTATAATCCTGAAAGAGCAAAACGAAAAAGAACCGAAGTCCTATATAACGTTCATAAATATGGACTTATCAATCGTTCTTTTTTTGATTCACTTAAGAATAAAAAACTCAAACTTAATTATCTTGTTGAAAGTCAAAATGAGGGTTTAGCTACTTATTTTAGGACAGTGGCTAAAAATTATTTGGTCAGATGGGCTGCTGAAAATGGATATGATCTTTTCAATGATGGCCTTAAGATTTACACGACAATTGACAGCAGAATTCAAGCGTATGCAGAAAACGCCCTGAGGGAACATATGGGTAACCTTCAACAAGCTTTCAATGAGCATTGGAAAAACGAAAACCCTTGGATTGATGATAGCAATAAGGAATTGCCAGATTTTGTTAATAACGCTATCAAAAAAACAGATACCTACAAATCCCTTAAAGGGAAGTATGGTGAAGGTAGTGATTCACTTGAATATTATCTAAATCTGAAGAAGTCGATGAAGGTCTTTTCATGGAAAGGAGAAATAGATACAATTTTCAGTTCTTATGATTCATTAAAGTACTATAAGCGTTTTTTACAGGCGGGTTTTATGGCAATGGATCCGAGAACAGGATACATTAAAGCATGGGTTGGAGGTATTGATCATAAATACTTCAAATATGATCATGTAAAGCAAGGAAAAAGACAGCCGGGCTCCACTTTTAAACCGATAGTTTATACAGCTGCTTTAGACAATGGTTGGTCTCCATGTCAAACCGCTGTAGATGCGCCGGTATCTTTTCCGCTACCGGGCCAAGATCCCCCAACTTGGGTACCGGAAAATTCAAATGGAAAATTTACCGGGGAAATTTTTACGTTTAGAGAAGCTATGGCTAAATCAGTAAACAGTATTACTGCTTGGATAATGAACAAAATAGGACCTGCAACAGTAGTAGATTATGCCACAAGATTAGGAATAAAAAGTCCTTTAGATGCAGTTCCTTCTTTATGTTTAGGAGCAGGAGGAGATGTTTCTATTTATGAAATGGTAGGGGCTTACTCTACTTTTGTTAATAAAGGAACCTACATCAAACCATTCTTTATTTCACGAATTGAAGATAAAAATGGGAACGTGATTCAGCAGTTTGTACCTGATGAGCAAGAAGCTATCAATGAAGAAACCGCTTTCTTAATGCTACATATGCTCAAGGGAACAGTTGAAATTGGAACGGCGAGAGCTCTTGATTATGCTTTAAAAGAAAACAATGAATTAGGTGCAAAAACTGGAACAACTCAAAATGCCTCTGATGGATGGTTTATTGGAGTTACTAGTAACTTAGTTGCCGGTGCATGGGTTGGGGGTGATGACAGAAGTATTCGATTCAGACAATGGTATCTAGGTCAGGGAGGAAGAACTGCACTCCCAATCTGGGAAAATTTTATGATTAATGTCTATAAAGATGAAACTCTAGGGTACGAAAAAAGTTTTTTTGAAAAGCCAACTAAGCCGCTTACGACTGTGATTGATTGTGAGATATATAAGGAAACAATTCGCGACCCTTCAGATACGGTAGAATATGATGTAGTAGCTGAAGATGATTTTATGTGAATGGAATTCCAAAGGTTCTCCAAAGGAGATTATTTAAGACTACCAGAAAAACCAGGTATTTACAAATTTTTAGATAGGCTTCATACTATTATTTATGTTGGAAAAGCTAAGAATTTAAAAAAGAGAGTGTCAAGTTATTTAACAAAGACAAACTTAGATAATAGAAAAACCTTTCGTCTCGTCTCCGAAATCGCTCAGATAGAATTTATAATAGTATCTTCCGAATTTGATGCGCTATTATTAGAGAATAACCTTATCAAGGAACATCAACCAAGATATAATATTCTTTTAAAAGATGACAAAAGCTTTCCGAGTATTTGTATCACTAAGGAACGTTTTCCGAGAATTTACTCTACCAGAAGAATAGATTATTCAATTGGAGAATACTTCGGGCCTTACACAAGTGTAAAAGCGATGAATAGTGTACTTGATTTGATAAGAAAATTGCATAAGATAAGGACCTGTAAGCTCAGCCTGACAAAAAACAATATTTCAAGGAGAAAATTTAAAGTATGCCTGGAGTATCATATTGGAAATTGTATGGGTCCTTGTGAAGACCTACAATCTGAAGAGGATTATCTCTTAGACATCATAAGTGCAAAGGAGATTTTAAAAGGAAGAATTTCCGTTGTAAGTAGGTCATACAAAGAGAAAATGAACCAGGCGTCTCTTGAACTCAAATTCGAGTTAGCTCAATCTTACAAAGAAAAGCTTGATCTTCTCGAAAAATTTCAAATCAAATCACTTATTGTAAATCAAAAAATTACAAATACAGATGTATTTACAATGGTTAGGGGTGATGAAAGAAACCTTTTCATTAATTACATGAAAGTGGAAAATGGATCAGTAGCTAATTCGGAAACGATAGAGGTAAAAAAGAAAATAGAGGAGGACGATAAAGAAGTTTTTCGGTTTTCCATCTTTGACCTAAGAAAGAAGTATTCCAGTGATAATCCTACTATTATTTCTAACCTAGACGTTGAACCATGGGAGAACATCGAAACATTGGTTCCTAAGATTGGGGATAAGAAAAAATTAATAGAACTATCGAAAAAGAATGCACTGTTTTTTAAAAAAGAACGCTTGACCAAAAAAAGTGTACAACTCAGTGGGACTATATTAGAAAACTTAAGAAAAGACCTCCGACTTCAAGACTTACCTGTCCATATTGAATGTTTTGATAATTCTAATATTCAGGGTACAAATCCTGTAGCATCAATGGTTTGTTTCAAAGATGGTAAACCTTCAAAATCAGACTATAGAAAATTCAATATAAAAACTGTAGTCGGGCCAGATGATTTTGCTTCCATGAAAGAGGTAGTTGAAAGAAGATATAGTTACTTAAAAACTGAAGGGCTGGGATTGCCTAACTTAATTGTAATTGATGGTGGCAAGGGGCAACTTCACGCTGCTTGTGACGCACTAAGGGAATTAAATCTCTATGGTGATATTTCAGTAATAGGAATTGCAAAAAAACTTGAAGAAATATATTATCCTGATGATCAACTTCCTCTTTACATTAATAAAAGGTCTGGATCACTCAAGCTTTTACAACAAATTAGAGATGAGGCACACCGATTTGCCATAACATTTCATCGGAATAAGCGAAGTAAAAGCTCCGTGCAATCTTCCTTAGACTTAATCAAAGGCATTGGCTCTGCTACCAAAAACAAACTATTGGTCGAGTTCGGGAGTATATCAAGATTGAAAGAATCAAGTGAAATGGATTTGATAAAACTCATAGGAACATCTAAAGCAGCAATCATAAAAGCAGCAATAAAAAAAGGGAATCTGTAAGTTTCTTTAATGAATAATTTCTACTATTGTTTAATTATTCTTCAAGCATCGACAACTGTTTCTATGCCAATCACCAATTACACTATGATAAATTTCCGGCGATCCTTTTTGAACTGAAACAATTCCAGAGGTGTTTTCTGACTTTTTTTCGGCATCCCAATAATTCCCACTAATCCCAATATTCTTAAAAACACTACCAGGATCACCAAATCCACCCAGTATTAAATCCAACTTACTTTCACCTGCTTTCTGAAGAGCACTGCCTGCTTTTCGGATCCCACCATAGGTCTGAAATACAAGATTCCACTCTTCTATTGTAGGTACATGCCAACCTTCCGGACACGCTTCTGTTGCTGCCTTGAAAGTGTAAAGTCTGCCATATACCTCGCAATAAGCAGGTTCGTTTTTATAGCAATATGAATCAGGAACTTTATAATTTAAATTTTCAGCCATCCAGGTTCTCTTTATAAAAACCCCACCTTCCAGTTCTATTTCTATCGTAATGATTTTATACTTCTGGCCATCTCTAGGATCTACTAGTTCTTTTAATTCCTGAGCAGAAGTATTGAAAACAGCCATCAACAGAATCAAAAAAAATAAATTCTTAGATTTCATTTTTGTGGCGATTAGATTTATGAGGGAAGGTCGATGACTAATATTCCCAGAGCTCTGATTCATACTCCATTAAATCATACTCATACTGTTGCTGAATAATAATAGCCTTTAAAGGATCATTAGCTAAATCTTCCTGATAAATTTCTCGGATATCTAAATCATCAGGATTGGATATTTTTATTATAGGAGCTCTGAATAGCCTAAGTTCGAATGCGTCGCTCATGTTCATTTGCTTTCCAGGGTTTTGTATATTGTAATAGATTGCTCTATCAGCGTAAGGTCCTCTAAAGAGATCAATCACATCATCATACTGAAAGTGAGCAATTGGTTTTTCAAATCCTTGAGGATTGTATGAAGATCCTGCATCCTTTGGCAAAGCAATAGTTATGGATCTAATATAATTATACATCCTTGATCTATTTCTATCAAAAATAAGTTCTTCTTTTAGATATAAGACAGAAAACAGTTCTTCTGGTATTGCCACAAGTTTTAACTCATTGGATGTATCTAATCCGGTCTCTTCGGTAGAAGTATCATCAAAAGAATCAAATCCACCAGAATTAAAACCCCCTCCTACAAATGGATTATCGTCTTGCTCTACTGAAATATTAGATAAAAAAATAATATCCGGCATAAAATTAATGCATGAATCTGATCTGTACGGAGTTAGTAATCCTTCGTCTACAGCTTGGATTATTAACTTTGATATTTCCCCATTTCTAGAAAAAAAAGGGCTATTCTGTTTTTCTTTCAGATCCATTCTACGCCATAGTGTCTTTTGAAACATAACTTGTGTCTCATAAACTTCTGGCTTTACAAGTGCGGCTAATTCTTCTTGGCAATAGCCCATTAGAATCGTGGAACAAAATACTAGCACATAACTTAACTTTTTCATATTATTTTATTTCTTAATGAAAATTATTTCAATGTAACATTGATAAAACGTTGAAATTTATTAAAATCCTCTACTTGGTTCCTAAAATTCTTACGTTGCACTTTTTTAATTTCAATTGCAAGAGTATTTCCTTTTCTTAAGTTCATACCTGCAAGACTTATCTTTTCACCTGTCCTCTTGGATCCTCGACCAAGTCCACCGCTCACTAATGTAATCTCTGCTTCTACTACTCTGAATTTGGCATCATTTGGTAAAAACTTAGCAAAACTCTCGTCTGGAAAAACTCGTAAATAAATTTCGCGAGTGTATACATCTATTCCCTCCTTATAATTGATTTCTCCTTTAGAGGTGAAGACTTTAATATCTGGTGCTGGTATTGCTCTAACACTAAATCCTCGAGAACCTATAATGTTACCCCCACTAGAAACCGTTAACGTTACTTCTCCTGATTTCGGTACTACAGTCACTTGACCTCTTTGAGATCCTTGTATTGCATCTCCTCCTCTAGCAGAAAACGAAGGATTATATTGGTTACCCAACGCTGGCACTTGAACATCAAGCGCATTACCACAATTGTAATATAACGCATTTACAGATTGGGATTGAATCTGGATCACTGGTTGAACAACGAAATACTCAATAGTGTCAGTAAATACGGTATCATTTCCACCACCCTGTGGAACTTTGATTGATGCAATAATTGACTTTTTTACGTTCCCTTCTTTGTTGTAAGATCCTGGTGTTGCAGTGAATTCAACTTTACCAACACCACCTACAACAGGAGCATTTTCACCATTGTAAGTCATTACAAGTTTGTCGTTAAGACCAGAGGCAGAAGCAGCAATAAACATATCTGCTCTGTATTTTGTCCCGGCCGCTACATATTTGGATTCAGGCATTATTACCGGTCGGATTTGATCAAACGTAATGTCTTTTAGACCAACTCTTTTTACCAAAAAGCCCAAGGCGGAGGTTTCATATGAAAGAACGTTGGCCTGAAATTCACTCACTGTAGCTAAACCAGCGTGTGTTGGAGAATTTTCGAAAGATAACTGTGACCACTTCTTTCCTTTTTGGTTAGGATCCTTACGATAATATTCGTCTTCATTCGCATCTTTTGCGATTTTATCAAAGGATTTTAATTGATCATCAGTTGCGCCATTTTTCTTGAGAATTACCCTTAATTCCTCGGCGTATCCATTCAATAATGCCTTCATTTCTGCTCCTTTACCCTGACCTCCTTCCTCTTTTGGCATCATGTAATTACCAACTTTGTCGTAGTCTGTTTTACCATTAATAAACATTCTATTTGGTTTCTGCGGATCTATATAATCACCTGTAATATCAATAAAATCTTCTTTGAACTGTTCCATACGAGCAAAAACCTCGCGTGTTTTAGCCCTTAACTCTTCGGCGTCTGCAATTACTTTAAGATCTTCAATGCGATTACCTTTATCTTTTGCGGCAGATTTCATGCTTTCTATTGTCCTAGCATTTCTTCCTGAGGTTTCAGCATTGGCACGCTCTAAACTTTGGTTAATAAAGGCGAATTTATCTAGTACCGTGGAACTAACATTCAATGCTAATAAAGCTGTAAGCACCAAATACATCATTCCAATCATCTTCTGCCTTGGAGTTTCTTTTCTTCCTGCCATAATTTATTTGTTTCGGGTTGAATTATCGATTATTATCTCTCATTGCAGTTAGCATATTACCGTATATTTTATTCAAAGCAGAAATATTGGATGTAAGCTTGTTTAGCTCTGCTTGAAAAGCTATTGTTTCTTTTCCTGACTCTGCCATACTTTCTAAAGCTCCACTAATGTTAGAGTAAAACTTGTTTAACGCTTTTGTATGACTTTGTGCATCCTTGAGTTCCATTTCATATACCGCATTCAATGCGCCTAAACTCTTAGTTACATTTTGAACTTGTGAATGATATTCCTTGGTATCCTTAGCAGCGTCCGTCATACCAGACATTGCTTGCATAGTGGCAGCATATGATTTATTCATCTCAGTAAGAGATTTTGAAGCTGATTTCACATTGTTTGTATAATCACTGGTAGCAACCGCTGCATTGCTCAAATTCGACATTTTTTTAGCAGATTCTGCCATGTTTTTCATTCCATCACCTAAACTTTTTATCAATTCAGGCCCTACTTTCGCTTCTGCTAACATTTTATCCATCTTAGCCGCTGCGCCCTGATTAGCCGCTGCAATAGCAGTTCTAGGCTTTGCCGAAGGACCATCATAGTCATCAGCTAGTTCAGGATATACTTTGGCCCAATCCGGTTCTGAATGTTTCGGTTCGAAAGCGCTTAAGAAGAAAATCGCTGCCTCAACGGTAAGACCAATTCCAAGCATAACATTGGCTCCTTCTAGATGTAAGATTTTAAACATGGCGCCAACAATAACAACTGCCGCTCCTATACCATAAACCTTGGGCATTATGGTAGAATAAAGCAATTCAGTAAATCCGCCTTTTTTACTCATTTTTTGATAGCATTTAGGTTAGTAAATTTATTTCGTTGTTTTGATTAAAATTCATATCCTGATGATCTTCCAAGATAAGTCATAGCACATCTAAAACCAATCGAGGCTCTTGCTGTATCTTGATGCTCAAAAGTTCGGGTACCGGTCTCAAGAAAGTAAGCTATATCCTTCCAAGAACCACCTCGGATCACTTTGAATAAAACGTTATCATCAAAATAAGTGGGGTTTAAATCCCAGGTAAGCGGCATAGCAGAAGGATTATAAGCATCTTCGCACCATTCTGCAACATTACCAGACATGTCGTACAATCCGTACTCGTTGGCGAAATAAGTTCCAATTGGGGATGTATAAGCATAACCGTCGTCGAAATAGTTACCGCGGCCTGGTTTAAAGTTTGCTAAAAGACAACCTTTTGCATTTCTTATATATGGATTTCCCCATGGATATTTTGCCATATCTCTTCCACCCCTGGCGGCATACTCCCATTCAGCTTCTGACGGCAGCCTAAAATTAGGCATGACCGGCAACTGATTATCAGTTCTCCACCTGTTCAAATAGCTAGTTCTCCACTCACAAAAATATTTGGCTGCATTCCAATCTACACCCACTACAGGATAATCATCAAATGCCGGATGTGACCAATAATAAACAACTAAGGGATCTCCCATGTGATGGGTATAATCTCGTGTCCAAACAGTAGTATCCGGGAGAAGATCAGCAATTGAATAACCAGTTGGCAAATCAATCTCAGAGCTTTCCTGAATATTTTGAGTAAACTGACGATATTCATTATTGGTAATTTCCGTATCATCCATGAAAAATGATCCAATGGTCACTTGTTTGTTGAAGTTAATTTGGGTTGCAGCTATATCTTCGTCTGCCTGACCCATATGAAAAGTACCTGACGGAATAGAAACCATTCCGAACGGACGAGTCATTTCCCATCCATACCTATCAGGAGCGCCAATTAGCTCTCCTTGATCTCCTCTACTTCCGCCGAAAAAACCACAACCCGATAGAATTGTGACACAGCAAAGAATGAAACAATTATAAATTGTTAAAACACGCATATTATTCATAACACCTATATTGAGAATGCAAGTATGTAAAATAAACAAACTTTAACAAGAAATATTGTGCTATACTTGATCTAATTAGGTGACGGAACAGATGTAACCAACAATTTTTTCTATCAATTTTAGACGAGTAAAATTAAGGGATTGCTAAAATGTAAAACGTGGGGTTTTCACTGCCTTTCTGCCTCCTAAAATCAAATCTGGAAGGTTGTATCGAACAAATACTTCATGCGATGTTGGCTCCTTCGCATCCCTTTCCTGAACAACGTAATCGAAAGAATAGCCAGCTTTCAACTTATTGCCTTTCAGGAAAGAATAACCCAGTAATACACTTACGGACTCTGCTCTTCTGAATGCAAGACCTCCCCACATTTTTTCCTGATATTCTAAAACTCCGGTCAGATCCAATGAATAGGAATTCAAGTCTGAACGCACCAATAAGGATGGTTTTAAGATGAAATCTCTTGCTATTCTCAGAAACTTAGTAAAAAATAAATTATGATTGGGTTCTATGTTATTCTCCGCTTCTGTGCCAAAAGAAAATCCAGGCTGTAGAATATTCTCTACTGAGATACCAACGAAATATTCTTTTTTCGATTGAAAAACTAACCCTGCGTGTAAGTTTGGTCGATACTGTGATTCATTACCGCTTGGAATAAACGGATCAGGCTGATTATCTGCAGGCCTAAAATTGGCATCTAATGAAGCCACGTTGAGAGAAGGCATTAAGCCTAAAAAAACTTTACCTTGTCTAAGAGTAAAAGAGGTGGTGATTGCAATTCTTGCTTGTATTGAGGTTAATGGGCCAGTTCTATCGTTGACTATTGTTAAACCAAAACCCGCAAGCTTACCTTCTACTGGCACTACAGCGGAAAGCATTTGGGTTGTAGGAGCTCCCTCAGGATCGAATGTTGCGTCATATCCTGCCCATTGCGTTCTATGATGAACAGCTGCAAATGCTTGTTCTTCTACTCCGGCCCACGCAGGATTAAAGTAGGTAGGATTAAAGAGATAATGGTTAAAAAAGAATTCATTCTGCCCATATCCTAATTGAATAGCCAAAAATAAAAACACGAAAAGCAATTTTCGTAAGCTTCTTTTCATACTGTAAGTATAATACTTACCAGTGATATTCTCTTATTCTTAAGAGATGTTATTCGCTTCTTTTATGTAAACCTCTAATGCACCTGTCATAGATGGAGCATTCGGCAATGGTGCTTGTATATCTAAGATTAAACCAGCTTCAGTCACAGCTTTGGAAGTTGTAGGTCCAAAAGCTGCAATCCGGGTTTCGTTTTGCTTAAATTCGGGAAAATTGGTGAAGAGTGATTCAATTCCTGACGGACTGAAAAAGGCAATGATATCATAAGTGACATCATCAAGATCTGATAAATCTGCTGCTATTGTCCTGTAAATTGTAGCTTCTGACCATGAGTATCCATTCTCGTTAAGGAAATCTGGGATATGATCCGTCCTAATGTTAGAGCACGGGAATATAAATTTTTCGTTTTTATGTTTCTTGATTACTCCCAACAGATCCTGAGCCGTTCTATCACCGGTAAAGATTTTTCTTTTTCTAATGACAATATATTTCTGTAGATAATTTGCTGTAGTCTCTGAAATACAGAAATATTTCATACCAGTAGGTATTTCGATCTTACTTTCTTGGGCTAACCGAAAAAAATGATCAATTGCGTTTCTACTAGTAAATATTACAGCTGTATGGTCAAGGATATTTATTTTTTGCCTTCTAAACTCTTTGATATCGACAGGGTCAATATCAATAAATTTTCGGAAATCAATCTTTAAATTGTATTTTTCTGCTAAAGCATGGTATGGTGAATTATGATCAGAAGGTTCCGGCTGAGATACTAAAAGGCTTTTGACTTGCTTCATTCGTTCCTTATTCCTAGCTAGTAATTCCTCAGTCGAGTTCATATGCAATTTTCTTGTATGATTATTTAAAGAACCAACCAATCAGTAACATGGCGGGTATTATTTCAGTTGCGCAAAGGTAGGAAATAATGAGAAATTTTGTATTGGATGAGTGATTAACAAATCTCAACGTAATCCAAGAAATAAATATTCCGGTTACGACTATGAAAACTGTATGAAAATCTATTAAAAACCAGACATTGTCACTACCAAATAGAAAATCCATTAAAGCAAAACCAGACATTAGTCCACTGAATACGAATCCAAAACTGATAAAATCAAAAAGCTGATAGCTACTTATTTTTCGAAATCCAAAGAGTGTCGAAATCAAAAAGATCAAGACCCATTTTAACAGAATAAAAAAACATACAAAGAATGATCCCTTTAACCAAAGTAGGAAAAAACCTGAATAGGATGGTGAAATAATAAAGAAATTGAGATTTGCTCTTAGACCTACATATATTCCTAAAAAGGCAAAGATTAAAGAGAGTAAGAGTAACATACTAACACCAAGTTCGCTGAAAAGCTGTATACCTAAATACTCAATTGAGTTTTGTTTAATATTGAACACTCCTCTAATAAAATGTATCAACTTGCCCGGATATTTAGTTGAAATGAACCCTGCTAGAAAAACAATAATTAAAATAGCTGTAGTAGTAAATTCTCGAAAAACATTTCTTGCTAATCTTAAAAGCTTAGGATTATTATTTATGACTACAAAGTCCTGCATCACCACTTTTTCAAAACTAAAGTTTTTGAAATTTTCTGTAGAGTATATCGATATAAAAAGTGTATCTGAAATCTGGTTTTGAAAGAAATCATTTATATTATATAATTGACATCTATGATCGATTTTTTTGAAAAGGCGTCCATTCACCCAAATTGTGAAAGGGTTTTCGTTGCAAACTCGAATGTTCCCTTCAGATGGTCTACTCAAGAAAAATCCGGCACTATTTAGTTTTGCTAAAGAAATTACAGGTCTAGTTGATCCTTCCTTTCCGATCGTGACCATAGCTTGTGTGTAATCATGGACAATTATGGTATCTATTTGACCAAATACGACACTGCAAATTCGCAACCATAAGAAAATAATAAATAAAATCTTTTTCAATCAAAATCTGCTTATGTATCCAAAATGAACTCTGAGTTCAGAAAGTGCTATGATTTGATAATCTGATTTTCCGCTTGCAAGAGCAAAGCTAAATTGCCCAGCCAAGGTTTCTAACACCATGCCGGATCCTATTCCAAAAGGGGCTTTTTTTAATTGTGAACGATTAAAGACAAGCTGATCATAGAAAACATATACAAAGCTTCTATTTTCGAAAAATGATCTTATCTCGATTCTATTTAAACCATAGTGTTGAGCAAAGATTTTTTTTTCATCAAATCCTCTTAAGGTATTAAACCCACCCATACGATAAAGTTCGTTCGTAAGAATTTCATCGTTCTTCAAAAGCCCAAGACGAATATCATGAAAGATGGATAGGCGTTTACCTATCTTTAGTTGATAAGCTAACTGAGCATCAACTCTGATAAAATTTGTTTTCAAATCAACTGTATCATAGAAACTATCCGGAAGTCCCACATTTCTTGTTACATCTTTTATCCCTGCTCCTACAGATATGTCCCAAGCCCTTCCCTTTTCATGTTCATTGAGGAAAGTAAAAAATCCTTTCGACAAAGCAATCCGATAAAAGTCTTGTTGATAATCTGCTAAGCCTTTATTTTCTATCTCTTCAATGCTTGATGATATGAGTGAACCATTTGTTCCTTCGTATTCGACCAATAAAGATATTTGAGGAGAAATATAAGTATTCAGGCCTATCCCTACTGTCCTTGTTAAAAAAGTTGAGTCTTGCTTTAATAAGCTAAAACTAAAAGAGGGCGAAATTTTAGCATCAAAAAGAAAAGCATGTTTGTAGAAGAGATTTAATTGTTGAGAGGACTCTGCGAAACTCTCCCAATAAAAATCAAACTCATGACCGGACCTGAAAAGATTTTGAATAGACAAGTTAAGACTTCCAACAAGTGATGTTGCTCCATTTTCTTTCTGTTGAAGACCCACTACTCCTTCAAATGTATTGGTATACTTTTCTTCAAGATCCAAATAGATTTTTGCCTTACCTCTGGAAAATGAAACATCAACTGACTTATGCAATGTCAAAAATGGAGATCTATTGACTTTTTTTTCCAACAAAAAGTAACCTGACTCGTCAAAAACCTCTTCCGGGACTATATCCAACAATCGATAGATATACTCATGCTTGGTTTTAATATTTTGAAAAAAAAAGGCAGAATCATATCTTATTTCAGGTCCTTTCGTAGTGGTAATCACCCCGCTTAACGTTCCTTCATTATAAGATACAGAGTCAAGAAATATAGAAGCAAAGGGGTATCCGCTATTGTTTAGCAATTGAAGTTTTCTACTAATTTGACCGACAAGATTGCTTTCTTTAGTATCGCGGATATTGACTTTAAGCTTCTGACCTTGATGCAAAAAAACATGGATTTCGTTTTCCTTACTTGTAATCGAATCTAATCCTCCAAAAATGTAGCCCAGATTTATCCAGTGTAGTTTCCTTGCGGCAATGGAGTTTTTAAGGGACAAAGTATCTTCAAAGGTTTTCTTTTCCTTTAAAACGCCATCATAAAAAAAATTGACATTTATTTGACCTGAGCCCATAGAAGGCCAAACAAAAAATAGAAGAATTGGAACTCTCTGCATTAATCAATGGCAATTTAGTTCTTGTGTAAGATCTAATGAAAAGCAGATAGTTTAATCTGTAATTCTACGATTGAGAAAATCTTTGCGAATTACTTGTATGAACTTTTGAAACACCGTATGGCAGGTATATATATCCATATTCCTTTTTGCAGACAAGCATGCCACTATTGCGATTTCCACTTTAGTACCAATTTGAAAAATCAAGATTTAATGATTAATGCTATTTGCGACGAGCTAATTAGTCGGTCAGGTTATCTGAACGAGGATATTGCAACTATTTATTTTGGAGGAGGCACTCCTTCTCTTTTGAATAGCGATCAAACAAAAAAACTTCTCCAAACAATCGAAAAAAACTTTTCTATCTTACCTTTTTCTGAAATAACATTTGAAGCCAACCCCGAGGATTTAACTTTAAATAAACTTAAAGTTTTAAAAAAATTGGGGATTAACCGACTAAGTATTGGCATTCAAACGTTCCGTAATGAAGAATTAAACTGGATGAATCGGATACATGACTCGAAACAAGCCGAGCGTGCATTTTTGAATGCAAGAAATGCAGGGTTTAAAAATATTTCTCTAGACTTCATCTATGCCTTGCCTAATTATTCAAACTCTTTTTGGGAATTAGATCTTAGCAAAGCAGTTGAAATGGAGCCTGAACACATTTCTCTATACGGTCTGACAATCGAGGAACGCACAGTCTTTGGCAAAAGAAGAAACAAGAACAAACTAAAAGAACTGCCAGAAGAAGAGGCTGCTGAACAATATTTGCATGCGATTTCCTTTTTAAATCTTTCTGGATATAATCACTATGAAGTTTCAAATTTTGCCAAGCCAGGATTTTACTCAAGGCATAATTTGGCTTATTGGTCAGGTCAAAATTATTTAGGGGTAGGTCCCGGAGCACATTCGTTTAACGGACGAACGCGCCAACTAAATATTAGGAATAACCCAAAATATCTCAAGGCGTGGATAAAAAAAAGCACTTTTTTCCAAATTGAAGAATTATCTGAAATCCAGCTATTGAACGAGACCATCTTAACGCGACTCAGAAGGGAAAGCGGGATTTCCTTTAAAGAAGTAAACGAAAAATACAATGTTGATTTAAAGAGAATATATCATGGTATTCTAACTAAACTTCATCAACAAAAATTGGCGATCTATTCGGAAGATTCGTTAAGATTGACTTCTCACGGATTCTTAGTAGCTGACGAGATCGCTCTACAATTGTTTTTTCAAGAATAAACCGATGTTCTTACACTTTCTAAAGATTAGAAGATAGAAAAGGAGTTTCTTGAAAAAGTCAAAGGTTAAAGACTCATCATTTCTCTAAATCTGGCAGATTGCCTTCTGCTAACTTCTATTTTCTCTCCACCCTTGAGTTGTACAAGTAAGCCCCCATTAAACCATGTATCGATGGATTCAACCCATCCCAAATTGATAATGTGTTTTCTGCTTGCCCTAAAAAAACTACGATCGTCTAATCGCTCGTCTAACGCATTTAAAGATTTATGAATCATTGGTTTGAACTTATCAAAGTAAACTTTTATGTAGTTTCCATCTGACTCAAAAAGACGGACATCTTTTAGTTTTACGAACCAACATTTGTCTCCGTCTTTTACAAAGACCTGATCTTCAGCTCCCAGCTGTCTTTCCTTTCCTTCTTTCTGAGGGATTTTTGTCCTTATTTTACTGATACTTTCTGACAGTCTATCTGCCTGTATAGGTTTCAATAAATAGTCAAGCGCATTAAAGTCAAAAGCTTTTAAAGCAAACTCATCATATGCAGTAGTAAAGATGACCTGAGGCGCATACTCAAGACTTTCCAACAACTCAAACCCGGTTTTACTAGGCATTTGAATGTCCAGGAAAATGATATCTGGGTTATGTTTTTCTATTTTTTCTATTGCTTCATCCACATTTGCAGCTTCATCTAATAATTCAATCTCTGGATGATTCTCAAGAAGTGAAGAAAGCTCCTTTCTTGCCAGACGCTCATCATCAATAATTATCGCTTTCATATTTAGATTTTTTGTGTCATTACGTGAATTTTTTTCCATCGTACGTAGGAATATTTAATGTACAAAGTACCGCTTTTTTAGTTATTTCATTTTGAATATTAAAACTAGCCGATTCTCCAAAAATAAGGTGGAGTCGCTTTTTTGTGTTTTCTATTCCAAAACCCTTACCTTCATTGTAAGATTTAGACAGTTGTCCGCTGTTACGAATTTTTAACAGCAGATGTTTGCTTTTTACTTTTGTTGAAATACTAATTTCACCCCCTTCCTTTAAGTTTGAGATGCCATGTTTTATACCATTTTCAACAAGCGTTTGGAGCATAAGTGGAGGTACCATAAACCTTCCCGAGTTCCTATCAATATCAAATTTTGTAATTAGTCGCTCTTCATACCTGATCGTTTCCAGTGCTAAATAATCCATTGCAGTTTTTAGCTCTTCAGAAAAAGGAACGAGTTTCTTTCTGTTGCTTATTAAAGAATTTCTTAAAATATGAGAAAGTTGAGTGATCGACTCTTTAGATTTTCTAGGATCTTCGTCAACAAGGGCTCTGATACTATTCAAAGCATTGAATATAAAGTGAGGATTGAGCTGGGCTTTTAAGTTACTTAGTTCCACTTCTCTTGCAGCAGTTTTCGCTCTTAGCGACTTATTGTATCTATCAACATAGTGAAAGGCAAAGTAAAAAATTGTCCATAAGAAGTAAACCGCCCAGTAGATAAGTGTATTAAGGAATATCGTTACAAATTGTAGATCTGCATTGGAAATGCCGTTAGAGGAATATTGTATAATAAGGAGGTATCCGTAATTCAATAGACTTAGGAATAAATTCAGTACTAAGAGTTTTGGAATTAATTGATTTAACCGAAGATTTAACCAACCAAATCGAATAAAAACAGCACGAAGAAGATGGGTTGTAACAATGTAAAAAGCTACCTGAAAAAGAACACCAATTATCTGATCGTCGTTCAATCCATTGGCAACAGTATATGCAATAATTTGAAGAAGTCCGTAAATTCCCCAACCAAAGAATTGGCACAACCAATAGATCTTATTTTTAGTCACAACTTAAATCTAATCTATACCGATATGATAAATCAATATCATATAACTATTAATAACTTTTGATAA
This sequence comes from Bacteroidota bacterium, assembly GCA_038746525.1. Classification (GTDB taxonomy): domain Bacteria; phylum Bacteroidota; class Bacteroidia; order Cytophagales; family Cyclobacteriaceae; genus Ekhidna. The sequence continues at coordinate 38,996 of JBCDKO010000007.1, forward strand.
ACCCCTCTTGGATTTTATGCGTTAGCATGTTAAACAAAAACTCAAATTAAAAAGACTCAATAATGAAATCAGTACTTATCTTATCATTCATGGTTTTTTCTACGTTTGTTGGATCATCTCAGATCAGCAATAGTTTCAGCCAAGGTTTGGAAATGCATCTTTCGTCTGAAATCGATTTTCAGGAGAAAGTTAAAATTTATGATTACAGTGGAAATCTTTTGAAAGAATACATACTATCAGATGTAGTTAATAACAATATTGCAATAACAGATCATTTTATTCTAGAAGAAAGCGACTACGCTTTCAACTACTTAGGAGATTATTACTATTTTAGTGAAGTGCTAAATATCATAGGAGTTAACTAAGCTCAAGCTTAAGAAAACTGGCTGTGTGGCTATCTTTAACTTTTAAGATATCTTCTGGTGTGCCCTGAGCAATAATTTGACCGCCGCCAGAGCCTCCCTCTGGTCCCAGGTCAACAATGTAATCAGCAACTTTGATTACATCCATATTATGTTCAATAATTAGAACAGTATTGCCTTTGTCTACCAGTTTCTGAAGCACTTCTAGGAGATGTTCTATATCTTGGAAATGAAGACCAGTAGTGGGTTCATCCAGAATATAGAATGTCTTCCCTGTATCTTTTTTACTTAATTCTGTCGCCAGTTTGACACGTTGTGCTTCTCCTCCTGAAAGGGTTGTTGCATGCTGGCCAAGCGAAATATATCCAAGGCCGACTTCATCCAGCGTTTTTAGCTTTTTTACAATCCGAGGTTGATTTTCGAAAAATTGAACCGACTGAGATACAGTCATATCTAACACATCAGAGATGGATTTACCTTTAAATCTTACTTCTAGTGTTTCTCTGTTGTATCGTTTTCCTTTGCAAGTTTCACACGGTATGTGCACATCTGGCAAGAAGTCCATTTCTATAAGTCGCATTCCGCCACCACCACAGGTTTCGCATCTTCCTCCTTTCACATTAAAAGAAAACCTCCCTGGTTTGTATCCTCTGATCTTCGCTTCGGGTAACTGTGCAAACAAGCTTCTTATCTCAGAAAAAACATTTGTATAGGTCGCGGGGTTTGACCGTGGTGTTCGGCCAATCGGAGATTGATCCACTTCAATGATTTTATCGAACTGATCCTCACCCTTAACCTTTTTATATGGTAAAGGTTCTTGTCGGCTTTTGTATAAAAACTTTCTGAGAAGGGGATAAAGCGTTTCATGAATCAAAGTTGATTTACCACTCCCTGAAACCCCTGTTATGAGAATTAAATTGCCTATCGGGAGCTTGAGATTAATATTTTTAAGATTATTGCCAGAGGCTCCTTCTAGCTCTAACCAGCTTCCGTTTTGTTTTCTTCTCTTCTTCGGAACTTCAATTTTCAGTTTTTGGCTAAGATAATCTCCTGTTTTACTCCCTTGTGTCAGGAACACTTTTGGTTCTCCTTTTGCCACTACATGTCCTCCATGTCTGCCCGCTCCGGGTCCGATATCCACAATTTCATCGGACTCTAGCATCATATCCTTGTCATGTTCCACAACAATAACCGTATTTCCAAGGTCCCTAAGGTCTTTGAGCGCCTGGATCAGCTTAACATTATCACGCTGGTGGAGGCCGATGCTTGGTTCGTCCAAGATGTAGAGCACATTCACTAGCTGCGTGCCTATCTGCGTAGCTAATCTTATTCTCTGAGCTTCGCCTCCTGAAAGTGTCCTCAGCGAACGATTCAAACTCAAATAATCCAATCCCACATTTAGTAAGAATCCGATCCTTTTTTTTAGTTCTTTTATGATTTCTGCACCGATGATTTTCTGACGATTAGAGAGCTTTTCTTCCAAGGTTTTTGTCCATTGACCAAGCGATAAGATATCCATTTCACCTAATTCCCCGATGTGTTTGTCGGCAATTTTATAATGAAGCGCTTCTTTTTTCAGACGATAACCATTACAAGATGGACAGATCTTTGTATCTGTAAATTCTCTCACCCACACCTGTAGTTTTTCTGAACCTCCGTCTTTTTGCTTCTCTAAAAAATTAATGATGCCTTCGAATTTGGTCTGCCAATCCGTTCCTGGATACTTAACAGACGAAACAGCAACTGGTACATCATCTCCATACAACAAGGTATGAATTACTTTCTCAGGAATCTTTTCTAATGGAGTGGAAAGATTGACCTTATTCTTCTTCAGAATAGCTTCAATCTTTTTAAAAATCCAAATATCACGATAAGCTCCCAGCGGAGCTATTCCTCCAAGGCTTATACTCAGCGCAGGATCAGGAATAACCGAATCACGAGATATTTCTTCAATTTGCCCTAAGCCATTACATTCTGCACAAGCACCATAGGGAGAATTAAATGAAAAAGTATTTGGAGCAGGATCGTCATAGGCGAGTCCTGTCTCAGGGTCCATTAAATTCTTTGAGAAATAAGAAATGCTTGCATCTTCTCGCAAGATCATCATTACGCCATCTCCGTGTTTTAATGAAGAGTTAATAGATGATCTCATTCGCTTTTTGCCTCTTTCTGAAACAATTATTCGATCAATAACAATTTCTATGTCATGCGTTTTATACCTGTTTACCTGCATTTTAGGCGCCAGATCCTGTAATTTCCCATCCACTCGAACTTTGGTAAACCCTAACTTTCTGACTTGAACAAAAAGCTCTCTATAATGTCCTTTTCTACCCTTAACTACCGGAGCCAATAAAGTAAGTTTTTCTCCGCTAAAGTTCTTCATGATCATTTCCACAATTTGATCCTCAGATTGCCTAACCATTTTTTTCCCACTTAAATAGGAGTATGCTTCACCGGCTCGTGCATACAACAATCTAAAAAAATCATAAATCTCCGTCACTGTCCCAACGGTGGATCTAGGATTTCTGGAGGTCGTTTTCTGCTCAATAGAAATAACAGGGCTCAAACCCTCAATTTTATCCACATCGGGACGTTCCATATCACCAATAAATGATCGGGCATAGGCGCTAAAGCTCTCCATGTACCTTCTTTGCCCTTCCGCATAGATTGTATCAAAAGCAAGTGAGGATTTACCACTTCCGCTAATGCCTGTTATTACAATCAGTTTATTTCTTGGAAGTTTAAGATCAAGGTTTTTAAGGTTATGTTCCCTTGCACCTATAATTTCTATAATTTCTTCCTTTTTTTTCACTTACTTATGTTCTGATTTTTTACGTTACTTTAGATAGAAAGCGAGAAGCATGAAAAACGAAGATGGAACAGTGGAAATACTTTCAGAAATTTTAATAGCGTCTGAAGAAATCAACAAAAGACTTTCTAAGCTTGAAAGTGAACAAAAAGAAACCAGTACACGCCTTGGATCATTGGAAGATGATACGCATATTTCACGTGTTCTTCTGAAGCACCATGAAAATTGGCTTAGACATATATCTGGGTTATTAGAAAGTGATGTTCCGAAGTTTGACAAAGTGTTAGAAATTGAGAATCTAGAGGACGGGAGATCCATTCTTCATAAGGCTTAAAAGTTGGGGCTTAGATTATATTTATTGTAGAAGTCGTCAATCACTTGCACAGCTTCTGTCGCGGTATCAACCGTCTGAAAAAAATCTAAATCAGATTCACTTATGTTTTCTTCAGCATAAAGCATTGTTTGCTTTAACCAATCAACAAGCCCTTGCCAATATTCTCTTCCCACTAAAACAATAGGGAATCTTCCAATCTTATTCGTCTGAATCAATGTCAACGCTTCAAAAAGTTCGTCCATGGTTCCAAAACCTCCTGGAAGGACAATAAAACCCTGCGAGTATTTAATGAACATTACTTTCCGTACAAAGAAATAATCGAAATCAATGCTTTTATCTCTATCTATATAAATGTTGTTATTTTGTTCAAATGGAAGATCGATAATAAGACCTACTGATTTACCTCCTTGGATGTTTGCTCCTTTGTTGCCTGCTTCCATAATTCCGGGTCCCCCACCAGTGATCACTCCGTAGCCGTGCCTAACGATTTTTGCTGCTATTTCCTCGGCTATCTGATAATATTTATTCTCAGGGAGAGTCCGGGCAGAACCAAAAATTGATACACAAGGGCCAATCTTGGCTAGCTTTTCAAATCCGTGTACAAACTCTCCCATGACCTTAAAAATCACCCAAGAATCTGCACTCTTTATTTCATTCCAGTCTTTTTCTTTAAAAGCATTAATGATTCGGGCTTCCTGCTCTTTTGAGATGTTGTTTTCTTCCATGTTTTAAAGTAAATCTGTAATAGCCTGACCTAGCTTAGTATATTGAAAAGAGTAACCAAGTTGTTCGATTTTTTTTGAAGATACATTATTACCACCAACCAGCATATATGAGACTTCGCCAAGTAGAAGTTTTAGCGCAAATTTAGGGACATTTGGAAGGAATAGGGGCTTATTTATTTTTTTGGCTATTGCCTTGGTCAATTCCTTGTTGGTTACAGGATTTGGGGCAACACCATTTACTGTTTGTTTTATTTTATTAACTAATAAATGTGAAAAAATGCCACATAAATCATCGATGTGAATCCAGCTTAAATATTGTGCACCTGAGTCCAATACTGCGCCAACTCCGTACCGGATTGGCTTGGCAAGCTCTAGAAGCGCTCCACCTTTTTTACTAAGCACAATACCAATCCTTACCTTTCCATTTGGAATACGCAGCTCATCAAATTTGGACACTTCGTTTTCCCAGTCTTCTACCACATCTGCTAAAAAGCCTTTTCCTTTTTCTGTTGTCTCATCTACAACGTTGCTACCTGTATCCCATCCATAATACCCAATTGCGGAGGCAGATAAGAAATATTTTAGATTAGGATTTAATTCTCTTATATTCTTAAGTAGGAGCTTTGTAGAATCGATTCTGCTATGATAAATCTCTTTTTTCCTGGATTCATTCCATCGTTTGTCTGCTACACTGGCGCCTGCAAGGTGGATAATGGCATCAGCCGATGTGATAGCCCCAGATTCTATTTCACCTTTTTTTACATCCCAATAGAATGATTTATAACTCTGACCTGTTGGCTTTCTTGAAAGATGGGTAACTGTGTAGTTTTTTTCTGTTAAAATCTGGCTTAATCGGGTACCAACAAGACCTGATCCACCAGTTATGAGTACTGTCTTGATGTTGTCTCTTAATTTTGTTGAGAACATGCATTTTAACATTTATAAACAGACTCTTTTAGGCCTTATTTTGTTTGGGTTGTTTCGCTGTAATGCACAAAGTCAATTTGATGCTAAAGTAGAGCATGTATCGATTAGTATCGGTGGAGAGAAACGAGTAGGTTATAAAACGGTATTCGATTTTTCAAGAGAGGAGGTAAGACACGGATGGTGGAAGTATGCCAAAAAGTTTGGAAGGCCAATTAACATGAAGTCTCATTATAAAGTTGTCGTTCCCTCTTCCGAAACAGATGGAAATGTAGACATCGAAATCATTGCTCAGACTGATGAGACTCCGAAAGGATCCATTTTTTTCTTAGGACTAGAAAATAAAGAATATGAAGAACAGGTAAAGAAGATTTTAATTGATTTTAAGAAAGAGTTATATCTAAAAGGAGCTTTGGAAAAAATTCAAAAGAATCAAAAAAAAGCTAAAGTCTTAAGTAAAGCATTCTCCAGTTCACTTTCTAGAGAAGAAAAGTCCACACTATTAGATAAATTGTTTTCAGTTGAGCAGAAAATTGAAACTTTGAAAATTAAAATAAAGGCTATTATTCAGTTACCCAGATAAAATATTATTTCAATAATGGATTTGAATATTATTATTAAGATAATCAACTTAAAAAATAATATATTGCTATGTTTAAAATAGTCTTATATTTCGATAAGATTTACTCTATAAGTATTTGATAATCAATCTATTAAGTGGTTGAATAGTGACAAAATAAAAATTGAAGAATATTATAACTATTAATCTGACAGTAATACACATAACCTAAACTTTTTCAAAGTTCTAATCTTAACAATTTCCCAACAAATGAAAAAATATGCGTTTCTTTTTTGGTCTTTATTGGGTTCATTAGGTTGTGATTCACCTAAAGTACAGAATAATATTCAAAACTATAAAGAGGTTTGTAAAAGATATGACATAGTTGACTCAGAAATGCTGGAAACAATTAATCAAATAGAAATTGAATTTGTAAAAGATCAAATTTTTCTAGAAAGATTTCGAAACTCTCAGATCTATTGGATTCAATATAAAGATAGGCATCTTCGGGCACTGTATCCTCAAGATTGGGACCTGTATTATCGCAAAAATTATGGTAAGCAAGTTTTTAATGCCTGTAAATGCAAGGAGCTTATCCGAATAACAGAAGCTAGGGTATTAGAGCTAAAAATGTATTTGGAAGGAAGTCCAAAGGATCAGTCTGAATGTCCTAGCTCATGGAACAAAAAAGCTCTCATTGATTGAGAACTTTTTAAAATTCCTTTTGCGTTAAAATTTGTAGCCTAAAGAGACGCCAAAAGAGACGCCAGGAGAGAATCCTGTAAAAACTTGATCTGAAGAACCTTCGTTTTCATAGAACTCTTCCCTTCTATCATCCAAAATGTTAGTAACACTAAATCCTAATGAAAGACCTTCATTTTCTCCAAAACTTTTGTTTAAGTTAAAGTTCAAGCTATGGAAGGGTTCTGTTTCTACATCAGGAAAAGCGGCGCCTCCAACAACCACTAAAGTAGGCCCTTGAATATTATAGAAGAATCCTGCATCCAAACCAGTTTCATAATCTTCATAACCAATTCCAGCATTGATTACATAAGGCGCCTGGCCAGCCATTTCCCTTGTATCATCTATATCTTCACCAGGCCTTGCAAAATCTTGACGCGCCTGGAACTCAACCTCTTGCATATCTAAAATGGATTCTGTAATAGTCACATTCCCATTCAGTGTAATTTTTTTAAGAGAAGGTGAAATAAAACCTAAATTTTTTCTAAACTCAAATTCACCTCCATATACCTCGCCACTTCCAACATTCCTTGGTTGAAATTCATTAGTAGTTTGAGCTTCTCTGATTCTAACTAATTCAATGGGATCATCAAAGGACTTGTAGAATACACTTACTGAAAATATTTGACCTCTTTCTTGGAATAGTTCCCATCTTAGATCGAAGTTATCGATCAAAGTTTCGGATAAATTCCCCTCCCAGTTTCCTTCAAAAACAAAAAGGCCTCCATTAAAAATACGATCACTAATTGGATCTATAATTTGTGCAAAAGAAAGTTCCTTGAATGATGGTCTCGCAATTGTTCTTGAATAAGAAAATCTTAGGTTTTGTTTTTCATTTAGTGCATAAATAAGGTTCAAAGACGGAAACAAATCCACAGCATCTAATACCTCATCATCTTCCAGTATATTGAAACCTTCTTCCTGTAATTGTCTTAAAAGGGCTTCGCCATTAGTAGCCCCTGCATCTACTTCATTTTGAATTCTTACGGCTGCTTCTTGATCTCTTCCAGTGTGTTTTTGGGTAAAATCTTCAACTCTCAAGCCAAAAATTGCCTTAAGGTTTTCTGCAGGGTTTATTTCAGCAGAAACATAATAAGCTAAGTTATTAACCGTGGAATTATATTCATTTGAATTAGGGTTAGAATTACCATCCTGGAAATAGGCATTTCCACTGTTTGGATACAAATTTTCATCAAGTAGGATAATGTTGGGATCATTGGAAGTCCACGTAGGCTGACTTCCAAAGAATGCTAAATTATATTCAAGAATTCTATAGTCTCGCTCTTTGAACGTGTAGTATACACCTGCTTTATATTTTGCATCTCTTCCGAATAGTTCAGCATTCTTAGTCACGTCCAAACGGCCTACTACGTTTGTTTCTTCAAGCTCTCTCCATATCCTTCGTGGAAAGCCTGCGGCCCCGGCATCCAGTTCTGGTGGATCTAAAACAAAACCACCTGAAACCGTTGTAAAAGCAGATCTCCTGATATCAGGATCGTCTAAAGTAGAAAAAGTAGGTGAAATTCTCCAATCGATTACCCAACTGTCATCACTAAGATGATGCTCTCCATTTAAAAGAAAATTCGTTAAACCTCTTTCGGTATACGTAATAGTTGCGACATCATCAGCTTCAAAATCAGATTTGCCTAGGGCATCTCGTCCATCATCAGGGTCAGAGGTAACAAAAAAACGTCCTGTTTTAGCCTCACCATTCTGCAAATGAAGGGCTGTAAAACGATATTTTGAGTTATTGGTTTTGTAGGCTAGACCTCCTAAACCTCCAAGTAAAAGGTTTTTGGAGGTTAGTTCTCCATCAGTGATCGTTGCTGCAACAAGCTCATCATTCGGGTCTGATGGATCTGGAACTTGGTACTCACCGTATTCCTGATCATCATATAATATTCTGTCACTTTTATATGTAGTAGATAAAATGAACCCTAATTTGTTTCCATTATTCAAGGAAATTTGATTGCCTACTGAAAAGCCGAAGCTATAGTTCAGGAAACTTGTTTCCTCCATTCCAGCGAGAATAGGAGAAAAATTGTTATTGAAATCAAAAACTTCCTGATCTGAATTCTGTATAGGAATAGGAACATTGAGGGCATTTGGAGGTAAGTCTCTTAAATCAGTATCAAATCCTAACCAATCTGTATCACTCCCGTCTATGGCCAGAAAATCATTTTGAAAATTCATGGACGGGTTAAAGGTGATACCTAAAGAAGCTTCCAATATCTTTTCATCTGGAAAGTCTTTGGTTTCAATATTCACAACTCCTCCGGTAAAATCAGCTGGCATCTCAGCCACTGCCGATTTAAGCACAATCATATTATTGATCAAATTCGTAGGAAAAATATCAATTTGAAGGCTGTTTCTATCAGGGTCAAGTCCTGGGATATCTACAGAGTTTAACATGGTTTTGGTGTATCTGTCTCCTAACCCTCTTACATACACGTATTTACCTCCTTCTACTGAAACGCCAGTTACCCGTTTTACTGCCCCTGCAGCATCCGAATCACCTATTTTTTTAAAGCTTGCAGAGGAAATACCGTCAATTAGGTTTGCTGATTTTCGTTTGACTGTGAGTAATGCAGCTTCTGTTGTTTTGATCACTTCTGCAGTTACTACAATTTCTTCCAAAACGCCAACATTTTCTTTTAATCTTATTTGATCAATCACTGTGACTTCACTGTCTTCCACTAATAACGCACTTACAGTTATTGCTTGAAAGCCAACAAAAGAAGCTTGTAATTCATAAGTTCCTGGATCAACTCTAATTTCAAATTTCCCATCAAAATCAGTGATTGCACCAATTGAGGTATCTTTAATTTGGATTGTCACTCCAAATAAAGGTTCTCCACTCGAATCTTCAATAACAGTACCTCTTATTATTCCAGACTGAGCTACTAAAAAAGAACCCGTTAAAAAGCTAAACAGCCCTGCTAAAACTAGTTTACTATTTCTCATAAAATTAGGTTGTATTCAAAAAATACAAAACCCGCCCGGATAATTTCCAAGCGGGTTTCTTCTTCATTATTCTTTAATTAAAGCCCAATACCAAAAAGACCATTTGCCTGGCTCGCAAAAGTCCACTCATATCCAACTTCAGAAGTCACTCCAACCGTGTTTGCATTCAACGTAACTGTGGAGGTAATAGCAGCAGCATCTGCCCCTAAAACGGATGTAGGAGTGTCAGATCCTGTAAGCGTTATTTCCCAAGATTCCGAAATACCATTTCCATCACCACGGAAGGAAGCAATTGCGCTGCCATCCGTATAGAAACCAGCATCAATGCCGAAGAAATAGATATTCGTTAAAGCAGCATTCGTACCACCTTTACCACCATCATCTGGGCTGTCCCAGTCTACCAAGTTATCGATACTAGTACCAGCGAAAACAGTCCCATTAGTAAATGTATGAACTCCATTGTTTCTTGCATCGGGGCCTTCAGGACCATCTAATTCAAAAGCAGAACCAGCAGGAGTAACGATGATAAATCCATCGCATGTACCTTGCCAATCTTGATCAGTGTCCATTGAGTCGTCACCTGAATTCCAGATAAGGGCATTTGTAACATTTACATTACCACCAAACCACTCAATACCATCATCTTGGTTAGCCACGACCTCGACCCAATTAACTGTCGTCCCTGAGCCAACACCTCCAAAAGTAATTCCATTGATTTCATTTCCAGCGCCGATATTGGAACCACCGTGTCTTAAAGAAAGATAAGAAATAGATCCTGAATTATCATCGTCATCAGATCCTCCGTAAAGACCTTGGGTAACTGAGGTAGGGATTCCTTCTATCTGTACCTGAGTAGCCGATGCAGAGATTGTAGCGTCACCTAAAACGATTAGACCTCCCCAAAGACCATTTACATCAGGTGCAAGAGATCCTACAAAATCACCACCTGCCACATCAGATGGACTAAGTGCGTCGCTAATGGAAGTCATGATAACAGGAGCAGTAGCAGTTCCTTTCACATTCAGAGTCCCACCGACTGCAACAATGATCGCTTTGGCGTTCACGCCTGAACCAGTTTCTCCTTTAATTACAGTACCTGCAGGAATGTTTAAAGTACCTCCGTTTCCAACAATTAATCTACCGGTAATAACGTATACATTGGCTGCGTCCCAAGTTACGGAATTAGTAATCTCTCCAACTACATCGAAAGCGGTATTACCCTGAAGGTCCGTACTAGCAGTGGCTGAATATGAACCAAATGCTTCAGTAATATCAACACTGATAGAAGCAGATGCGTCATCTCCGTCAGAATCAGAAGCTGTAAATGTAAACACATTGGTACCCCCTGCAGTATAGGAAGAAGAAATAGCAGATCCAGGTATGAGAATACCCGTAACGGAAGTAGAACCAGAGGTAATTGAAGCACCAGATCCGTCGGTTACTCCAGAAACAGTAAGAAGGTCTATAGGTGTACCTCCGTCTATTGAAACAGTTAATGAGGCAAGACCATCAACAGCTGTGATACCGAAATCGCTTTGAAAATCACTATTAATAGCTTCGACAGTGCCGGGTAGACTAATACCATCACCGTCATTGATAAGAACGCTAATAGGAGTAGGTGGATCATCATCAGCATTCACAGCTAAAGCTATTAAGGTGATTATATTGTCACCGGGTGCAAGTACAGAAAATACAGCAGTTGCAGTTCCAGATCCACTTAATGGGTCTTCAGAAGGATTAGTCACCGTTAACGTTACCGAAGCAGCACCAATAGCAGTACCTGCTGTAATGTCAGCTGTTACCGTAGCAGAACCAACTGTTCCAGACGTTGCTCCACCAATTGAAGCGGTAATATCTCCAGTTGAAGATAATGTCCATAATGCATCTGATGTTAAATTTGCATCTAAAGAAACGGTGAATTCTATCGTTCCTGTACCTTCGTTGGAGACATCACTAACTGAGCCGACGGATACATCTGGCTGGCTGAATGTAAGCGGTGGATCTTCATCATCGTCTCCACATGAAACCAAAAAGAGCATTCCTGTAATTAGAATAGCAATGGTTAATAATTTTTTCATTTCGTTTTTACGATTTAAATAAAAAAGTGATCAATCAATCTATTCCGCAAAAGTGAAAGGCTAATGTTAATTGCTTTAGGATAGCTTGTTACGATATCATTAAAACTCATATGATGTTTGTGAACTACATATGTCTTTTGTTAAAAAAATGTTATGTAATCCACTGCAAAATATTATTTGGCACTAGCCTTAATTGCTAATATTAACCTTAGATAATATGGATGTGATGATGTCATGCGTGGTTACTTCATCTGCCTCGGCCTCATAGTTGAGCAAGATTCTGTGATTAAGTACATCATCTGCTATTTCTTTTACGTCTTCAGGCAATACGTAATCTCTTTGATTGAAAAAAGCAATGGCCTTTGCCGCTAAGTTGAGGTTGATTGAAGCCCTTGGGGATGCTCCAAATTGGATGTATTGGGCTTCATTGTTCAATTTATATTCTTTAGGGTTTCTTGTAGCAAAAACTAATTCTATGATATATCTCTCGATGGCTTCCGAGACTGCAACCTGGTTTACCTCATTTCTAATGGAGGAGATATCTTCTTTGGTGAGAACGGTTTCTAACTTGGGTTTGAAGGATAAGTCGGAGATCCGTCTCATTACCTTAAGCTCATCGTCTTTACTCAAGTAATTGACATGGACCTTCAACATAAAACGGTCAACTTGAGCTTCAGGAAGCGGATAGGTACCTTCCTGATCAATTGGATTCTGAGTTGCCAATACAAGAAATGGGCGATCTAGCTTATACGTCGTTTCTCCGATAGACACGGTTTTCTCTTGCATAGCCTCTAAAAGTGCAGACTGTACTTTTGCAGGTGATCTATTTACTTCATCGGCAAGAATAAGATTAGCGAAGATCGGTCCTTTCTTCACTTCAAATTCCGCCTTCTGCTGGTTATAGATCATAGTCCCAACCAAATCAGCAGGTAAAAGGTCAGGTGTAAATTGGATACGTTGAAAGTCCAGCTTTAATACATCAGCAAGCGCATTTACTGTAAGTGTTTTGGCCAAACCCGGAACTCCTTCCAATAAGATATGCCCATTTGTGAAGAGACCGATCAATAAACGATTCACCATGAATTCCTGACCAATTACTACTTTCCCTACTTCAGAAATTACTTTTTGGATCTTTTCCTGATGTTCTTTTTGTAAATCCTTTTCGATCACCTGTTCTGTCATGATATAACTTTAATTTTTGAAATCGTAAAAATAAGTTGAGTAAGCTAATTCCGAAGTACCTTTTTTATCTGATTAATCCGGGACCTAATCTTGGCGCATCTTGAATGGAACTAAAAAGTCTTTTCCTTACTCTCTAAGCAAATGCTGAAAGGAGAAGAAAGAATATTCATACTTAAGGTACCTTCCGCTACACAAAGAGACACCATTTTACTTAAAGAAATCTACCTCTCTGATCTAAGAGGTGTAAAATATGCTTCTTATAAATTGGTCCCTGCCAATAAATACAATACGGCCATTCGAACTGCTACCCCATTTTCTACTTGCTGAAGGATGATCGAATGCTCAGAATCTGCAACATCACTTGTAATTTCAACACCTCGATTAATTGGGCCAGGATGCATAATGATAATTTCTTTATCCAGAGAATCGAGCAATTGCTTGTTTACACCAAAATATTGTGAATACTCTCTCAAAGATGGAAAATATCTCATTTCCTGACGCTCTAGCTGGATCCTTAAAATATTTGCTACATCACACCATTTGAGTGCTTTTTTAATGTTTGTTTCTACTATGACACCTAGCTCACCAATGTGTTTTGGCAAAAGCGTCGCAGGCCCACAAACCATTACATCCGCTCCAAGCAATTGCAGTGCAAAGATGTTAGAAAGGGCTACTCGTGAATGAAGAATATCTCCTACAATCACTACTTTCTTGCCCTCGACACCTCCTGTTTTTTCCTGAACCGAAAAAGTATCGAGCAAGGCTTGTGTAGGGTGCTCATGAGTACCGTCTCCTGCATTGATAATATTCGCTTTAATGTATCTAGAAAGAAAGTGCGGTGCTCCGGGACTTGAATGACGCATCACCACCATATCTACCTTCATTGCGAGAATATTATTCACTGTATCCAGCAACGTCTCTCCTTTCTTTAATGAGCTGCCGGATGTAGAGAAGTTAATTACATCCGCTGAAAGTCTCTTTTCGGCTAGCTCGAAGGAAAGCTTGGTTCTTGTAGAGTTCTCAAAAAAAACATTGGCAATAGTGATATCTCTTAAAGAAGGCACCTTCTTTATAGGACGATTGATTACTTCTTTAAAATTGGCAGCTGTCTGAAAAATGAGTTCTACTTCCTCTCTGTCAAGGTTTTTGATTCCTAAGAGATGTCTTGTTTTCAATTGACTCATTCTTCTTTGGTAATTAACCAAATATTATCCTCTTCTCCTTGTTCCTTAAGTTCAACAGCAACTTTTTGTGATTGAATGGTATTTACCTTTCTACCCACGTAATCCGCTTTAATGGGAATGTGACGACTATACAAGCGATCAATTAAAACAAGCAACTCTACTTTGGCAGGTCTTCCAAAAGTATTCATGGCATCCAGGGCAGCCCTAACCGTTCTTCCTGTAAACAATACATCATCAATCAGGATCACGTTTTTGTTCTCTATGAGAAAAGGAATTTTCGTATAACTTGGTGTAATAGGCTCTTCTCTTCTTCTAAAATCGTCTCTGTGAAAAGTAGCATCTAAATAACCAAGATATATGTTATTTAAAATCATTTTTTGCAAATCTGCCTTAATTCGTTCTGCTAGGAAAATACCTCTGGGCTGCATTCCAATTAGAACCGTATTGGAGAAGTCATCATATACTTCAATTAACTGCCTACACAATCTTCCAATTGTAACCTCAAGGAGTTCGCTATCAAAAAGCAGTCGTTTTTGCATTATTTTGATAGTATAAAGGTAATATCAATCGAATCAATTAGGATGTATGGCCAGGTTGTACCGAATTTTATTGATGTAAAACACCCTACGATTGATTTTACCGTTTATAGCAAGGTCATTTTTAATGGATTGTTCTCCATAAGCATATAGTGTTTCGTCGTACCACTCCTCAATCTTCTCTAAAGACGGATCTTTCGTTTTCACCTCATCAGATTCAAAAGAGAGTTTTACAGGATTAAAAGTCCGCCCTTCTATTACCTTATCACCCTCTATCACCTTAGACCTAATTTCATTTTCTTCCAGATACATCAATACTACCTTCTCTCCGGATCCACTTACTGCAACATTCTCATCTAAAGAATAGCTTTGGATATCTTCAATTCTAAAAGTATGATCCCAAATAATATTGCAATTTCTATCAAATCCGAAGACAACAGCATGTGTATATTTATATCCCAAAAAATAAGGATTGCGAAGAGGTGAGGTTTGATTGAAACCGTATCCATAATGACTAAAACCATTATTTGAGTTAGAATAATTATACCTGGGATAATAAGCCTCTCCTATGAGGATGTATTGGTCGTCTCTTTCTATAATTTCGTGTACCAGCAATCTGTAATTAAATTTCTTCACTTTTCCTTTTTCCTTTTTCCGCTCAATTTTTCGAAGTATTCTTTCTTCCCTTCTAGGATTTAGATGTCCCCAAAAATTATGCAACTCTGCGAATGGATAATATTTATTGAATTGTTGTTGACCATTGATGAACTTACTCAGATAAAATCCCTGGCTGTACTGCAATGATTTTCTTGAATGAGTACCAGCCAAATATTGTAATCCTCCGGAAAAGGTAGTGGTTGCTCCGTCAATTAGGCTTTTTTTCTCTCCAGGATCTAGGAGATTATCCTGGATAATATCGCCACGGTCATTGAATGTTTTCACGCGTATGGTATAGCGTTTATTCCTCATCTTCTGAGACATAATTACGGTGAAAAGCTTTGTTCTCTCATCCACTACTAAGTCCAATATATCGTTCTTATTATCATAAAACCCTGGAACCACCTTTGGGATACGTTCGTGGATATTATAGGTAATTACAACCGGTCTAAAATTGGCATTTCCTGCCAAAAGAATCGTTTCACCAACCGACTCAAAATGAGTAATTTCTATGGGAAAAACAGTGGTTAATTCATACGTTTTTAGTTTTTGCGATTGTGCGTGAAGCTGATAGACAAGCAGATCTTGGCTTCTGTAAAAATTCTTATTGAAGAGTAAATAAAAATTTCCATCAAAGTATTCATGGCCTATAAATGATCCATTGGCCGGAATAATGTCTGACCTTGACCAAACAATATTGAAAGCAGTATCTACCATATGCAACTTCCAGACATACCCGCCACCAGGTGCTGCATCATTTGTTTCTTCTACGACTAACAAACCATCTATTCCACCAGATACCACATAAAACTCTGATTGATTACCTTCTTTTTCAAATTCAAGTCTATTGGGTTGGGTGATGACTGTACTTGTATCCCGAATTTTTTTTCTTTGGCCCAAAACGAAAATAGGAAGTAACAAAAAGAAAATAAAAAGAAGTCGCATCATAATATTATTAAATAAACAATTGCTTTAAGGAATCCCCCAGGTTCAGAGTTGGTACTTCTTTAGTTATAAACTTAATCAATCCAAAATAGTCTACTTACAGATTTATAAATTTTTTTCATGTATGTGTAGTTTATTTTGAATCGCACATATAGAATTCACCAAACTGCATCTGCAGACCGATTCATTGGGCAGTGGGTAGAGATTCCTTATCGAATCTTTATGTTCACTTCATGAAATACTCATAATAGGAACTGTTATACGAACTGAGAATAAATATTAGTGTAAAACGTTGACGTTTAATTCAAAAATAGGGTCTGTGTATGCTAGTGTTTAATTGCAATAATAGTATATATTACTATTTATCTTTGTACGTATGGGAAGGCGTGCGCCAACTATCAAAATACGAGAAGAAGATCGAGCCACTCCGGAGAGATGGCCAAAATCAAAGACCGTAAGTGCCTAC
>JBCDKO010000008.1:0-48270 GCA_038746525.1 Bacteroidota bacterium
AAGCCATCGGGCCATTTGAGTTGAGCGAGGTGGTCATAGCAAGCCTGGTCATCAGGAAATTGTTGCTGGAACTGAAAGAGGGTGAGGCTTTGGTATTTTTTCTCCATGATTTTGATCGTTAAATATTACTTTCAGTTACTGAAAAACAATAGTTTAACCAAGAAATACCACCATCAAAAATAAAATATTTATTAAGTGCCTGCTTCAATAACTTTTTTTCGACTAGAATCGCGGATTGAAGTTTTTCATGACCGATTTTATAGTTGGCGAACTAACAAATCAACACATTAGCTCCCACATGCATTATGTGATTGATCTACCAGAGATGCACCCTATTTTTAGAGAGTTTAAGGGGTCGAGTCCGGAGTTCTGAAGGTACTAGAGATTAACTCAGATATAAGATCATCTCCATAATTTTACCACATGGCAGCAAGTCAGATTTTCCTGGTTGTGGTAAGCGGTCTTGGTGTACTGCATGGAATGTTCCTCGCCCTGTTCTTATGGACACATGTAAAAGGTAGCTCCCTGGCTAATCGCCTCCTGAGTATCTTGCTAGTTGTTCTTTCGTTCCGTGTAGGCAAATCGGTTTTCCTGGAGTTCCTTGAGAATCTGGATGTGAAATTCGTATTCATCGGACTAGGAACTATGATGATCATTGGACCGATCTTCTATTTTTACGCAAGTGCAATCGCAGATCGAACATTTCGCTGGTCCAACAAGCTGCTGCTACATTTTATACCCTCGCTATTAACAATTCTTTTTGGTGTTTGGATTGAGGATGAGCATCTCGAGTCGCTACCGAAACTCCTTTTCGTCATTCTTTTTCTAGGCTATTATAGTCACTATTTGGTCTATCTGATAAAAACTAAAATATACATCTCTAAGCAGAGAAAAGCCGGGCTAAGTGATTCGGCACATAAACTTGTTAACCTCATTTTCTATGGATTGCTTGTGATCTGGATTGCATACTTTCTCAATCTAGTCGAAGATATTGTTCCTTACATTGTAGGACCTATACTTTACTCGCTAGTGGCTTACGCCATTAGTTATATCATCATATCTAAAGCATACATCACAGATACCCGGCAAGAGAAATACAAGACAACCCGTGTATCCGAAGACCAAACCGAATATTTATTTGAAAAAGCGATTGATTTAGTTGCCACCCGGAAGCAATACATGAACCCTGGACTCACACTTAAATCTTTAAGCGTGTTGCTCAATGTCAGCACACAGGT
The DNA here is from genome assembly GCA_038746525.1 of Bacteroidota bacterium. GTDB lineage: Bacteria > Bacteroidota > Bacteroidia > Cytophagales > Cyclobacteriaceae > Ekhidna. Next base: position 1,239 of record JBCDKO010000008.1, read on the forward strand.
TCTTTCTATGGTCATTAATCAAAAGAGTGGTAAGAACTTCAATGCCTTTGTGAATCAGTACCGAATCCAGGAAGCAATTAGCTTGCTAACCGATCCGGAGCACCAGAACTTCACGATCTCTGCTATTGCCTTTAAGGTTGGCTTCAACAGCCTATCTAGCTTTAATAGTGCGTTCAAAAAGCAAACGAATCAGACACCTCAGATCTATCGTCGACAGTTGACAAAATGATCATTTACTCTGATGAAATGATCATTTAGGGAGTATTCTCATCCTGCGACCAATTGCTTTGCAAGAAAAAACAAACTATGACACGATTTAAAAACATGCTCAAATGGTCTTTAATCTCGATCCTGGGATTAACCATTATGCTTTTTGCATTTGGTTATTGGTTTATGAGCCTGATCTCAAAAGCAGATGCGGACCTTGACCCGAGCAAAGCAGTTGCCGCCTCACTCCCTTATTTAAGTGAAAACATCATTCCCAATAGAGGGAAAATCTTAGCAGTGGTTACAAGCACTGATCAAATGGGAATGAGTGGAAAAAAAACAGGGTATGAGCTTACCGAGCTTTCCCGGGCCTATTATGTCTTTACCGCCAATGGCTTCAAAGTTGATATAGCCAGCCCTCAGGGTAGTCAACCTCCGGTAATCATTGATGATGAAGACATGAGCATTTATGATTTTGCCTTTTTGAATGATCCGGTTGCTCAAGAAAAAACGAGAAACACCCTGCTCCTATCACAAGTAGATCCTACTATATATAAAGCGGTTTATTTTGTTGGTGGAAAGGGTGCCATGTATGACTTCCCTGATAATCCGTACATTCAATCCATTGTCAGAGATTACTATCAATCCGGTAAAGTAGTTGGGGCAGTTTGTCACGGACCAGCTGCCATGGTAAATGTCACCCTTGACGATGGCAGCCATCTTTTGAAAGGTAAATCCGTTAGCAGTTTTACCAACAGTGAAGAACTCTTTCTGATACCGGACGCAAAAAAGATATTCCCCTTTTTACTGGAAGCTCAGTTGGTTAAAAATGGAGCAAATTTTATTGAAGGAAGCATGTATCTGGAAAATGTAATCCAAGATCAGAACATCATAACCGGTCAGAACCCCTGGTCTACATGGAAACTGGCGGAGACTATGATTAGACAAATGGGATATGAACCAAAAGAGCGCATAATCACCGCTGAAGAAAATGCCATTAAAGTGCTTGAAAACTATGAAGAACAAGGTTATCAAAGCACAAGAGCTTTAGTTTCCGAGATGGCCAATAGTCAATTGGAAATGAATCGAACTTTAATTGCTAAGCACAGTATTGTTGCTGCCATGCAATGGAAGATCTCAAAATCCTTCCAGTTGATTCGACTATTAAAACATGCAAAAGAGATGCAAAATCCATGATCGGACCACATCAAAAAAACATTTAAGCGAATATTAAATCACTATACCTCTTTTGATAATCAATATCAGATAGTAGTTATTGAAGGTCAAGCTTTTTTTTAAAAAGCTAAAACAGTAAGTTGACCAACCAAAAGTCCATAGCCGTACTTCCACTTGAGAATCTCGGCTCCGATCCGGAGAATGAGTACTTCTCTGATGGGATGACGGAAGAGATCATCAACGCCTTGAGTAAAATTGAAGGGTTAAAAGTGACCGCAAAAACCTACTCTTTTGTGTTTAAAGAAGTCAAGAAAGATGTACGGTATATTGGAAATGAGTTGGGCGTGTCACTTGTTCTGGAAGGAAGTGTTAGAAAAGCAAGTAACAATGTTCGGATCACCTCAGTTAATTTGCACAGACAATGGATTCCACATTTGGTCTGAGAACTTTGACCGGAAACTAGATGACATTTTCGCTTTACAGGATGAGATTAGCTTATTAGTTGCGGATAGAATACGTGAAAACCTCGGACATATCCAGATAAACGATTCACTGATCAAGCCGCCTACATCCAACATTCAGGCTTACGAACTTTTCCTGAAAGGCAGGTTCTTTTTAGTCACCTGGAATCTACCGGATATTGAAAAAGCCATCACTTTTTTTAAGCAAAGCATTCAACTTGATCCAAAGTTTGACCAGCCCTACTTTGGCGTTTCTTATTGCTACAGCCTATTGGGGTCATGGAAGTACCTGAGTAAAGAAGATGCTTTTTAAGAAGCTACGAAATACCTATCGAGAGGTACTGATTTAGGAAATGACTCAGTGATTGGGCAATTTGCCGAAGCAGTTTACCACTTTTGGGGTCATTGGAACTACAAAGAAGCTTTCAAAAGTCTACAGCGAGCTCATCACATCAATCCGCAAGACGCCGATCCGCTTGATTTCATGGCGGAGTTGGGTAGATCTATTGGAGACTTCGAGACGGTGTTGAAGCTGAACCCCCAGGGATTGGAAGTAAACCCGCTTTCCCCGAATGCCCATTTTACACGATCGACACTTTATTATTTCTAAGGCCTGTTTGAGGATGCTATGAATATCATTAATGACGGTCTGTTATTAGATCCAAATCTTCAGTTACTTCACAATTTAAAAGTGCTATGTCAAGAGATACGGTTTTCTTGAGGCACCTCTAAAAACTCAGTTCAAGAATTTGAGGCAGCGTTTTTTTCTGAGACTAGACGTCAAAAACGGAGTTTAGCAGCATTAAATAAGTATTTGATAACGAAGTATCAGGAAAAAAGATCATCGCAAAAATTGAAAGTGGGTTTTTAGAGGTGCCCTTTAAAGACACTTATCAAAACCGCAAGCAAAACACAATGAGATTCGAAAATACTATTGAAAGAAAAGCAACCTCAGCAGCTCATAAATCAAGATTTTCTTCTTTTCCCGGAGGCACTACTTTGGCTTCATGTCCTTTAGCAGAAAAGAGCAGGAGACATTTGTGACCTAGGGCATGTATCCTACTACAATATGACTTCTTATCATATACTTGGTTGGGATCATCCAGGTTAGCCGATTGAAGATGACAAAGTAAAACCTGGAAATAGCAACACTAATCCCTGGTGGAGCTTGACTGGATGTATCCTTGAAAACCTTTAAAAACCGCCTTTAAGAGCTTTTAAATCGATTTTTTTGTTAAAAAAATCTTAGTCTGATGTCAGTAGACGTTAATAGAAAAAAAATCGTTTTTTACCGAAAGGGAGAACCACTCTATTTGATAGCCTGTTATTTGATTAAATAAATCAATATTTTTGAACAATAATATGAAGTATATGACAGTTGAAAATTTACTTAAAATAATGAATATGAAATTAAAACTCAATTTACTTGCAATTGCCATTATACTATTAAGTTCTTGTACGCAAAGAACATGTCCTACATACGCAAAGGAAGATGCACAAAACAAAAAAGCAACTCAGGAAGCTAACACCTAGTTTTCTATATATTTTTGTACATCCTTCTTAGTTATTTCATTTTCTGACATAATAACTAATCTTTCAATAACATTTCGTAATTCACGAATATTACCTGACCAATTGTATTCTTTCAGTTGTTTTTTCGCATCATCTAAAATGACTTTAATAATGGTTCCATATTCCTCTGCTATCTTTTGAAGGAAATGATCTGTAAGTAACCCAATATCGCCTTTTCTTTCTCGTAGAGGAGGAACGGTTATGACAACCACACTCAAACGGTGATAAAGATCTTCTCGGAAATTACCTTTCCCGATCTCTTTTTTTAAGTTCTTGTTCGTTGCTGCTAATACTCTTACATTCACATCTATGGGCTTATCACCGCCAACTCGGGTTATCTTCTTGTTTTGAAGCGCTCTCAGCACCTTAGCTTGTGCTGAAAGGCTCATATCTCCGATCTCATCCAGAAACAAGGTTCCTCCATTCGCTTGCTCAAACTTTCCAATGCGTTGTTTATGTGCTGAGGTGAATGATCCTTTTTCGTGTCCAAATAGTTCACTTTCAATCAGTTCTGAGGGTATTGCAGCACAATTTACTTCTACCATAAGTGATTTTGACCGTTCACTTTTTTCATGCAACCATCTGGCTACAAGCTCTTTCCCCGTCCCGTTCTCTCCGTTTATTAAGACTCGAGCTTCTGTAGGCGCTACCTTTTCAATCGTTTCTTTTACTTCTTTTATTAATTCTGATTCACCTATGATTTCATAACCCTTACTTACTTTTTTTCTAAGTGCTTTGGTCTCTGTTGAGAGTTTGCCACTTTCTATTCCGTTTCTTACCGTAACCAGTATGCGATTTAAGTCCGGTGGCTTTTGAATAAAGTCATACGCTCCTTTTTTAGTAGCCTCCACCGCTGTATCAATGGTGCCATGAGCAGATATCATCACGAAAGGTATATCCAACCTCTCTTCCGAGGCTTTGTTCAATAGCTCCATTCCATCCATCTTTGGCATTTTAATATCACAGAGAACCAAATCTATTTTTTCTGATTCCAGCTTACTCCACGCATCTTCTCCATCCTCAGCAGTACTAATTTCATAATTTTCCTCTGAGAGGATATCGCTCAGCGCATCTCTGATGCTTTTTTCATCATCGACAACAAGTATTTTGGCCATTAATTAAACTGTTTTAATTCTTTTATTTTAAAAAAAGCAAGCCAGTAAGCCGGGTCCTGTTTTATCCCATCATTTATCTAGTCCCAATTACATGATCAGGATCTAACGACCTACCCAATCCTGCTTAAGCGAGCCACTTTTAGAATGCAGAACTTATTTGGTCTTTCAGCACGTAAGGTTTACCCTGCCTCTTCGATCACTCTCAGAGCGGTGAGCTCTTACCTCACCTTTTCACCTTTTCTCAAACGACAAGCGTTGAGTAGTCTATTTTCTGTGGCACTTTCTCTATATCAACGTTAACGTAGATATGCTTCTCATTAAGAAGTACGCTGCTCTTCGCTGCCCGGACTTTCCTCTCCTCGCAATAACTACCAAGAGCGATGGGAAGGCTTGCTTAGCAAAAATATCAATGAATATCTTTTCCAGTTATTTTAAATTCCCAATCATCAGCATGCTTGCCAATTTCGCTAAACATTTCCTTGATCATGTCTTCTGACGTATTTGCTAAAAAGGCGATGGCCTCTACTTTGAGAAAACCATCCTCCGCTATGAATTTCGAATACGGGTAATCTGCGCTCTCTGCAAGAAGGTCCCCATAGGGTATCTCGTTGTCTAAGCCGCAAACTTTTGTTTTTAACTGTATCATTTGGCGATTGTACTCACTGTTATGAGTAATATGTCCTGTTATTGTCTGAAATCTACCATCGGGTAATGGCATAACGATTACTGACTGATTGTTGTCGTACTCTCTGAATTCGCCTCCTATTTCTGAAGCATACTGTTTTGAAAATTCTTTAAAGTCCATCGAGATTAGTTTAGTGTTATTGAAAGTTAGTAAATAACACTATTAAATAAGTAAAAAAGCTTTCACCGATATTTATTCAAATAATGCTTTTTTGGATCATCTACCAAAAGATGTGACAATAACCTAGACATCCATGATTAATTCGTACTCGAGTCAAGATTAGAATCATTATTAGCTGCTGCATTTTTTTCCTTCTCCTTTTTCCTTCTCCTTATTGCTTCATTTCTCTTAGACGTTAGCAATTCTGTCAAATCATTAAAAGAGTGCACAAACCTTAAACTAATTCCTGTTTCCTGACTGAGACTATCATCTGTATTTAGAAGTTGCTCATTCGTATTGCGAAAGACTTTAGCTCTTAGCCTTCCGTCTCTTGTCAAGCTGTATTCAACAGACCAGTCTCCGACAATATTATTTAGCACATTTTGATTCACATCTTGATCATTACCAAAGCCGCCCCCTCTTGTAACTTTTAGCCGCCCATCCAAAAAAGTATAGGCAAATCTGAGTTGAAATGTATTGAACGACTCATCATTGAGTGCAGCTAAATCAACCTCTATCTCAAGATTTTCATCAATTTGGCTAATAAGATATGAAAGTTGATTTGAAAGGATCTCGCTCACACTACCACTTATGCCTTGTCCTGAACCTAAAGAAAAGCTTTCATATGGCGAAAACCTTTTCAGAAAAAGTAAGCTTATAAATTGTCTCCTTAGCTCTTGTTCATCATTTCTGATTCTACTCAGCTTTCCTTCATTTTGAGTATTTGCATCACTCTCATTTTCAAGCCTTAAATCAAAGCCAATATTAGGAGTAACAATACTTCCATCTATGTTAAGGACTACGAGAATCGGCACTTTGTTTGACATTTCAGCCTCATCTCTTTCTGAGGAACTCTCTAGTTCTTCAAATGAAGCCCTTTGCAAATAAGTTGCCTCCAAGTTTAGTTGCGCATCATATGGATCTCCATACCATGTAATCCTGCTTCCAGGAACTATTTCAAATTCTTTATTGATAAGGTTGGACAAAGTAAAATTATATGCTCCTTCAGTGATATCCAGTGGACCGAACATACTGAATTCTCCATCAGAACTTAGTGACAATTTCAAATTCCCTCTTCCTCTTCCTCTTATAATATCCCCTTTTTTAATGTCAAATATCAATTCGCAATAGGCATCCGGAGTGATCTCAATGTCAAAATCAAGTGTTATACCGCTTATAGCCACACCTTTATCTTTATCATCTATAAAAGAGATAGTATCAGAAAAATCAACAAACTGAATAAATTCCTCTTGACCAGGGCTGGTTGATTCGGAAACCGGGATAAAAAACCTTGTGTTTGGTTCTGTTTTCACATCTGCCTTAATAAACAGATCATTTAATGGTCCCAATATGTCTAGTTTGCCACTCACATAGGCGGAGCCGTAGTAGAGCTTGTTATCCGGTAAAGTTGTATTTAAGAATTCAAAATTTTGAAAAGCTAATGAGAGATCAGCCACAAAATTTGAGAAGTAATCATGCGAAATTTGTCCATACAAATTAGCAACAGCTCCTTTTCTATCAATTAAATCAAACTGAGTAAAACCAATATTTTGGGGGTCGAAATTTATTCTTCCTGAAAAAGAATAAGGTGTGTTGAGATAAAGTACTCTACCACTCCCATTTTCAACACTAAAATCTCCAATAATTTCCGGCTTGGATATACTCCCTAAAAGTTTTAATTGACCACTGGCCGTGCCTTTCATATCCGAGATATTTTTCTCTACGAAAGGTCTTGCAATTGATAAATCTGCCTGGTTGAAGTCTATATCAAAGTCTAATTGATCGTAAGATTTAGCCGGGAAATAGTATCCTTTTATTTGCACAGACTTAAAATCATCTCTTTTTACCTCCATAGTTGAATAAATTGACCTTGTAGAGGGTTCCCATCGAGAAGAGCCATCGAGATCTCCCAGTAAGATGTTATCATATTTTAAATTTTTAAGAAAAAATCCTCCATCATACCTCATCGGTTGATCTACATGATCTCTAAAGAAATCAAAACTCCCGTTGAGAAAGCCATCAAATTTAATTTCTGAAAACAAATTGGCTTTATCCATATTTAAATCCTCTATGGTTATGTTCACTGAAGTATTTTTATTGTCCGAGACAATACCGGATACCCGAATAGACTCACTTTGATCATAAATCTCAAAGTTCTTGAGCATGATATCCCCAGATTTAAAAGTGATATTGTTTGATAAATTAAAACTCCACTGGTCATTCAAAATGATAATATTAGATGGTAAGACCTTAAACACCACCGAGTCTTGTGAGAGAATTATCTGGCTTTCTATGGTTATATCTGTTGAAGAACTAGGTTGCTTTAGCAATAAACTCAAATTAATTAGCTGATCATACCAAACCCCTTCTAAAAGAAGATCATTCGTTTCCGGAATACCTTGAAGATTTTGGCTAGTAGACCTGAAAATAAAATTTGTTAACACATTACCGGAGGATGGTGTGCTGGATCCATTAATCTCTAAAATAAGATTCTTGAAAGTATTTCCATCAATTCGTAGGGAATCTCCCCTGTAGTAGATTGAAATATTTGAAGATTTTCCTTGTCTGTAGGACATTTCTAATATTGAGCCTTTGGAAATACTTACCGGTAATTGAAGAGAATCCAAGTAAGAGGAAACATCAAGCAATTCCACATTTGCTTTAATCCTATATTTTTCACCACTTCCTGGTAAGAGCAAGGAATCTACTCCTACAGCATCTGCAATTTGCAATTTTTTCGCGTATCCCTTGACCAATAAGGGGAAATCTGCAACTATATCTGATAACTTGAAGTCCCCTGAAATTTCAGAGCGTACACCGGGGAAGCCTAAAAAAATGTTTCTTATACTATCCTTATCGAATGAAGCTGAAAATTTTACAGAGTTTAAAGGAATTATTTTATCATCTAATTTCAAAATGGCAGAGTCAATCTTGAGGTCACCCACTAGATCATCCATATCAAAATTTTGGATAGAAAGATCAATATGACCGATTGCTGAAATGTTCCTATTCGTAAGATTTAAGGTATCCATCAGCAATTTTCTTGTAACAATATCTACGTCAAGGAATTGGTTATCTCCTCTTAGATCTATTTCTGTATTGCCTCGCAGTTTACAATTGGGATCCTCAATGGTGATTTCACCCTTAAAAAAATTCTTTTTAAAATATCCATTTACCGATAATGAATCATAAATGTATCCCATCAAACCACTATGGAGCAATGTTGCTCTAAGATTAAAATCTGCATTGTCAGGTGTTATGCCATTTCCCTCAATATTCGCAACAAGATTTATGCTTTGAATGAAATCATTTTTAAGAAAAGCCCCAATGTTTACATTGTCAAGTTCCAAATTTCCATTGTAAGACATCTCGGAAGGATCATCTGGAATTTTTAAATTAATATCTGAATAGACGGAACCCTGATCGGTCTTAAAATCTCCTTTTGCCACAAAATCATTAAGAAAACCAGCAAAACTTCCATTGAAATCTATCTTACCCATGCGTCTAAGATTCTCTGTCATCTTACCAATATAAGGTTCCAAATCAGCAGGTACCAGGTGAGAATCGACGATGTCTGCCAGAATAAAAGTTCTTTTTAAATCGGGTAGCCCGAAGCAACTAATTTCACCTTGCCAATAAGTAGATGAACCGAGACCAATTCTCGCATCTTCTACATAAAAATCCCCTACAGTTCCCTCAAAAAATCCGTTTAAGAATATATCAGATTTAAGCTGATTAATACCCATAATAAGCTGAATATCTCTTTTTGAAATCTTAGATTCTTTGAAGCGAAAAACAAATGAAACGCTATCCGTAAAAGAACTGAAGTCATTAAGACCTGTATAAGAGAATTCCAAACTATCAGTGATGGTACTACTGGCTGTTTTTAAATCTAGATGATGAAGACTAAGTGATTTACTTGAAACTCTAAAAACTGTTTCAAGCGCTTCAATAGCAAAGCCTGAGTTAAGCTCTTTGCCTTCGAAGTGATTCAAATTACCAATGATTGTATCTGAGCCAAGTTGAAAATCAGTTAAATCTACAAGAGGTATCTTCAGGTTAAGATGAGAAAAATCTACTTTATTAATACGCCTATTTTTGGTCTTATCTGTAAGTCTAAAACTAAGTTCTTCTAAGAGTATGTGTTCCACAGAAATAGTACTTGATGTTTTTGAACTATCTGAATCCGGAGAACTGGGGATAGTGATTGATTGTAAGAATCCGGTAAGATTTAGCTCCGTTACCGAATCATATTTTACAAGATTCAGGAATAAATTATCAGAGGCCACTTCTTCTATCTGTAAGTATTTCCCCCGAATCAAATCCATGATTTTATAGTTTACTGAAATGCTTTCAGCGTATATCATAGTGTCTTTTTTAGTATCGTATATCAATAAACCTTGAAACTCGGCATTGTCGAGCCATGATACTCTTATTCTATCAAGCGAAATTTCATGATCCGTGTAAGTAGAAATGCTATTTAATACCTTTTTGGCGATAAAAGTTTGCACGAAGCTAAACTGAAGAAACAGTAAGACGGATAAAAGCAGCAATGAAAAATAAAACAAAATTCCTGAGATGATTCTCCGGGAAACTTTTTGCATTTTCGATATCGTAATTTTGCTATTCAAAAAAGTAGTTTGGCTATTATTCTGGGAATAGAATCTTCTTGCGATGAAACATCTGCATCAATTTGTATTCATGGCAAAATAATGAATAATGAGATTGCGGGACAAAATATACATAGGAAGTATGGTGGTGTAGTTCCTGAGCTTGCATCTAGAGAACATCATAAAAATATCGTGCCAGTTGTTGATACTGTCCTCAATGACGCACAAATATCGCTAGATCATATTAACGCAATCGCTTACACGAGAGGCCCTGGACTTCTTGGAGCACTTTTGGTTGGTTCGAGTTTTGCGAAGTCTATGGCAGCAGCCTTGGATATCCCTGTTATTCCTGTTCATCATATGAGAGCTCATGTTTTGGCGCACTTCATAGACGATCCAAAACCACCTTTTCCATTTTTATGCCTCACAGTAAGTGGAGGACACACACAAATTTTAAAGGTATCAAGTGTTACACAAATGGAAATATTAGGTCAAACTCGCGATGACGCCGTCGGTGAGGCTTTTGATAAAGCCGCTAAGCTACTGGGCTTATCCTATCCTGGGGGTCCTTTGATAGATCAACTGTCTAAAGAAGGGGATCCTAATGCTTTTAAATTTGCAGAAACAGAAATGCCCAACTTAGATTACTCATTTAGCGGCGTTAAAACCAGTATTCTCTATTTTCTCAAAAAAAAGTTAAGCAAGAACAAAAACTTCATTTCTGAAAACCTGGAAGATCTTGCGGCAAGCATTCAGTATACCCTCATCAAAATGCTATTAAACAAACTACAAAAAGCAGCCAGTATGGAAAAAATAAGCCACATTGCTATCTCAGGAGGAGTTTCTGCAAACTCTGGATTAAGATTGGAGTTATTAACATTGGCAAAGGCAAAAGCATGGGAAATTTACCTACCTGATATCCAGTATTGCACTGATAACGCAGGTATGATTGCAATAAGTGGGCATCTATTATATAACGACTCCAATTTTGGAAGCTTATATGATAGTCCACTCCCAAGAATGCCTTTTTAGTAGTTTATAGGCTATTTTTATAAGTTTATGAGTCAGGACAAAAAGCGATTTTCTGGTTCTGTTCACATCAAAAACAGGAAAGCAAACTTTCAATATGAGTTTGTGGAGAAGTTTGAGGCAGGTATGGTATTGAGAGGTACAGAAATCAAATCTTTGCGCGAAGGAAAAGCCAGTATACAGGAAGCCTATTGCTACCTAAAGAAGAATGAAGCCTTTATCAAAGGCATGAATATCTCACCCTACGCAAATGCCAGCTTTGAACGTCATGAAATGACAAGAGATAGAAAGCTACTTTTAAAGAGAAAGGAAATCGAAAAATTAAGAACTAAAACCGAAGAAAAAGGCCTTACTATCGTTCCCGTGAGACTATATCTCAATAACCGCGGTTTTGCTAAACTTGAAGTTGCCTTAGCGAGAGGTAAAAAGATTTATGATAAAAGAGAAGATATTAAAAAGAAGGATCAAAAACGAGAACTTGAACGAATCAAACTTTAATAATGGTATTGGTACTTAATCAAGATTATTCACCTTTAACTGTTTGCACTGTCCAAAGAGCATTCATGCTTGTCTTTTTGGAGAAAGCTGATATGGTAGAAGAAATTGAAGAAAAGAGCCTTAGATCGATTTCTAAAGCCTTTCCGTTTCCTTCGGTAGTTAGAGTTAAAAATTATATACACATCCCCTACAAAGGAGTAGTAATGAGCCGACATAATATATTTCGAAGAGATGGAGGAAAATGCCAATATTGCGGCACAAACAAAGAACTTACGCTCGATCACGTGATACCAAGATCCAAAGGAGGTAAATCAACATGGACAAACCTTGTTACCGCGTGTAAGAAATGTAATTCTATAAAAGGCGACTATTCCCTTGAAAAAGTAGGTATGAAACTCTATCAACAGCCTATAAAACCAACGTATTTATCTTTCTTGAAAATGAACAATGAATCTTATCGAGACGAATGGAACACCTATTTGAATTCCAAGAAAGCCATTGCATAGTAAATATGTAAATTACTTTAACTCTGTATTGACACACATAAACTCACGTTTTTGTTCTTATGAGAAGAGAATCATGGTAAGCAAACCTCAAAAAAAGTCTATAATACAAAAAGAGAAATAGACATATCAAAAGAAGTAGTTAAAAGTATGTAAAAGCTTTCCCTAAAACGGAAAAGATTAACCCAAAATAATTAGCTATAAAAGCTTAAAAAAAACCTTGAGCCAATAGAAAAACCAGAAGATAAATAAAAAAACTGCCTATGCTAAATACAGAGACAGTAGAAAATAATTTACTAAATCAATCATCTTTAATAGCTCTTAAAGATTTATATAATAATTTCCTGGCATTAGATTTTCGTAATGTCTGCTCTACGTCTGATACTATTCCCATTTTAACCTCTGAATCAATATTAAGAGCCATGGTTATTCTATCGCGCTCTGCTTCCGATAATTTATCTTTTTCTTGGTTAACAAACAATGTTAATTCATCCGGTTCAACAAAAACGTCGTTTGTCTGAATACGAGGCTCATCACCGAAAACTCCTACGTTTTTTGGTTCACCTATATAGATATGGCTCACCAAAGACTTCTTTTGAATTTTACTGAGCTGATCTGCCTTAGGCAACAATTGTTTAACCAGGATATCCTGTTCTCTCATCACCGTTGTAACCATGAAGAAGAAAAGTAACATAAAAATGATATCTGGCAGCGCAGCTGTTGGGATATCCTGTGATGCTTTAGAGTTTTTCTTAAATTTTGACATAGCTTATTTATCAGGTTCTGCGATAGAAATTGCTTTTGGTATTCCTAGCCTGGCTTGTTTGTAAATTCTTTCTTCGATTTCTTCACTTTGGTCCAACTCAAGAAACTCTTGGGTTGTTAATCCGACACGCTCTGCATAAATCTCATTGTAAGCAGCATGCAGATTATCCAATACTTGGATATACAATTCATAACTCGTACCTCTATTCGCCTTGAAAGAAATAATTGCATCTCCTGGGCTGTCAGATGATTCGGGATCTTGCTTGGCTTGAGTTTTCATGGAAGCTGGCAAACTATTATAAAGATCTACCGCTTCAGTATCATTTATCTTACCAAAATTTAGCACGTGATCTTTCACCATCTGTCTTAATTCCGAAACAGGTTGGGTAAAAGGCTCGTTTTCAACCAAAAGTTGATCGTTTGAGTTAGCCAAAATCTTAAAGATATTTCGTTCCTGAAGCTTGACTTCGATTTCTTCCTCGGGAGGAGGAGGTAATTGCATCAAAATTCCTTTATCGTTTGCAATAGTAGTAGTTACCAAAAAGAAAATAAGCAAAAGAAAAGCTATATCAGCCATAGAACCAGTACTTACCTCCGGGGCTTTTCTGTCTTTACTTCTAGCCATTATTCCAGTACTTTTTTGATTTCTGTGTAGATGATTCCCAAAATAGCTGCAAAAGCTAATATGTAAAAGGTAGTTAGACTAGCTCCAACAATCTTTACCGTAGCAGCTGGTTTGTCTCCCATTTCTTCTCCAGAGGAAATAAAATAAGAAATGATAAAAACTACAATTAAAGCTCCAACACCTAACCCTATTTTCTTTAGTGATTGAGGATCGCCGAACGCTTTGATTAGAGGCATACCCACTGCAGTAATCAAACAAATTGCAATGAGAATATAGGAAAGAAATAATCCGATGTTCACAAATGCTTCCATATACAATAATTATTTAGAAAGATTGTGCTTTACCAATAAATCAACAAGCGAAATCGACGCGTCTTCCATGCTATTTACTATAGAGTCCACTTTTGATACTAAATAGTTATAAAATAGCTGTAAAATAACCGCTACAATCAATCCACCCACAGTTGTTAAGAGAGCTACTTTAATACCACTTGCCACTAATGCCGGCGAAACATCCCCTGCTTCTGCAATCGCATCAAACGCTTCAATCATTCCGATTACCGTACCCATGAAACCTAACATAGGTGCCAATGAAATGAATAATGAGATCCAAATCATTCCTCTTTCCAATTTACCCATTTCCACAGAACCGTAAGAAATAATTGATTTTTCAACCATTTCAATACCTTCCGACATTCTCAGAAGCCCTTGAACAAAAATTGAAGCTACCGGGCCTCTGGTATTTCTACAAACTTCTTTGGCCGCATCTGCGCCACCCGAACTTAAAGCATCTTCTACATCAGCAAGAAGTTTTTTAGTGTTAGTAGAAGCCATATTTAAATGAATGATTCTTTCTATCGCAATGGCAAGGCCGAGAATTAAACAAACCAAAACAATCCCCATAAAAGTTGGTCCGCCATCAATGAATTGTTCTTTAACCACCTGATGGAAGCCTTTTGAAGATTCTACTGGTTCATCTGCAATTGCCTCGGTAATTTCTTCAACAGGTTCTTCGTATACTTCTTCAGCTACTGCAGAATCGACAGATGCAGAATCTAGAGCCAGAGAATCGGATTCATCTACAAATGCATCTTGCGCTGAAACACTGAAGGTCGTGACACCTGCCAACATAAAGAGAGTTAATAACTTTTTCATAATTCAGTCTTATAAGTTAAGTCTTAGGTTTAGTTAAAATATCTGTTTTAATACGTTCTTCATAATGAGAATTCGATCCGAATGAACTCTGCTCATAAGCAGAGAGGAAGGGATTCGAACCCTCGATATCCTTTTGGGATATACACACTTTCCAGGCGTGCGCCTTCGACCACTCGGCCACCTCTCTGAAAACCCATCATCTTTTAGAGGGCTTACAAATAAATCATTAAAAATACCTTTATGCAAGTTTTATCTTAATCATGGAGCTATTCATCGTGTTATTCTAGGTCATTCGTCCATTTCGCCTGAAATAGAGCTTGTTAGTAACTGCTTTATTTTTTGTTGATCGGTTTCTCTACCCAAAACGAACATCATTTTGGTCAGAGCAGCTTCTGTGGTAATATCTCCTCCACTTAAAACACCTATATCATTAAGCATCTTGCTCGTTTCATATTTACCTTGAACTACCTTGCCTCCCATACATTGACTTACATTTAATATTGTTTTATTTTTCTTGATAGCATTTTCTAAGTACTCCAAAAACCAATCAAATTTCATAGTATTTCCGGATCCAAAAGTCTCCAGAACGATTCCTTCTATTTTCTCATTGAGCAGGATTGATTCGACAAAATGGGGTGTTATTCCGGGAAAAATTTTCAGGAGCGCTACGCTAGGGTTCAATTTACTTAATACCTGGAGCTTTGATGTTTCGCGACGTTTTTTCAAAGCTGTTTTGTTAAATTCTATTTCTATTCCTACTTCGGCAAGCACAGGGTAGTTCTCTGATTCAAAAGCAGCAAATGTGGAGCTGCGTATTTTTTGTGATCTATTTCCTCTTAAAAGGAAATAATTAAAATAAAGACACACTTCATGCACGATTGGAAGTCCGTCTTTATACGCAGAAGCAATTTCCAATGCTGCAATAAGGTTTTCCCTGGCGTCTGATCTGAGGGAACCAATAGGTATTTGTGCCCCTGTAAAAATGACCGGTTTATTGAGCCCTTTAAGCATGAAACTAAGCATAGAAGAGGAATATGCCATCGTATCGGTACCATGAAGAATAACGAACCCATCATACTGGCTGTAGTTTTCTTCTATGATGTAAGCAAGGTCTTTCCAATCACGGATGTGAATATTAGAGGAGTCAATTGGAACTGGAAACGAAATGACTGTAAGCTTTAATCCTAGATTTCGAAGAACAGGAATTTTGTCTACTGCCTTACCAAAATTAAATGGAGTAAGTGCTCCACTTTCATCTTGAACCATACCAAACGTACCACCAGTATAAATAATTAAAATCGATCTTTTCCCTTCATCGGTGATATTGACAATCTTGTAATTCACATCACATTAATTCATTATCAGAAAAATAAATCATTTGCATTTTTAGTGGTTATATAGTTCAATTCTTCAAGACTCATTTTTAAACATTGTGCTACTTTTATTGCTGTTAGCAAAATGAATGCAGGTTCATTTCTTTTTCCTCTATTTGGAGTTGGGGCAAGATAAGGAGCGTCAGTTTCTAATATAATTTTTGAGCTATCCAGACAAGGAATGACTTCATCCAATCCACCATTCTTAAAGGTACTCACTCCACCTAATCCCAGATATAACCCCATATCGGAGATCTTGAGTCCTTGATCTATTGTTCCGGTAAAACAATGAAAAACGCCTTTTAACCCTTTATTATGATACTTTGATACAAGCTCTATTGTCTCGTGAATGCTATCTCTGCAATGTATGACAACCGGTATGTTATGATTTAGTGCCATTTCGCATTGAAAATGGAAAGCTTTTTTCTGTTGCTCCCAAAATGATCTATCCCAATATAAATCTGTTCCTATTTCCCCTATCGCCAAAAATTTTCTTTTCTCTAGCCAATCCTCTACTACTTTTAGTTGCTTCTGAAAGTCTTCTTTCACATAGCACGGATGCAACCCCATCATTGAATAGCAGAAATTAGGATATTTATTTTCCAGTTCCAACATAGGCCCAATCGAATGAATATCTATGTTTGGAAGTAATACCTTTTCTACACCCGCAGCTTTAGCCCTAGCTATAACACTATCAATATCTTCATTGAAATCATTCAGATAGATATGGGCGTGTGTATCAATCATGAATCCAATCTTTCTAAGAAAAATCCTTTGTTACAGAAATATTGAAGCAACTTCGGAAGCATAATTTTAAGATTCTCAAACGACTTTAGATCGTCATGAAAAACCAGGATACTTCCAGGTGTTGCACTTTGCATAAATCGCAGGCTTCTGGAAATATTCATTCTGGAATCAAAATCCCAAGACAGTAGATTCCACATAATTATTTCCTTATATCTCAACTTCTTTATTTGACTTCTTTTAATTCTTCCATAAGGAGGTCTGAAAAGTCTATTATTTACTCCTAGTTTTTTTAATTCTAGCTCACACCTTCTGATATCGTTTAAATAATCCGTATCTGAGCACAACCACCCATTTAAATGACCATTTGTATGATTAGCCAACAAATGACCTTCGGAGAGCATTCTATTTGCCAAAGATGGATGTTGGTTCAGATTTTTTCCTAGGCAAAAAAAAGTAGCTTTAGCTTCCACTTTTTTAAGTTGATCTAAGACCCATGATGTTACCTGAGGTGTAGGACCGTCATCAAAGGTTAGATATATCGATTGATTAGACTCTTTCTCCCATACCAGAGATGGATACAACCTTTTATGGAAAAACGAACTTCTGTAAAATCGAATCATCTATTCTGCACCTTACAAGATAGCATCGTGATATCATCATGAAATGGGCGATTTCCCTTAAACCTTTCCAACTCTTCTAGAATACGATTTTGCAAGTGTGTTAAATCTTCACCCTCATAAGACTCAATGATCTTCTCCAGTCTCTTAAACTCGAAAGCTTCATCGGACTCATTAAATGTCTCCGTAAGGCCATCCGTATAGGCAAAAATGAAAAAGCTTGATAGGTTTTCGATGTATTGGCTTTCAATAAACGGAAGTGGTTCAAGCATTCCGAGGATTGTGGTCCCCTCGGTTAATAGTTTTATGCCTTCATTTGTCTTGAGTAAAATTTCATTGTGTCCACAATTAATGTACTCAATTCTTAATGTGCTGAAATCATATATAGCT
This sequence comes from Bacteroidota bacterium, assembly GCA_038746525.1. Taxonomy (GTDB): domain Bacteria; phylum Bacteroidota; class Bacteroidia; order Cytophagales; family Cyclobacteriaceae; genus Ekhidna. The sequence continues at coordinate 18,925 of JBCDKO010000008.1, forward strand.
GCAAAAAACGTAATAAAATTCTCAGCGTTGCCACTTCTATAAGTGGTTAGATTTAGTTCTTTCACTATTTCAACCAAATCTTTAGTTTGACGAACCATTGCCCTAAGTGAGGCTTGGAAATTTGACATCAATAATGCTGCCGGCACTCCTTTTCCGGAAACATCTGCAATGCAGATTAGAAATCGATTTTCGTCTATTTGGATGTAATCGTAATAATCGCCACCTACATCGTGATGCGGAAGATAAAAAGCTTCTAACTGTAGTTTTTCAATCTTGGGCAGTTCTTTCGGAAACAAGAAATTCTGGACTTTCTTAGCTATTTCTAGTTCTCTCCGATATGCTTCCTGCTCTACTTGTTTTCTTGCCAGTTTTTTATTTTCTATTGCTACCAGAATTATATTTGTTAGTGCATTCAAAAACCTATTCTGGCTTTTCTCTTGTTCTCCGGTTTTTATGAAAACCACTGCAAGTATTTTTTCTTTATGATAAACCGGAAAGACGGACTTGAATTCTTTAAAATCTTCGTGATTGACCAATTGTTCTTTTTGGAGCGACTTATAATTTTCCGGAAGGTCTAACTCCAAACGTGTATTTTTAACACCAAAATGAGCTCTACAAGTCCACTCGCCATCGCTTTCCGTAAATAAAGCTAACTTTTTCACTCTTAGATCTGCAAGTAATATAAAGCGGTAAATACGCAATAAATCTTGTTCTGGTAGATTATTATTTACCGCTTGCGTTACTTCCAGGAGCGCATTTAACTGAAGGTCTTTTACATCAATAAGAGCGTCCTTCATCTTGAATTATGTTCAAAAAGACCTTTTTTGGATGCGAGGTAATAATATGATTGAAATGAGTTTTGCATATCTAATCTATCCTGTTCTAACTCTTGATCAATCTCATCATATACTTTGACAAAACCATTTTTTATCATCTCAATAAGATTGAATTTTAATTGATCATGGGAGTAGCCCGATTCTTCCTTAAGCGTCTGATAAGAAGTTACAAAATAGAGCTGATCTAAAATATTGTATTCTATTTCCGTCAATACTTTCTTCCTTTCCAAGTATAGCCTCCAAAGATAGAATTCACCCCCATGATTAATATATGGAATGGATAAATAATTTGAATGAAAAGGAGTGATAGTATTGGTGATCTTAAGTTCAAAAAAGCATGAATCGGTGAAATATAAATTACATTTGATACCCATCTGGCTAAGAATAAAAATGAAAAAAGGATCCAATGAAATCCACCGAGTATTGTATATCCAATAGTGACCAACCATACTAAGTGGTCTAGAAAAAAAAGCACAGCCGCCAATCTCAGGTTAGGGTTTTTGTTATGTTTCCATTTACTTATCCATCTTATTCGTTGATTGACAAACCCAACAAGAGTCTTATGAACAGGAGTTACTACTAGAGCTTCATTATTTTTCAAGAATGCGGCTTGGCCTGGATATCTTTTTAAAATGTTAAACAAAAGAAATTCATCGTCTCCGGAGGGTATTTGAAGATTATCGGTATACCCTCCTACTTCAAAAAATGCTTCTTTGGAAAATGCAAGATTTGCCCCACTGCACATACTGGGATTGTTATAAAACAAAGTTACAGCTCCAAAACCAATTAAACCGGAAAATTCGGCTTGTTGCAAACGAGCCCAGAACCCTTGACCTGTTAATGCTACCGGGCCAGCTATAATTTTTTTCCCTTCTAAGCTTGCGGCATAACTAGACAACCACTTAGATCCCATCTGACAGTCCGCATCTGTAGTTAGTATAAAGTCATTTTTTGCCATCTCTACGCCCTTAGTTAATGCCCGTTTTTTGCCGGATTCATTTGAATTGGAAAGGGTGACTACTTTCAAGTGCATGCTTAGTTTATTCCTACATTCTTCGATAATACTAAGTGTCTCATCTTCTGAAAAATCATTTATAATGATTACCTCATATGTATTCTTATCATACTCTTGATCTTCAAGGCAGGTGAGGACTTTCTCAATAACTTTTTCCTCGTTTCTAACCGGAATAATTACTGAAAGCGGGGATCCTTCTGATGTTTTTGACGTGCAAGGAACTTTAAACCAGTTACAAGATAAAATAAGATAAAAACCAACATGCAAAACAAAAAATGCCAGCACCAAATAGATCATTTAGCAGCGCGTAAAAGAAAAGTGAAACATACCATCTAAATAAGGACTATGTCCTTTCCGTAAAAAGAATTGATTGATTGGGGGAGTATATCCTATTCAAACCAATTAATCCTATTAATGAAGGTATAGCATTATTAATGATCCAAATAACAAAAACAGGAGTTACAACAAGAGAAATATCGTGCGAATGTTTAGAAAAGAAAAGAATTCCGATAGTTTCTCTAACTCCGACTCCACCAAAAAAAGAAGGAATGACAGATTTAAAGAAGAAGATACAACCGATGCCAACAATGAGCACTTTATTGGAAATTTCAGGTAAGAACAATTTGAATAGAAAAAAAAACTGAACAACAAAAACAAGGTACCTTAAAACTGATAGCATTGAAAGAGTAGCTATTTCTTTCTTACCTACTTTACTGAAATAGAATAGAAACTTTGAAATTTTTCTTCTAAAAAGCCAAAGAATTATACTTAGTACAAAAACAATCATAAGGACTACATAATTGATATAAAGGAACCTCTTTGAGTAGACCCAAAGACTAAAAAATCCAAAAATTGAAGTAATGGTCAACATAATTCCCCTATTTGTTAAAATTGCGGAGGTAGTTTGATATTTGTCTTTTATCGTAATCAATCTGATTAAAGCATCACCTGAAGCAAATGGAAATATCCAATTTAGGGCTAGTCCACCCAAAACAATTCTTAAACTTTCTTTGAAAGAGATAGTCTCAAAAACTAGAATGGAAATCCTCCAACGAATAGCTTCAAGCGACCAATTCAGAATCATTGATCCAAATACCCAGACCAAATGGATAGGAAAATTCTTTGGCCACTTGATATTACCAATATCGATGCGTTCTGATTGAAACTTATCAGAGATAAAAACGATCACCAATACAGTAACTGCTATTTTGACTATGGTAATCCGTACCGAATTTCTTTTTAGATAGTTGTCTTTAATTTGCATTTGTGACATTAAAAGAGAAAATCATACTAGGTATAGATCCAGGTACTAATGTAATGGGATATGGATTGATCCACAGTAAAGGCCAGAAAATTAGTATACTCCAGTTTGGAGTAATTCATTTGAATAAATACAAAAATCATGAGATTAAACTCAAAAAAATATATGACCGAATTTCTGAATTGATTAGGGAATTCCTACCTGACGAAGTAGCACTTGAAGCTCCTTTTTATGGAAAAAACGTACAATCCATGCTCAAACTTGGGAGAGCGCAGGGAGTAGCCATGGCTGCCGCCCTCAATAAAGATATCCCCATCAATGAATACGCGCCCAAAAGAGTAAAACAATCAGTTACCGGGAATGGAAATGCATCGAAAGAACAGGTGGCTGCCATGATTGAAAATCTCTTGAAGTTAACAAATACTCCTAAGCTTATGGACGCTACGGATGCACTAGCTGTTGCAATTTGCCATCATTTCTCAACTGAAATTGATGGTTTTAGGAACAAAGGAGGAAATAGTTGGAAATCCTTTATTGTAGAGAATCCAAATAGGATAAAGTAATCAGTGAAAATGTTTTTTGATCCTTTTTGTCATACTTTCCATCTCTTCTTTTGAAAAAGAACATTTCATATTATTGAAATTCATGTCGTCCATTGTATCTATTGGGATTAAATGAACATGAGCATGTGGTACCTCCAGTCCCATTACAGTAACACCAATTCGGTTACATTCCACTACAGCCTGTATCGCCTTGGCTACGCGCTTTGAAAAAGAAAACAAGCCTGCTAGCGTCTGATAATCAAGATCGAATACATAATCAACCTCTGCTTTTGGCACCACAAGTGTATGTCCTTCCTTCAATGGATTGATATCCAAAAAAGCAATATAGTTATTATTTTCAGCAATGATAAATCCTGGAATTTCACGATTGATGATCTTAGTAAAGATGCTGGCCATCAGATAGTAATATCAACAATTTCAAATTCCATATCTCCCGCGGGAACTTTGATTGTCGCGGATTCGCCTTTTTTCTTCCCTAAAAGCCCTTTACCTATTGGTGATTGGACAGATAGTTTTCCGCTTCTAAGATCAGCTTCCTCTTCCGCAACCAATTGGTAGGTAACTTCCATGTCGTTCTTCTTATTCTTGATCTTAACTGTAGATAAAATGGACACTTTAGAAGTATCTACTGTAGATTCATCAATTACTCTTGCATTACCAACAACCGTTTCTAATTTAGAAATTTTCAACTCCAACAACCCTTGAGCTTCTTTTGCTGCATCATACTCAGCATTTTCACTTAGATCTCCTTTGTCTCTCGCCTCAGCAATTTGTACTGCCATATCAGCCCGTCCTTTGGTCTTCAATTCATTCAATTCGTCCTTTAGCTTCTGAAGACCTTCTTTTGTGTAATAATTTACTGCCATACTTCTTTACCCCTTTAAACAAAAAAGAACGGCCTCTATTGAAGCCGTCTTTTGTTTGTAATTTGATATGTAAATATAAATAGAATTTGCAGCAGAAATACAAGATCACTCTTCAAAAGCCGCTTTCAATTTTTCTATCAGCACTACATTGATGCGCTGATAAGATTCATACGTCCACCCTCCAATGTGGGGAGTCATGATTACGCTAGGATGATTAGTGAGTCGATCAATAATTACTTTTTCATCATTGGAGTATGTCTCTGGTTTTTCATTCTCCAAAACATCCATTGCCGCTCCATAGATTCTCCCTTGATCTAATAAATCTGCCACGTCTTCTGTCCGCAAGATTTTACCCCTTGCAGTGTTTATAAGGATTTTTAAATTTTGAAATTTGGATAGGTATAATTTATCGAACAGATATCTTGTTTCATTATTCAATGGGACATGAATACTCAGAATTTCTGTTCGCTTAAAGAGCTCTTCCAATGAAACGCTTTTCACTGATTCATCTTCGAAATTCGATGCATATTTGTCATATCCGATGACTTCACAGCACATCCCGGTGAGTTTTCTAGCAAAGGCTTTCCCCATGTAACCAACACCATAAATGCCAACAACTTTATCTTTAAGCTCTATGCCACGATTTCCTTTCCTATCCCAAATGCCTTGCCTGACCTGCTGATGAGCAATGTGCAGTCGATGAAGTATAGATAATAACATTCCCAGAGCGTGTTCAGCAAGTGCATCTCTGTTGCCTTCTGGTGCATTAACCGTGATGATCCCCCTGGATTTGAGGTATTCCTCATCTAATTTGTCTAAGCCTGCACCTGCTCTGGCTACAAAGTTCAGATTTCCAGCTTTGTCGACAAGTTCTTTATCAACGCGAGTTTTACTTCGAATAAAAAGCCCTTCGAATTCAGGAATAATTTCCAAAATTTCGTCTCTCCTAATTACAGGTAAATAAACTGGATCAAACCCTTCATTTTTTAGCAGAGGAAGGATACTTTCATGCATATCATCTACAATAAGTACCCTTTTTGAATCCTTCATAAGCTATATAAAACATGAGCTGTGAAGAAATAGACTGCTAAACCTAACAAATCGTTTGTTGTGGTAATAAAAGGCCCAGAGGCTAATGCGGGGTTTATTCCAAATCGATTTAAAATTAAAGGAGTAACAGTACCCATAAAAGAGGCTAACAAGACAACAGAGAAGAGGGCAATGGCTACAGTTGCAGCTAATGGCTCTTCACGCATAAATAGAATTACAGAACCAAAAACCATCAAAGAAAGAATTGCGCCGTTCACCACAGCCACCATCAACACCTTCAACAAACGTTTGAACATACTATCGGCAAACACATTTGGGTTAGCTAAACTCTGAACCACAATAGCAGAGGATTGGATACCAACATTTCCACCTGATGCGGTAATTAAAGGAATAAAAAAAGCAAGTGCAGGCACAAAAATGATTTCTTCTTTAAAGAAACCCAGAAACTGTGCACCAAGTAATCCACCTGCCATACCAATAATGAGCCAAGGCAGTCTAGCACGTGATATTTTCCAGACTGTATCATCTTCCTCTACATCTGAGCTTACTCCAGCCATGAGCTGTCGTTCCTCTTCCGCATTCTCTCGAATCACATCAATCACATCATCAATAGTAATCCTACCCACCAATTTTCCTCGGGCATTTACCACTGGAACTGCCTCTAAGTCATATTTCTGCATGATATCTACCACCTCTTCCTCGCTGGTTGACGTTTCTACTGAAATCAACTCCTCATCAAAAACATCTGCCACTTTTGCTGATGATTTTGCTATTATCAATTTCTTCACCCCTACTTTACCCATTAGATTTTCATAATCATCAACTACGTATACGGAGTATACTTTCTCAATATTTTCTGCTTGCTTTCTAATCTCCTCAATACATTGCAGAATGTTCCAGTTAAGATTGGCTTTTATTAATTCTTTAGCCATCAACCCTCCTGCAACACCTTCATCGTATTCCAAAAGCTCCATTAAGTGGGAAGCCTTTTCCTCGTCATTGATCTGACGGATCACTTCGTTGCGATCACGAACCGTCATTTCATAAAGAATGTCCGTGCCATCATCCGAATCCATTAATTCGATATAAGAAGCAAGTTCTTGAGCATTAAAATGAGTAATGAAGTCCTCTCTAACATCTTCTTCTAAATCTTCCATAATTCGCGCTCCTATGTCTTTGGGAAGTAGATCAAAAACATATTTGCAGTCTTTGCTATTAAATTCATCCAGGAGTGCGGATATATCAGCTGTATTTACATCCTCAAGGCTTAATTTGATGAAATCCTGATCTCTTGCTGTAAGTGCCTCTTGAAATCTTTCCTTAAACTGAACCGATAACTCAAAAGCCGGGATTTCATTCATAGAGCTGTAATCTTGGATGTTAGTGTAATAAAATCAGCAACAGAAAGCTGTTCAGCCCTTTTGTTCAGGATCTTATCATTGCTTTCCAGACCTGACAAATTTAGACCTTTCAATGCGTTCCGCAAGGTCTTTCGACGTTGACCAAATCCCGCTTTTACAAGCCTTTTAAAAAGATCTTCATCACAAGGCAAATGATCTATTTGATTGCGCACCAAACGTATAACAGCAGACTGTACTTTAGGAGATGGATTGAATACTCCTGACGAAACCTTGAAAAGGTATTTCACATCAAAAAAAGCCTGAAGAAGGACACTTAAGATCCCATAAACCTTATTTCCGTGTGTAGCACAAATCCTATCAGCTACCTCTTTCTGGATCATGCATACTACTTCACTAACCTGCCTTCTATCTTCCCAAATTTTGAAAAATAATTGAGACGAAATGTAATAAGGAAAATTTCCTATAATAGAAACACTTTTTATCTCTAATTGGTGATTTAAGTAATCTACTAATTGAAATTGATTCGTATGGTTGGGGTATTCTTGCTTTAAGTATGAAATGGATTCTTTATCTATATCAAAAGCAATAAAATCATCATATTTAGTTAAAAGGTATTTTGTGAGCATTCCTGTGCCTGGGCCTATTTCCAAGACAGGTGTACTAGGATCTGCTTTTAAAGCCTTCACAATTTTTTTCGCAATATTTTGATCCGTTAAAAAATGCTGTCCTAAATGTTTTTTGGGTTTTACTCTTGCCAACCTATTCCTGCTTATTAAATTCCGACTTGATAAAACTAAGAGCTAAAGGGGAATTAACTAAAATGAAAATAAATCCATTTATAGGAATTACGCTTGGTGATGTTAATGGGATAGGCCCAGAAGTGATCATTAAATCATTACAGAATAATCTTGTTTTGAAACAATTTACTCCCATCATCTATGCTTCAGGAAAAGTGATTTCCTTTTATAGAAAGAATTTAAATATCGAGCATTTTAATTATAAGCAAATACCTACTGTTGATCAGACCATTCCTGGAAAGATAAATGTGTGTAATGTGTGGAATGAAACAATAGAAATCAATCCAGGAGAAAAGAATTATAAAGGAGGCAGATATGCAATCAAATCTTTAAAGGCTGCTTTAAAGGATCTCAAAGATGGAAAAATCCAAGCAATGACAACAGCGCCGTTTAGTAAGGAATTGGTTCAGTCAAAAGATTTTAATTTCCCTGGTCATACCGAATATCTAACCGAGGAAGCAGGAGAAAAAGAGAGTCTGATGTTTTTGGTAAGCAATGATTTAAGAGTTGGTGTAGTTACTGGACATATTCCACTCAAAGAGGTTGAAAGATCAATTACCAAAGAAAAAGTTTTCACAAAGCTTAAAAAGATGATTAAATCATTACAGGTTGATTTTGACATAAAAAAACCGAGAGTTGCAGTTCTTGGATTAAATCCACATGCTGGTGAAAATGGACTTATCGGAAATGAAGAAAACGAAAAGATCATTCCAGCTATTGAAGAAATGAAAAAAATCAATCATATTGTTATGGGGCCTTTTCCTTCTGATGGATTCTTTGGACAAGGAATGTATAAACGATTCGATGGAATTTTAGCAATGTACCATGATCAGGGACTTATTCCTTTCAAAACAATGGCATTTGATGAAGGTGTCAATTACACCGCTGGCCTTCCTATCGTAAGAACATCACCAGACCATGGAACTGCTTTTACAATAGCTGGAAAAAATGAAGCAAAGGAAACATCCTTTAGAAATGCTCTATACCTGGCAAATGACATCATACGAAATAGAAATGAGAATCATTTCCTTTTAAATCAACAATTCCATACTTAAGGGCACCTCTAAAAACCCACTGTCAATTTTTGAGAGATGATCTTTTTTCCTGATACTTTGTTATCAAAATACTTATTTAACACCGCTAAACTCCGTTTTTGAGGTCTTGTCTCAGAAAAAAAACGCTACCTCAAATTCTTGAACTGAGTTTTTAGAGGTGCCCTTAAGAGGTGCCCTTAAATTAAATAGGGCTTACTGAAAGTCAGCGACTTAGCCTAGTATCAAGTCAATCATGTAATTTGGAGTAAGATGTTTTGGTTTTCTTGTTGAATCTGCGGTTTTAAACTACCAGTTTATCTTAGCATTGAGATTGTTTCAATCCCTGCACCGTGCTTCTACTTCTGATTTTACCGTTTCAATATCCTCAATTCGACGGATGAAACACTGATGATTGAGTACGTTAATTTCTATTTCTACCATGTTTAGCCAATTCCCATGCTTAGGTGTGTAGATGAATTCAAACCGATTCCATACTTCTTTGGCTTGCGTGACTGAAAACGCTTCATGGAATGATGAATGTGAATGTTTATTGAGATGATCCATTACAAGCTTTATTCGGATAGCGATCAGCGATGTGTTTGATAAAGATGTCCAATCCGTCTTTTTTTATTTTTAGTCACCGAAACCATTCTTTGTCTTTTCAGAGATAAACCCGACTCGTTGGTCAACCCTTTAAAGCGATTTCAAATCCTTCCTCTACCAACTTCTTACGGATATTCTCCACTGTTTGGACGGTCACTTCCAAAAAAGCTGCACTTCTCCATCACTCTTTCCCCCTCCATGGGAAGACTCATCCACATTGAGTAACAAATAGGCATTACGCATAATCCGAACTCCTCGCTTGCCCAACCTGACGATATCCTTAAAGCGTGGCTCTTTCCTCTAGGATTAATGTAACATGGTATTTTTCATGAGTGTTTTGAAGAAATCTAAACATCTAAACAAAGCTGCCCAAATAAAAAACGTGACTTGACATTAGTGCTCCGAAAATATTTTTCAAGTCAATGTTCATCATTCCTTTCAGAGAACATTCCATCGTAAGGCCTGATGGTCAGCACTTTGGGCACCGCAACCTTCCGTTTATTTTTCTTGTAAACTTTTAGGTAAACTACCTCGTTTTTTTGGTTTATGCCCTACTTCATTCACAAATCCATTATTTTCCTGGCGTTAATTAGTAATGTCATTGGCTGGGTCATTGTTCCTAATAAATCCGGGATTGAACGCATAAACGGAGCATGCGTAGTAAATCCTCCCAGGCCCATTGATGCCTCTGCCCTTGGTGCCATCAAACAGGTAAATGTAGATTGGGTGGCAGTGATACCCTACGGTTTTTCACATGCTGGACAGCCAGACGTTTCTTACGATCATTCAAGACAATGGTGGGGAGAACGGACTGATGGTAACTGCATGCTTATTCAGTACGCAAAAGAAAATCACTTGAAAGTGATGGTAAAGCCTCACGTCTGGGTCATTGGGCAGGGGTGGGCCGGAGATTTTAACTTGGCTACCGAAGGAGAATGGAAAACGTGGGAAAAAGATTATACTGAATACATCCTTAATCACGCAGACAAAGCAGACTCCATGAATGTAGAGTTATTTTGTATCGGTACAGAATATCGGGTGCCGGCAAGGGATCGTCCTGAGTTTTGGAGAGGCCTGATCGGTAAGATAAGAAAACGCTATTCTGGTAAAATTACCTACGCTTCCAATTGGGATAATTACCACAAGATTTCTTGGTGGGACGCTGTAGATTACATTGGTGTAGATGCGTATTTTCCACTCGCTGAGGGGGTGGATCCATCCGTAGAAGAAATCAGGGAAGGGTGGGAACCAGTTAAAGAAAACCTTTCTAATTTCTCAAAGAGATGGCAAAAACCTATTCTTTTTACGGAGTTTGGTTTCCAAAGCATAGATGGGGCAACTGGAAAACACTGGGATATCAATAAATCCGTGGTTAATGCAAACCTGCAACTTCAGGCAAATGCTTTTGAAGCCACCTTCCAGTCACTGGAAAATGCGTCCTGGTTCGCTGGGGGCTTTTTTTGGAAGTGGCATCTGACCTCAAAAACGGGGGATTGGTACAAAAAAGCATGGACTCCTCAGAACAAGCCCGCATCTGAAGTCATTGCTAAGTGGTACGGAAAGTAATAACTTTAGCAGATGAGCGATAAAAAAAGCGTTGAGTCAATTCTTTCTGAACTCGGAAAGAAAATAGATCACCTGATAGAAGAAACTAAAAAAGCCGGAACTAAGGTTTCCAAAGAAACGGAGCGTAAAATCATTGACCTGAAAAAACAAAAGGAGAGGTTGGAGGAAGAGGTAAAAGAACGTGCTAACGATTCAGGAGAGAAATGGGCCAGAGCAAGGAAGCACTTAAATGAAGCAGCAGATTCGATAAGAAAAGCGTTTGAAGCTTTACTATCCAAAAAAACTTAGCTCCGATGTTAAATTCTCTGGAGCACCTTCTTGATTAATTCGTCTATAATCTTGTTGGGGTTTTTGGAGAATTGACCCTTCACTCGATTGGCCAGGATGGCATTGACACTTACAACTTCATGACCTAACAGTTTTCCAAAAGCATAATATCCGGCGCTTTCCATCTCCAGGTTAGTGACCCAGACGTCCTCTTCGTGAAAAGATTGCATCTTCTCTATGATCTCTTTATAGCGAATAGGGATTCTGATTTCCCTGCCCTGAGGCGCATAAAAACCCGGACAGGTAAGGGTGTTGCCCATGATGGTGCAATCCCTGAATTTTTCCAGAAGGCTGGAGGAGCCTTTCATACAATAAGGGGTGTAGCGCAGGTTCAGTTCTTCCTTTAGCTTTTTTATAATCCTCCGTTCTTTTCCACGATGCTTGTAGTGATAAAACTGGAGAAGCGTATCTAATCCAATGGCATATTTAGTAGCCAGGTGACTCCCTACTTTTATCTCATGCCGAATAGTGCCTGAGGTGCCAATACGGATAATTTGCAGCCTCTTCTTTCTGGGTTTAAGCTCTCGTTTTGCCAAGTCAATGTTAAACAATGCGTCCAACTCAGTCATGACTATCTCTACATTGCCGGTACCCATTCCTGAGCTTATCACTGTAATCCTTTTGCCATGGTATTTACCCGTATGGGTAATAAATTCACGCTTATTCATTTCAAAATCAACGGAATCAAAATAATGAGAAACACGGTGAACCCTTCCCGGGTCACCCACCACAATGATCTTATCAGAGACATCTTTAGGTGTTAGGCTTAAATGATACACACTCCCATCCCGATTTAGGATGAGGTCTGTCTCAGAAAAAGCAGGAGGCATAGTGGTTGTTTTATCCTTCTTAAAGGTAGTCACGAAATAGCCACTATACTATATTGTTTTATTCAAAAGGGTGAATTGTTTGAGAAAACGTTGTTCTCTATGAATCCTTTAATTTATCCAAAAAGGGATAAGAAAAGAGCATCCTAGCCACTAAATGTTGGTACTCTTTTTCTTTTAGCACCTTTATATGGGTTGTATCCGTTCATTTTTTTCTGATAACATCCAGTACCGTTGTATGGTCGGGTATCAGAATTTTTCATGCACTCTTCTGAGCAACATCCCTGATATAATTTGGCGCCCTTTTTACTCATAGGAACATGCTTGTTACAATGAGGATTAGCGCAATTAACCATTCTGTCGTTGGGTTCACCGGTTACATAGCACTTGGCAATCACCTTAGGATTTACCTTGTTTATTTCCTTGACAATTCTATTGTCAAATACATAGCACTTCCCTTCAAAATCTTCACCCCCTGCTTCAAGACCGTACTTGATAATGCCACCATGAAGCTGATGAACGTTTTCAAATCCTTGTTGCAGCAGGTACGCACTGGCTTTCTCACATTTGATTCCTCCTGTACAGTAGGTAATGATCCGCTTGTTTTTAAACTTTTTCAGTTCTTTGACTTTTTGTGGGAAGTCCCGGAAATTATCAATGTCTAAAGTGATAGCATTTTTGAACTTGCCGATGTGGTGCTCATAATTTGAGCGAACGTCTAAAATGACCGTTTCTTGATCTTCTTTTTTGAGGATATCTCGAAATTCATCAGGCTCTATATACTCCCCGGTCTTTTTCGTAGGATCGATTTCATTGAGGGAACTATGAACGATTTCAGGTTTCATCCTAACGTGAAGCTTTTCGAATACTGGAGTATCATGAATGTCTACTTTAAATTCGGTTTTGGCAAAACGCGGGTCTTTCAGTACTGCCTCCATGTATTTTTCACACATCTCTTGAGTGCCTGATACACTGCCATTGAGTCCTTCATTTGCAACGATGATCCGGCCTCTTATTTCAAGATCCAGACATAGTTGATGATGCTGATACCTAAATTCATCAGGATCTTCGATGGTGCTGTAACAATAATACAACAATACATAGTATTTATCCATAATGCTAACCAGGCCCTGTTCAGTAGGGTGTTTATTGAACTGCAAATCTACGAAAGTTAACTTCTATCATTATCAGATGGGTTGTGCAGGGTTGCCAAATACGGTTTTGCCCGCTTCTACGTTGCTAATTACCACGGAGCCTGCACCAATTTGCGCACCTTTTTTTATAGTGACACTAGCCACTATTGTTACCCCTGAACCAATGAAAGCTTCATCTTCAATATTTACTTTCGAATTGATGGTGGAGCCTGCTCCAATTTGAACAAAATCGCCTATTTCAACTTCCTGTTCTATGATGGCCCTGGAGTTAATGATATTGTGGCAACCCATTTTACTGTCGTTGGACAAAATAGCGCTTGCATTGATAAAATTGCCTTGCCCCAGCCTAAATGAGTCAGAAATAATCGCAGATGGATGAATCGCATTGATTGGCATCACCTTCCTTGTTTCATTTAGATATTCCACGTATTCTTTTCTGATCTCATTATCATCCGTTGCGATAAAGGCCTCACATTTTTTACCGATCAACCCGGTATATCCCTGATCATCCGTACTGCCTAAAACGGAGATGGAATTGATTTCTTTTCCGCGATTTGCCTCTTCATCATCCAGAAAACCATAAACGATGATGCCGTTTGAATTGAATATTTCTAAAGCTGCCTTAGCGATGCCCGTGGATCCGAAAATGATTACTGGTTTGTCCATTTTGTCAGTTTGATGGCCACAAAAATAAGAATTTATTGTATCTCCTTGGTTGTTAGGAATTTATACGGCAATACAGAGCAAAGGAGAAAAAAGTAGGGAAGAAAAGCGTTTTTGTATCTTACCAGTGTTCCGAAGTTAGGTGTAGACAAAGAGAGGATAGTGCCTAAAATGAGCATCGTTATCATACTTGAAATCACCAACGATAAATCCAATTTTGGTTGGTATTTTAGATAAAGCAGTACGGAGAAGCTAAAGAGAAAAGCTAAAATCGTATTTTCTATTCTGTGAAACCACCCCCAAATGGAGGTTTCGTCAAACAAGGAAGGTCGGAAGAGACCGATATGCATAGCTTCTGGGATTTCTTTAAGTAAACTTAGCACTTCTGGTGATGCTATATCGATGGAAAGCCTTTTCTGAGGATCTGTATGGGTTGTTATAGTCTGGTTATTCTTATACAGTGTTTGTATCAATCGGTCGAATTTCAAATGGGGATGTATGAATTGTGTAGCGATGACCGCTATTACAAAAATCCCAATCCCTATCAATCGGTAGTTTAGACTTGATCGTTTGATTAAGGTGAAGAACGATAAAAGCCCTGTAAGCAAGAGGAAAGAAATCAGTAGGTAATGCTTCATTTTTAATAAGATGAAGATTCCCAGCACGAAAAGAAGCATCTCAAAAAAGGAAATCTTGTTTTTGTGGTACACTCTTAAGACAGTACTTACGAAAAATGCCAATGCACTAAAAGCAAGAGAATCCTTAAGAATGCCAGAGGACCAAAAAACAACAGTTGGCATGAATAAGAAACTAACGATCGAGATAGTGAGAATCGACGGATAAATGTTCTTTAGCACCTTCACCAAATACCAGGCAGCACAAAAACTGATAAAGGATAGATACAATGAACTTATCCAATAGGATCCATTTGTAATCCGCACGAAAAAGGAAAGGAATTTTGTGAAGAAGAGCACTCTTGGCTCATCTGATACTTCATAAGTGCTACTTGAGAAAATCGCTTCCAGGTATTCCCGAATGGGAAGTTTTGCGAGGACCCTGGATTTTTCAAAAAATACGAATGTATCCCCGAACTGATAATAACTTGCGAAAATCCATCCCAAAACCAATCCTGCCATAAGCTTAACGAGTAGCGTGAAAGAAAATAAAATGAGTGGCAGATCTGTGTTGAGTTTCTTAAAGCATATAATGGCCAGCGCAGCCAAAAAAACGACGTGAATGATCCAGTTAATCATTGTTTAGCAATGATACACCAATCGCACAGGACAGGCATTTTCTTTTTGTACAATACGCATCCAGCAGTTGAATTTGGGCTTGTGACTCAAAGGCTGATTGGGGAGCTTTACCCAGAGCACTCCAGTGTTTGGTCATTCTGTTTTGTTCAGGACGTATTTCTTCCAGAATGCTTATTGCCCGATTCATATAATCAAGATGATTTGAATATTTACTGTATGCCGCCAAAATTGGCGCAACCGAATTGATCAACAGATGCTCAAAAGCTTGATTGCCCATTGAAGTAATTTCTTTCTTTCTCTTTTTACCAAAGTCGTAGTGAAGCTTCCAGTAATCCGAAACTTCAAATTTCAGGCTGTTAATGAGCTCTTTTGGCTTCGCCATCTCTATCAGAGCGTAGAATAACTGAGGGTGGGCAACCAAAAAGCCTGAGAATTGCGCTAGCCTGACTGAGGGAAAATTGGCAGGACGCATTCTTGCAAACTTCCATTGATGCTTCTTTAAGGCCAGAGGTAAACTGTATTTAGAAGAGAGGTAGTGGTGTTCTGTTTTTAGCTCATCTTGATAATCGTTTTCTATATCCTCTAAAAAACCTGCTTGTCCAAATAGTAATGCTTCAGCTTTGATGGGATGATGTAGGTTCTTTTTTAGAACAGCGAAGGATAAACGTGTAGATAAAAGTTTAAAAGCTTCCTTATTTACTGAAAATCCAAAATTACTCGCCAGTATTCTGTAGCTAGTCTCTTCCCAATCACCGTTTACCGTATTTACTATTTCTAAAACCGATGTAGCTTTTCTCTCCAATCTTTCAATGAGTACTTTGTCTAACATTGAATCATAGGACAGTGCTGATTTATTTATGAGCTGACTACCACATGGGATCACATCAGGTTTGGCAATGTGTTTTTGGTAGGTCTCGATGAGTGTTGGATCGATGAGGTTTTTTAATGCTAAAGTAGGAATAGGTTGATCGTCTAGGTAGATATCAGCATCGTGTTCATACACTACATGAAGAATCACATTTTTATAGGCTTCATTCGCATCGTGTTGATGTTTATTCCAGTCGGAAGATTTTACATGGATTTCTACACTACCCACCCATTCCATCTCTCCGATCTTTATTCTTGCCTGCTCAAAGTCGGGACCAGAGTCATGATTGTGAAATCCGGTTTGGAAAACCGTAACTTGTTGCTCATCAGAGGTAACCAAATGGGGACAATCCCACTTTTGAAATTTCCAGGTATAGTGAAGAAAATCTTCGTTGATCATCAATTTAGATAACGTTTTATTACTTATCTAAATCTTAGAATTGATTTAAGCAGGTATAATTGCATTTGAAGAGTAACATTTATTTGAGCTTTGATCATTTGTCGATAAAAACTCCATGACACTCGATAAGTCATGACGTGAACGTTTACACCCGATCAACATTTTAAAAAACTTCCTCTTGAAAAGCCTCTGATAGGAGTAGAACTGGAAACCTATTTTCGGCAGATGTGAAGAAGCAGGAGACCAAGGTTCAGCCAGCGTTAATAGCGCAGCTAAAGTAGCTGAAGAGGATGAAGCCAAAGGTTTATACTGCCATACACTTACAAAATCTATTGCAAAAGATAATGGTTGGTTCAAATCAAGGTTTCAGGACGTTAAACCGTATTTCACTTTACACAAAGAAGCATTTTCAAAGGATTCTTACGATGAATCTATGAGACCAGAGAAGCATTGGTGGATTTTGTAATGGTGGCGAAAGAGGAAGAAGAGGTTTTGACCTTCCTCACCAAACGTTACCGTTTGACTCACTAAATTTAACCCAGGAAGTGATAGATGCCTGAGGTTGCATTGATGAAACTTTTATAGATACAGACATTTCTGCTTACAATGACCAAACCAATGAAACAAAGAAGTCAGGAATATCGAATGGCATTACTGATTTTTTTATTTTTGCATGTGGGATTGATTCTTGAATTAATTCTAATCGGTCATTATGAATCTTTCTGGCAGTGTTTCCCTTTGATCTCATTGGGGTTTGGATTGCTTTCGTTACTTATCAATGGCAAATCACTAGTTGTAGTGAAATTTTTTTATTTAATTATCATTTTTTCTGGGGTGATAGGAGTTTTTCTACATTTAAAGAGTAATTGGGAATTTGAGATAGAAATGTATTCCAGTATGCCAACAAGGGAATTATTAGTAGAATCATTAAGCGGAGCATTGCCGGCTTTAGATCCTGGAACGCTCATCCCGATCGGGCTGATGGGTTTTCTTCTCTTGCAGTTAAAACCAAAACAAAAAATAAAATGAGCATAAAAATTCAACAACAATTCTATGCTAGCCTACGGATGAATCAATCCGCCGTTGTGATTGATCACGAATTTTATGAGTACGATTGGAAATAAATGAAAACGTAAATGAAAAAAATTACATTTATCGTAATAATAGGACTATTGATTTGTTCATGTTCTTCGTCCTCAACCAATAGTAATGAGGATGCTTCTAATGGAGAAGCTACCAGCGAAGAGACTGCAACAAATGAGGAAGCTAAGGTTAGTTCATCTGCCACTGTATTAAATCCAAATCTTGCTTCACGAGATGAAATTTACTCATTGGGTTTGTTGGATACTGATATTGAATTGATTATAAATGGAAGACCGTATTTAGATCCAATGGCATTTCTCAGCAAAATGAAGGAGGTGGTAGGAGAGAGTAAAATCACTCAATTTTTAAATGCGATTGCTCTGCGAGTTCAACTCCTCGGAGGATAGGTCTTTTAAATGAGGGGGTAATTTCAAATACTCTCAAAGAATGGAATAAATAGCTTTTGGTTACCTCTAACTATTGAGAAGTTACACCAATACCGCCATTAAAAATAAAATATTTATTAAGTGCTTACTTCAAAAAACTAAATTATCAATTAGAAGTACGCTTACCCATAGCTGTGATCTTGAAAGGATTGACCTATGTTTTAATGGAGTTTGTATTCACAATTCCCGGAGTATTCCTGAAATGGATATATTACAGTATGAACCGGCAGAGGGGCTTCCTTCAAAGAATGTCTAACTCAAAAAGTTGCCTTGAACTACTTGATCAGCATTATTACAATGATCATCATGACTGTTTCGATAGCTATTTTCTAGTGGATAGATATCATTTCTTCCTCAAAAAGATAAAGGGCACCTCTAAAAACCCAATTTCAATTTTTGAGATGATCTTTTTTCCTGATACTTCGCTATCAAAATACTTATTTAACGCTGCTAAACTCCGTTTTTGACGTCTTGTCTCAGAAAAAAAACGCTACCTCAAATTCTTGAACTGAGTTTTTAGAGGTACCATAGAGTCTCCTCCTTCATTTCGTTTCAATCTACAGCGTTGCCTTTTTCTATCAATCTAAATAATCAAGAGAAGGAATGGTCTATTCTATGGATTAGAATCGACTTTGGGCTGCTTCTTCTTTGATTCGCACCGCCTCTTCCTTCCCTAAATACCCGTCAATCAAAAAATGCCCCAGATAAATCAAAGGAGTAAGCAGAATAGCAATGATAAATTTGTAAATGTAGTTGATAGTCCCTACCGATATAACCTGGCTAAAAGCCCAGCGAGACTCCGCCGGAGCCAGAAGATAAAACGCTAACCCCAGTACCACAAAACTGTCTATCAATTGAGAAATCAAGGTAGATCCGGTAGCTCTAAGCCAGATCATTTTCTCACCGGTAATCTTTCGTAAATTCTGGAAAATAAGTACATCCAATAATTGTCCAATTAGAAAAGCCACAATAGAGCCAATGATTATTCCTAAACCTTGGGTGTAGATCTTCTCGAACGCATAATTCACATTAAATGGATTTCCTTCTGAGTCTGTATTGTTCACTTCTATCCAAAAGGCTGCAGGACTTAATTGGGTCACAATAAAAATCATAAGAAATGCATAGCCTATGCAACCAATAGCAATAAAACTAATCCTCCGAACCCCTCTTTTACCAAAGTATTCATTAATGATATCTGTAGTAATAAAAACGACCGGCCATATCATAACACCTGCAGTTAGATTGAAATCCAGTATATAACCTAAAATAGAAATATTGGCTGGTTGAAAACCTAGTGTTTGCTCTAATGAGAAAATCTTTACCCCTATAAGCTCTGCCAGTATAGCGTTCGTTAAGAAAATAGAGGCAAGAACCATAAAAAGTGCGTGTCTTTTATTCTTCATAAGGAGTAAATTTTATTCCTTCCATAGCCAATTCTGAGTTTTCAAAAACCGTTTTCGCTTCTTTAATGATAGGATCTAGGTCTTTGTATCGCGCTGAGAAATGTCCGAGCAACAATTTCTTAACTCTGGCATCCTTAGCAAACTGTGCAGCTTCAGCTGCAGTAGTATGATAGGTCTCAATGGCCCGTTTTTTCATATCAGCGGTAAACGTAGCCTCATGGTACATCATATCTACCCCCTCTATCACATCCCTGAGCTCAGGTTTGTATCGGGTATCAGCACAATAAGCGTAGCTGTAGGATGGATATGGATCTAAAGTCAAAAGTTCGTTTTGATACTTGATAGATCCGTCTGGATGATGGATGTCTTTACCTTGTTTAAGATCAAGAATTTCTAACTTAGAAAGGTTATACTTAAAAAGAACGGCACGATTTAGACGCCTGCTTTTTTGCTTTTCCCTAAATAAAAATCCAGCGCAAGGAACTCTATGATCCATAGGTATGGTCCTGATATCAAAGGTAGGCTGGTCATAAATAACTTCAGACGTATTAGGTTCGAATTCCCTAAAGTCTATTTTAAAGCTGAGCGAAGTTTCGGAATGGCGCAGTTGCAATCCAATGATTTCAGATAGTCCTGGAGGTCCAATCAGCACTAGTTCTTTTTTGCGTCCAAAAAGGTGCATGGTAGAAAGTAGACCTATTAATCCAAAATAATGATCACCATGGAGGTGAGAAATAGAAATATAGTCTATCCGGGAAAACTTAACCTGATATTTTTTTAGTAGCAATTGAGTGCCTTCTCCACAATCTATGAGGAAATGATGGTTCTGAATGTTCAGAATTTGGGCTGTATGATGCCTTCGGTGAGCAAATGCTGCTGCATTTGATCCTAATATGAGTAATTCAAAATCCAATCGTTATTCTTCCGCACCAGCGCCTTTCTGAATTTCTGCCATAAGCACAAAATCAGCGGCTTCACCCTGGGTGGCAACAATATTCATGACTTTATCTAACTGACTAATATTGATCAATTTCATAACATGGTCAGTTACATTAAAAAGAACAAATACTCCTGCTCCTGAAAATGATCTATTTCCTACTAAGAGCGCACTTAATCCGCTAGAATCAACGTATTTAACCGCGCTCATATCTACAATCAAACTCTTCACTCCATCCTGTGCTATTTTCATGAATTCAGATTTCAATTCAGGTGCAAGGGACGAATCTACTTTTTCATTTCCGACTAAGGCAATTGAATAATTTTCGTATTTATCTACTTTAAAGTCCATCATTATCTATTCTACTATTTGGGCTATGCTTTCTTTTATCTTGGCTAATTTATTGGAGTATGGGATTTTAACAAACTTTTCTCCTGAGATGTTCTGGTAAAGCTCTATATAGCGTTCTGATATCATTTTAATCCTATCATCTGTCATTTCTGGTATTTCCTGGCCTTCTTTTCCCTGAAATCCTTCTGAAATCAACCATTGTCTCACAAATTCTTTAGAAAGCTGCCTTTGCGGTTGATTCCGCTGTAAAAGTTCGTGGTATGGTTCTGCGTAAAAATACCTGGAAGAATCTGGGGTATGTACCTCGTCAATTAAAAATATCTCATCTTTGTATTTGCCAAACTCATATTTTGTATCTACCAAGATCAACCCTCGATCAGCCGCTATTTTAGTCCCTCTTTCAAAAAGGGAAAAAGTATATTTTTCCAGCTTTTGATATTCTCTTTCAGAGACTATTCCAAGAGCCAGGATTTCTTCTTTGGAAATATCTTCATCATGGCCCTCTTTCGCTTTAGTGGTTGGCGTAATAATTGGCCTCGGAAAGCGCTCATTTTCACGCATACCACCTGACATCCTGTTTCCACAAAGTGTTCTCTTTCCCTCACGATACGCTCTCCAGGCATGCCCTGTTAGATAGCCTCTTATTACCATCTCAATCTTGAAAGGTTCACACTTCTTACCAAATGTTACATTAGGATGCGGAGTAGTCTCCACCCAATTTGGAACGATATCACTGGTTATCTTTAAAAATTTAGAAGCTAGTTGGTTGATTACCTGACCTTTGAAGGGAATAGGTTTAGGCAACACCACATCAAAGGCGGAAATTCTATCTGTAGCTACCATCGCTATTTTATCATTAAACTGATAAATTTCACGAATCTTCCCAGTGTATTTTCCTGTTTGGTTTTTGAATAGAAAATCCGTAAAAATTATTCCTTCCGGCATGGCCTACAAATATAAACCTCATAAAACTTTAAGTACTTTTACCTTGTGTGATAATCGTTTCTACACATATAAATTATAATGGCCTAAAGGAATTGGATTCCAGTAATCAAAAAAGCATTTTTTTAAAAACGATAGCAGATTTTCTTCCAACAATGACGAGAGTTAAAACGACGGCAGATTTTGCCCAAAACCACCATGTAGATAGGCTAAATTGACCCTCTAATAGGATCAGAGCAATTTCCCCTGATGAATCAGGCTTACCTAAGAACACCGGAATCAATAAGCCTGTAATTATTGAAAATTTTTTATGACTTATATAAAGCACTAATTTTTTTGCTACTATTCAGCGGTCTAAACAAGGCATTACTGAAGTAGGATAGTAGATATGAAAAATGGTTTTTGCACGCATATGAGCACATTTGGATTTAGAAATCTGCTGATTCGTAGTGTTTGCTTTATCTGAATGATCCATTTTCTTTGTTTGCAGCTTGCTAGAGCTATTTATTAAGAGCCTAATTCAAAAGCATTATTTTAATAGTAGATTCGAATATCATTTCATCAGAATAATCAATTTAAAAAAACATTTTTCGCAAGATAATATATTATTAAGTTTTAAGTAAATCCGGCAATATTAGAATATTTTCTCAAAATCACAAATAGCTGAATAGTAACTTAAAAAGAAACTCACACTGACACTAACGAAGATCAAATCCTGGATCAAGAGCCATCGGCATATCGGATCGAAAGGGCTAACTAGCCTGTATCAATGTACGGTTGAGTGGAAACTATAATTACTATGGAATGATTTTTAGTGGTAAAGGCATGAAGGCGTTCTATGAAAAAGTGAAGCGTCAACTATGTAAGTGGTTGAACCGTGGAGGCAGGTAAATCGATCTGGGACTGAGAGAAATAGGTCAAACTCATTGTGGAATTGCGACCTCTCGAAAAACCAAAGATCTATCACAGCTATCAAAAAACGAAACCGATTTGAGAGGAACCGCATGTGGGAAAGGCGCTCATAGGGGTCTGTGAGGAAGCAGGAAGGTAATGACACGCTCTACTCGGAAATCATGAAACATTAACGATGTCCATGCCGTATATAATAGCATTACTATTAAAATAAATAGACATGCTTCGAAAACTGATTCTATTACTTTTTATCGGATTATCTACTTTTTTGATTCGTTCTTTTACTAAGCCCAAAAGATCACAACGATGGTTTTCTATTCGTGACAGGTCTGGTTTTCTTGGTATTTAATAGAATGCCTATTTGTTGAATGAGGTATGATTGAATTGGTACTAATCCTAGATACACTTTTTAAAAATAAGGTTCTTTGCTTGAATAGGTATTAAAACATTAGAAATAGAGACATGCATTGCAAAGCAATCTGGTTATATCAACTGATCTGGTAGAGAGTAGATGAATTTTTAGTTGGAATTTCCATTTCGACAAACGGATGAACTTCGATACTTATAACATGCATTAAATTAATTATAATATTAAAATTCACTAGTATGCCGATAGAGGATGAAAAGTTTATGATAATTCTACGTGGCCATCGGAAATAATACCATACTTATGAAATGAGTTTAAAGATTCAATAATGAATTTATACTCAATAACTAGATGAATTGGTGTGCTAACGTGATTATAACAAATTCCTTATGTGGGTCCTTATATGCGATTGAAAATAACTACATATATGAAAAATATAAATCATTACTTCCTCACTGTTTATCTTATAATGTTTTCACTTATTATGATTTGCCTTGCGGGATATATAAAGGCCCAAACCTTGGAAAAGTCATATTCGGGATTGGATCTGTCTAATCCTGATAATATTACAACTATAAGCTTGAAAAACAAAGGTTTGAACAGCTTCCCGAAAGAGCTGTTTCAATTTAAAAATCTTCGATTTTTAGATCTATCAGGAAATGATCTTGAAGAAATACCACCCGATATCATTCAACTTTCTCAACTGCAATTTTTAGATGTTTCCGAAAACAATATTCAAAAACTTCCAAATAACTTTTCTAAATTAAGCAATCTCAATTCTATTTATTTGGGTGGAAATGAGACATTAGATGTAAAACAGGTTTTGGAGGTAATTCCTACTACTAACATCCAGATCCTTGACCTTCAATACGATAACATCAAAGAGTTGCCAGAAAATATTGGAAGATTTCAAGACTTAAAAAAACTAGTGCTTACAGGCAATCCTATTCGAGATCTTCCAAATTCTATTTCCCTGCTTAGCCAGTTGCAAGTCTTGTACATCAATAATGACCCATATTTTGACATTGATGGGAATATGGAAATGCTAAATAACCTTAAAAGCTTGGAAGAGCTTCATCTAGAAGAAGATAATCTTAGTTATGTTCCTGAAACACTCTTGAAACTGGAAAACCTCAGATATCTTTACCTTAATAGCAATAATCTTGAAGTATTTCCCTTACCATCGAACGAATTGAAATCACTAGAATACCTGGATATTAGTGGAAATCCACTTCCCAAGTTAGAAATAGAAGGTTTAGAAAACAGGCTTGCTCCGACAATAAAAATTAACTTTGGTAATTAGTCTATGTTCTGGATCGTTCAGAAGGATAATCCCAAACCCGAGACTTATATCCCAGTTTTTGTCTGTCAAAAATTTGATGCAGATAGGTTCGAAGATACTGAAAAATTCAAAGTATTTAGGTCTAAAATCAGGGCTGTAGCCTATGCGAAGAATCTCTTAAGTCAGTTTGAAGTTCTGTCTATTCGTCTCTTTCATGAAGAAGGACACTCTGAAAATATTAAATATGCAAAGAAGTAGTTTATAGTCTCGGTGTTTTAGTGAAAGTTTTGCGATAAATAAATATCCAAGTGAATTAATGCATACTGTTACTCGAATTGAGAAAAAAATTTATTAGCTGTTGTTAATCAATTACAAGGTACCTCTAGAAATTATATCTTCTCAATGACTATTTCTTGAATTATTCAAGTTAAAATTCCAAGAACTTTAATTTGAATGAAAACTACATGTTCTAAAGGATTTTATTAATATTTTCAGGTGCTTTGTAGAAAATTGTTTTAAAATTAGACCTTGTAGACTTAGAAAGTTACTCACCTTTTCAAGACTCCTGATAGTTTCTATTTTTGCTATACACAAACCGGACGTTTCTTCATGAAAAAACTCTTGTACATTTTGATAGCAGTTGTTTTTGTGACTGCATGTGACGACAAAAAGGATTACTTAGTAAAAATCAAAACAGTATACGGAGATATGACTGTATTACTTTACGATGAGACTCCTTTACACAAAAAGAACTTCCTTGACTTATCTCGCAGTGGCGAATATGACAGCACTATTTTTCATAGAGTGATAAAGGATTTCATGATTCAAGGTGGAAATGTAGCTGAAAAAGAAGGGACACAGGAAAATTCAGAAAATCAGATTCCGGCAGAAATAGTTGATGGGTTTTATCACACAAAAGGAGCTTTAGCAGCCGCACGTCAAGGCGATAATGTAAACCCAGAGAAGAACTCATCTTCTACACAATTCTACATTGTTGATGGCCAACCCTGGGAGATGATGACTACCGATATCAATCAACTTTATGGTAAGATGGTAGAATTGCTTCAAGACTCTACCAATCTCGAGCTGATCGAAGAATATCAGCCCATTTACGCGTCGGGAGACAGGCAGAAAATCATGAATTTTATTTATTCCAAGAAAGGAATGGTAGAGCAAAAATTTGGTGTTGATCTAAGTGTTGATCCTAAAACTGGAAATAATGAAGCTTATCAAAGACTGAATGGTGGATCTCCTCATTTAGATGGTGAGTACACGGTGTTTGGAAGAGTAGTTGAAGGGATGGAGGTCATTGATAAAATTGCTGCAGTCGAAACCGGCAGAGCAGATAGGCCATTAGAACCTGTGCCTATGACAATGGAAGTAATAGAAATGAAAAAGAAAACAATCACCGAGAACTACGGATACGAATATCCTAACTAATGCAGCGTATTCTGATAACCGGGGCTAATGGTCTTCTTGGTCAAAAACTAGTAAAACTATATGAAAAAAAAAATATGGAACTGGTGGCTACAGCAAGAGGCGCTAATAGAAACCCTGAAGGTGAGTATGTTTATCATGAGCTGGATATTACCTTAAAAGATCAGGTAAATGAGGTCATTGGAAATGCACAACCCGATATTATCATCAATACGGCTGCAATGACTCATGTTGATCAATGTGAACTGAATCCTGAAGACTGCTGGAAGCTAAATGTGGAAGCAGTAGATCATTTAATTGCTGCTGCTAAAAAGCATAATTGTTTTTTTATCCACCTTTCTACTGACTTTGTTTTTGATGGAGAAAATGGGCCATATAAAGAAGAAGATGTTCCTAATCCATTAAGCAAATATGCAGAAAGTAAATTGGCATCTGAAAAGATGCTTGAAAAGCGCGGATTGGATTATGCTATCGTGAGGACCATGTTGGTTTATGGTATTGTCCCAGACATGAGCCGCTCTAATATTATCCTTTGGGTAAAGAAAAGCCTGGAAGAAGGACAAGAAATAAAAGTTGTCAATGATCAATGGCGAAATCCTACACTAGCCGAAGATGTTGCTAAGGGTTGTGCACTGATTGCCGAGAAAAAAGCAAAGGGGATTTTTAATATCTCAGGAAAAGATTTATTAACTCCCTGGGATATGGCTGTAAAAACCGCTGACTTCTTTGGTTTGGATAAATCACTCATGAAAGAAGTAGATGGCTCTATCTTTACTCAACCAGCTAAACGTCCACATAAAACCGGTTTTATTCTGCGCAAGGCCAGAAAGGAATTAGGATTTGAGCCAGTCAGTTTTCATGAAGGCTTAACCATCCTCCAATCTCAGCTCAAAAGTGAATGATAGTATTTACTATACTGCACCGAGAGGAAAAGTTGTGCAAAAGATAATGGCAAATATGCAATCACACAGAGCGGTGGAAGAATTAGGATGGCATCTCACACATCATTTCTATTTTTAAGACTTAAAAAGTGTCTCTAAGAAAACAATATCTTTTGAAAGAAAACGATGCTTTTAGCTCATAGAGTATGTTTTTTGAGATTTCGATGTACAAATTTCACTGAATCTATTTAACCCGGATTTCAAGACATTATAAAAGTAACATAGAGCAGCTAACTTCCCGTAACAGCCATGCAAGCCTATGAATTTAATGGTGATTTGATCCCTACCCGAATTTTGGATGGAATGTAAAACCCTGATTTAAAAATAATCAGGGCTTTGAAACATTAATCGGAGATGAAGCATAGCACTTAAATCCCGTATGGAATAATGTAAGTACTAAAATACATTCTCTTGGCTGCTTTATTGTAAAACCATAAAATGAATTATTGATGAAGAAGAAGCACCCTGTGGAAAGTATGCCCATCCTTCGACCCCGAGCAGTGGGTATTGATGTGGGTTCAAGAAGTCATGATGTGGCCATTGGTCAGGATCAGGAAAAGGATGTTGCCGTCTTTGGAGTGTAGGCCAGTGATCATAAAAAGCGTATTGCTTTTTTAAAAGCTCATAAGATAGTTACTGTTGCCATGGAGCGCACTGGCAGCTATTGGCAAGCACTGTTCCTGGCACTTCAACATGCTGGGTTTGACGTTTTATGGGTATCAGGCCATCAAACAAAGAATGTAAGGGCCAAAAACAGAGGTCAAAGACGGTGTCTGGATACAAAAGCTTCATAGCCTGGGATTGTTGAGCGGTTGTTTTTTGCCTGAGAAGCACACTGCAAAAATGAGCACGCTACACTTCTCACCGTCATTCGCTCATGTAAGAGGCGGCTAAAATGAGTAATAAAATGCAGAAAGCTTTACGCCTGATGAACGTACGGTTAGAGGTAGCGATCAACGATATCACCGGTAAAACAGGGAGGGCCATCATCGAGGCGATCCTGGAAGGGGAAAGGAATGGAAAGCGACTCCGTCAATGGGCCGATGTGCGAATCAAGAAGTCTAAAGCGGAAATCGCTCAGGCATTAGAGGGACACTGGGAAGCGGAATTACGGTATAAACGAAGGGATGGTGATCACCTCTACTAGCTCCTTGAGGATCGAATCAAAGCTGGTGAGAAGCGATGGCAACACCTGCTAGAGGAGTTCACCGAAGAGGTGGTGGTGTATCCTGAGGTGAAGCTCACCAAAAAACAAACCAAAGGAAAGAATCAGCCCAAGTTCGATCTGCCCACTTTAAGCTAGAAGTTTTACGGGGTAGATTTATTCGCTATTGAATCCATCCGTTCGAGTACCGTATTCACCCTCATTTGTGAAAGGGGACCTGGTATTGATCCATTTCATTCTGCCAAAGCGTTTGCCTCTTTTCTCCCACTGGCGCCCAACAACAAGATATCAGGTGGGAAAATAATCTCCGGCAGCACCCCAAAAGGAAGTAACAAGCTTGCTTTAGCGCTTCGAAATGCAGCCCATACCATCGAACGAATTGGGGATCAATTTTTCACTGGTTAATCGAGTTATTCATCGCTCAGTCAAGCGCGGGTTAGCTCGTAGAGTACCTCATCAATACACCTCGTTGAGTATCGATGAGAAATCCTTCCCTAAAGGGTATACCTATGTAACGGTGTTGAGCGATCCTATCGGCGGAGTGGTCATGATGTAGGCGAAGGGCGTACCAAAAAAGCGACAGAAGATCTTTTGAAGGAGTCTCTTACACAAGATCAACCAGATAACCTACAAACCGTATCCATGGATATGAGCGCCTATATCGGAGCAGCACAGTAGTGCTTACCTCATAGCCACATCTGCTTGGATAAAGTCCATCTGGTCAAGTATCTCAATGAAGCAGTAGATAAAGTCCGGCGAAGGGAAGGGAAGCAAGCCGAGGAACTACGCAATACACGTTTGATTTGGTTGAAAGACCACGTCAACCTGACCGAGAAACAACGGTTGAAATTTGAAGCGATCAACCTTGCCAATGATAAAACGTCGAAAGCCTGGATCATCAAAGAAAACTTTCGCGACATCCACTTTAACCCACCCAAAGAAGACGCTTTTGTTATCTTTTCTCAATGGAGTAGAAATGCGCAGAGATGTGGGCTCGGACATCTCATCAAAGTAGCAGATATGTTCGATAGATACATGCAGGGAATAGTTAACGCGATGGCCGAACGGATTAATGGTAAACTCCAGGAAATTAAGATGACTGCCAGAGGACATAGATCCTTGGAAAACTTCAACAGTGCGATCCTATTTTCCCACGGTGACTTGACCTATACCCACACAAAACTTAGTAGAACCTAAAAACTACCACGTTAATCCTACCCAAAAATGAGGAAGGGAATCACTGCTTTTTACCGAGGAAAAAAAGCGATCAAGGTGGATTTTTCTGCTGAAGAGATCAGTTCTGACGGAGCATTGGTATTATTGGAGAAGTGGGAGCGAAAGCATCGACTCATCGCAGACTTCTCTAAACACATTTTCGATCCATGAGCTCCTTTTCGCACCATACATCCCACGGAGAAATTACTCAGGCAACGCGTCTTTTCTCTGATGCAAGGCGATGAAGATACCAATGATGTCGCACCGCTTAAAAATGATCTACTTTTTGAAGATGTATGGGAAGGAGAGAGGGCCTCTCAGCCGACTTTATCCCGTTTTGATAAGCGAGGCATTTGGTCGTTGTCTCATGCCTGGGTAGAGCGTTAGGTGAGTTCCCTTCAAGGACGCAGGGAGATCATCAT
>JBCDKO010000009.1:0-45922 GCA_038746525.1 Bacteroidota bacterium
AGTATCTGATACACCTGTGACTTTCTCAGCAAGCCCTAAATAGCTCTTGCGAACTACAAACAAAGAAAATGGATCATTTAGATGCAGCAAACGTTACAAATCGGCAGGTTTTTAAATCAAAATGTGCTCACATGTATACTATCCCTCATTTTTATATTTATTACGTGCCTACTTCAAAAAGATAATTTGTGAAAAATTCGATTCAGTTGAAAAAGTTCAAGAAGGAGGTTTCGTAAAGATTGCAAATAGTGCTATTTATTTAAGTGGAAGGTTGCTGGCCTTATCTGAAAGATAGGCCAAATTCACAAAAAAGCCGATTGCAAATTGCAATCGGCTCATTTTTGTAGTCCGTAAGGAACTTTTTTACTTTCTTGATTTTCAGATCCAAAACAGCTAAAGTTTAACTAATCAATGAAATACGGTGAAGTAAATTTGATTCTTAAACGATGATTTCATCCATTTTCACATGAAAAAGGTGAAAACTCTGTGCAATTTTTGTACTACGCACCTCGAACAAATTGATATACTGTCTCCGATCTATACTCATCTTTTGGATTCAGTAATGTCAACGGAAAGAGCGATTGATTTGGGCTATCTGGAAAAAACTGTGTTTCTAAACATACTGCTGATCTGGGAAGTAAACCTTTACTTAAATAATCTGCCGTATACAATTGTATACCTGGGGTGGTCGTTTCAACAATCATCTTAATCCCTGTTTTGCCATTACTTAGCTCGGCTTTGCCATCTAGCTTATAGCATGTATCGTATGGTTGACTCCCAATTGCCCTTTTTTTGCTAAAATCAAATGCGGTTCCTTTAATCGATTTCATTGATCCAGTAGGTATCAGTTGATCATCTACTTCTAAAATCTGTGAGGAGTCGATTCTTAGCATATGCTTGTCAATAGGTAGATTACTATTACCTTCCAAGTTAAAATAGGAGTGTTGTGTCGGATTGAAGTAGGTTTTATGGTCTGTCTTTGCTTTGTATACAATTTTAATTTCATCTTTCTTCATTATATAAGAAACGAGTATCTCCACATTCCCAGGATACCCTTCTTCCCCATCTTTGCTCAAATATTGCAGAATAATCTCGACGCTATCATCTCTTTCTTCTATTGATTTGATATTCCACAGTACCTTACCAAATCCTTTATATCCACCATGAAGATGATGGGCCCCATGGTTTTGGTTTAGTTGATATTCATGTCCATCAATTTCAAATTTTCCATTTTCAATCCTATTTGCGAAGCGACCTATCAAGCACCCAATAAAAAACTCATCTTTCTTATAAGCTTCCAAATCGGGCAAAGAAAGGACAACATTTTTGCGTTTACCATCATTAGAGGGAACAAACAAGCTCTTTATGATTCCGCCATAAGTCAGCACTTCTGTTTTTAAACCATTTGAAAAGTCCACTCCTACTAGCTCAATTACATCACTTTCAATTAGTCCAAATTCTTTTTTATATATTGATTTAGTAGCCATTGTTAATCATTAATCATATTTAGATAGTGAAAAGTCGATAACAGCCTCAGAGATTTTGCAGCTTGTTCAGGAGTTACATCACGTTATTAGTACCGCAACAAGTTTTATAAACTCAAAAAGGCTGGTTTCGCCTTTGCTGCTGTACTCCATGAGAAGGTCCATCAAAGGAAAAGATGGTGTAATCATCTTTTAGCAGTTTTTCCACAAGATCGGCAAAATTGCCTGCTTGCCCTTCCCATCCATGAATAAGAAAAGCGTTATTACTACCACTCCCCTATTTGTAAAGTCTGATATTGAATGCTTTGGTCACTTTCTCCTCTTCTTTTCTGCCGATTTAAGATTCCAAACTTTTTTATTGAAGCCATCAAATCCGTCGTGAAGATAATGATCACCACGATTTATAGAAAGCTGATAATCCTCACCAATCAGATTAAATCTGCTCCTCCTAATTCTATCGGCGTACTCCCAACTATACCTGACCATCCAAATCTGCCTCCTTAAGTTATAATTCAATACCACATTTTTTCATCTATCTCTTTCAGGAACTTTCAAGCACTGAATAATCGCTCCATAGTTCAATACCTCCATAACTTCCATAGTAATTCTGCCTCCAAAATCTACACTACCTTTTTTGATTTCAGGATGATTCAGATCTAGGATCAGCTCATAAACTAGGTAGTTATTTTCTTTTGGTTTTATCCTTCATCTAAATAATGTTCATTGGGTCGATCGCTTGCAGTCAAAGTTGTCTGCTATTGTGCACGTGGAGTCATTGCTCCTAATAGTTCCTAAAAAGTTTACTGATACCATTCTGATTAAATCAGTGGAGCTTTTGCTTTATAAATAGAATTACTATGCCGCGAGATTGTAAAGATACCGCTGCATTCCAACCTTTCCGCAAAACCTATCTCCTAATCTCGAGCACGTTAAGGTTGCGAAAGTATTCTTTAAAATCACAAAATCTCGGCCAAAATCAACTTCACCACCAGTACTATTAACCAAGAGAATACCTTCAATCAGCATTTTTACATTCAGACGTGAAATGCCCAGCATAGCCACCAGTGTACCCGGCATGTCATCTTAAATGGTTTTGAGATTTTGAAATCATCAAAACCGGTATTTTAAAATTCCGATGAGTAGACTTATCGCAAATACACAATATTCAGAAATCCTGACTCGACCCCTTAAATTCCCTAAAAATAGGTGTGTCTCGTAAATCTATTTGTCGTAATCCTGTACCATTATAAGTTCAAAAACATCTTTTAGAGGTGCCTTATGGTTTAAAAAGAAAAATTTTCGTCAATTATTGTGGTGTTTTTGCGACATAGATTTTTATGTCGGGTCATGATTTCTATAGTTAAAAAGCTATCATTGAGTCCACTCTGAAAAGTCAAGATCAAATCAAAAATCGACCCATACGGTCAAATTCAAGGGTTGAAAAGCCTAAAATAGGATTTTCGGAGCGGACTCATCATTGGTTTATTCGCAAGAATCAATTGCCTCTATTGCCGCAATAATTTGTGACAAATCAGAATATGCCTTGAGTGCTTCTTGGCTAAGATTTGAACATCTTGACGCCTGCCCGGCGAACCATTTCCTGTATTTACCTTTACTCAACACTATCTCTTGTCCTGTACTTTTCAAGTGTACAATATATTCTTTCTTTTTAATGCTGATGTCTTCACTCATTTCCACACCTTCATTAAATGTATCTAACTGGGTTTCCTTGGCTTCATAATAAGACTCTGCTAATTCATCTATACCTTCATCATCTCTCGCATCTTTTCTGAATTGCTTTCTGGCTCTCTTGGTAGCTACTTCATCTGCAGCTACGATAGTTGCAGACCTTGCAGCTGCAGTTAACAATTTACTTTCTGACGGAAATGGATTTCTATAGAGAACATAAGTATTTCCATCAAATAACTTTTCAATAAAAACATTCTGGATATTTATAAAGACTCTTTCTTCCTGATCAATCACCTGCGTAAAGCTCTCTACCTGCTCAGGACCGAAAACTTCCATCTCATCGTCACTGGTTTTCACGTAAATTGTATCAGTATACCATTTAGTTTGAATTTTTTTCTGTCTAATCTCGCCCGTTAGCTTTTGGGAGTTTTTTAAAA
Organism: Bacteroidota bacterium; assembly: GCA_038746525.1. GTDB lineage: Bacteria > Bacteroidota > Bacteroidia > Cytophagales > Cyclobacteriaceae > Ekhidna. Next base: position 3,611 of record JBCDKO010000009.1, read on the forward strand.
CTAAGGTGCCTTTTTGGAATAATGCTATTTTATTCTTTCCATCTTCCTCTACTGAGACAAATCCACCATTGATAGGATAATATTCCTGCTCATTATGAATAATTTTTTTAATATCTTCAATTGGAAACGACGTCAAATAGACATCCTCACTAGGAGTAAAATAAAAGCCAACGTAAAAATCTTTAGCTCCTTCCGGTTTCTGATCAAAGAACTTCTGATTTGATTGAAAAGCTAAAAAACCAGATTCTTCTCTGCCATCAGTAAACATGATACTAGATTCTTTGAAGTTCTTTCCTTCATCATTAAATACCTTTTCCCCATTTTTGGTCAAATCAGACATTTTGAGATTCAAACCATATTTCGAAACTTGATTTGGATTAAACTTTTCTTTCTTTTTGATCTTTAATTGAATTTCAGTAAGTTCATTTCTTGTTTTTTTTAATTTTAGTAAACCGTCTCGTCTTTCTCCATTTTGCAAGACAACGTATCCGTTTGCTGGTTTCGTTGAAACAACCTTGATTCCACTTACCTCCATTGGAATCCCCCAACTATAGAGTTCTTCCGGGCTTTCATTCATTGGCTGCGCATATATTCTGAAAATTACGAAGGCGTAAAATATTGATGATGAAAGTATAGTTTTCATAATTATTTGTTTTTATTAATTGTTAATGCTTTATATCGTTCCAGATAAGCCAAATCAGCATATCCGTTTTTTTTGATTCTAATACTAATAGTCCATATTTAAATTAACACTTAGCTCAGTTTCCCTTCCTGAGCTGTATCATTTGTTTAGATTTTTGTTGACTACCAATATGCAGAATCTCTTAAGCGTACTCTTTTGACAGGTTTGACCAGTGTAATCCGGCAATGTGCGCGGTTGTCAGGAAAGTAAGGCTTAAGTTGTTGTGATTGAGATGGGATGTTCCAAGGATTACTAATAAATTTGGAACAGTTGCGATATAGATTATTAATTTAGAAAATAGGCACAAGTATATTGTCTTAGTAAAGAAAAGAAAAAAATTACAAATAACCTAAAATGCTATTTTAATTGATGAAGTAATCGAAGATGAACAACAATGGGCTATGTGCTTAGGAACATTAACTGCTTTGTAATACCCCTAATCCTCAGTGAATCACAAAACCCCTGAAGCAATCATTCCATACTCAATAGAAAATAGATATTTAGCTCCCCATTTGGTTTTCCAAATCATATTCTCTAAAATTGCGTTTTTTAGTAAAAGCTTTGTTATATCAGAAAGATGAGCGCAGAATTATTAAAAATTGTAGAAGAAGAATACAAAGAGACAAGGGCAAAACATCCTTCGTTCAATCCAGGGGATACGATCAATGTTCATTATAAAATCAAAGAAGGGAATAAGGAGCGTATCCAGCAGTTTCAGGGAACAGTGATGATGATCAATAACAAAAGCACTAACGGAGAGTCATTCACCGTGAGAAAAGTTTCAGGAGATATAGCAGTAGAGCGTATTTTTCCTATTCTTACGCCAAACATTGAAAAAATAGAAGTGCTAAGAAGAGGAAAAGTCAGAAGAGCAAAACTCTATTATCTAAGAGGACGAAAAGGAAAAGCGGCAAGAATCAAAGAAAAACTATCAAGGATAAGATAACCCCGCTTCAGTGGGGTTTTTTGTTGGTCTCCTGTTTTAATTCTGAGATGATATGAAGGTTGATTTTCACAAATACCAAGGAACGGGAAACGATTTTATATTGATAGATGACAGAGAGCTGATGTTTCCATCAACTCGGGATTTAATTCAAAGACTTTGTGACAGAAAGTTCGGGATCGGTAGTGATGGTCTGATTCTAATACAAAAACACCCAACATTGGATTACCATATGGTTTATTTCAATGCAGATGGCTCGCGAAGTCTCTGTGGAAATGGATCTAGATGCAGTTTTTTATTTGCTCAGGATTTGAAAATCGTATCCCAAGAAGCGAGATTTGAGACAACAGATGGTGTTCATGAAATTAAACAAAAGGACAACTTCATTCATTTTAAGCTTTTTGATATTCCTGAACCAGATCAACTTTCGGACACGGAGTGGTACATAAATACCGGATCTCCACATTACATTGTTATTTCAGAAAATGTTAAAAAAGAGGATGTCATCCGAAAAGGTAAAAATATTCGGTATTCTCGCAACTATGCCAGTCAAAATGGCACAAATGTCAACTTTGCGCAACTTTTGCATGATTCAATTAAGATTAGAACTTATGAGAGAGGGGTAGAAAATGAAACGTTGAGTTGTGGAACCGGAGCCACGGCTGTGGGTCTTTTGGCTGGTAGGTTAGGATATAAAAGTCCTGTCAAAATTGAGACAGAAGGTGGAAATCTTGAAGTTTTTTTTAAGAGTGGAGACGTGTTTACTGACATCTGGTTGGCAGGTCCTGCTACTAAAGTCTTTGAAGGAACTATTCAAATCTGACTTCTCCTTTAACAGAAACCATTGTTAAATTTAAGCTACCTTCTTTAGTTTAAATCAGTATATTATAAAATAGACCATATGTTAGACTCACTGGCGAAAGGACTCGCCAAAATTTTTGGCGGCACAAAGACCGAAAAAGATCTAAAAGTGCTTTATCCATACGTTTCAAAAATCAATGCGGAGTACGAAAAACTGAAAGATATTTCTGATGATACATTGAGAGGTAGAACCAGTGAACTAAAAAATGTGATTAAGGAAAAATTAAAAGAAATTGATGATCAGATAGCCTCTCTCCATCAGCAAGTTGAAACCAATCCTGCCCTAGATGTCCAAGAGAAAGAAGTGCTTTTTGGCCGCCTTGATAAGCTAGAAGACCAGCGAGATGAAGAATTAGAAAAAATACTTTTAGAGCTACTTCCTGAAGCATTCGCTATCATAAAAGAGACTTCTCGCCGGCTTGCAGAGCATGAAAAACTTGTCGTCAAAGCGTCTCTACACGATAAAGAGATCGCTGCTAAAAAATCAAATGTAGAGCTAAATGGTGAGCAAGCTATATGGCACAACAAATGGCTTGCAGCCGGAAATGAAGTAGTATGGAATATGGTTCATTATGACGTACAGTTAATAGGCGGAGTAGTTCTCCATCAAGGCAAAATTGCCGAGATGGCCACCGGAGAAGGAAAAACTTTAGTAGCCACCTTACCAGCATATCTTAATGCCTTAGCTGAGAGAGGTGTCCATGTAGTCACAGTTAATGACTATCTCGCCCGAAGAGATGCAGAATGGAACGCTCCGCTCTTTGAATTTCATGGATTAAAAGTAGACTGTATTGACAATCATCAACCAAATTCTTCAGAAAGACGAAATGCTTACCATGCAGATATCACCTACGGCACTAATAATGAATTTGGTTTCGATTATTTAAGAGACAATATGTCTAGAAGTCCGGAGGAATTGGTACAGAAAAAGCATCACTATGCTATGGTAGATGAGGTTGATTCAGTATTGATAGATGATGCGAGAACGCCTCTTATTATTTCGGGTCCTATTCCGAAAGGAGACGAACATGAGTTTTATGACCTTAAGCCTAGAATTAAGAGACTTGTAGATATGCAAAGAAAACTGGTGAGTGACTATCTAAATGAAGCAAAAAAATTAATCAAAGAAGGAAATGAAGCAGATGCTGGACTCCCCCTCTTTAGAGCTTTTAGGGGATTGCCCAAATATAAGCCGTTGATAAAGTTTCAAAGTGAAACGGGTATTAAGCAACTTTTGCAGAAAACGGAGAATATTTATTTGGCGGATAATCAGAAGAAAATGCCAGAGGCGGATGAACCACTCTTTTTCACGATAGATGAAAAAATCAATAGTATAGACCTTACCGAAAAGGGGATTGATTTAATTACTAAAGAAGGTGAAGATTCTAACTTTTTTATCTTACCGGATATTGGAACGGAGATTGCCCAGTTAGAAAAAGATCAAGCCCTTGCAGAAAAAGATAAACTAGGGAAAAAAGAACAGATCATAAGAGATTACAGTACCAAAGGTCAACGAATACATTCTGTAAACCAGCTTTTGAAGGCTTATTGCATGTACGAAAAAGATACGGAATATGTAGTGATAAATGGAAAGGTAAAGATTGTAGATGAGCAGACCGGTCGTATCATGGAAGGGAGAAGATATTCTGATGGGTTACACCAAGCCATAGAAGCCAAAGAAAATGTAAAAGTTGAGGATGCTACGCAGACCTACGCCACCATCACTCTTCAGAATTATTTCAGGATGTACCATAAGCTCGCTGGGATGACCGGAACTGCAGAAACTGAAGCTGGGGAGTTTTGGGATATTTATAAACTGGATGTAGTGGTTATACCAACCAATAAACCTATCGCCAGAAAAGATGAACATGATAAGGTCTACAAGACAATTCGTGAAAAATTCAACGCAGTAGCAGAAGAAGTAGTGGAACTTACCAAACAAGGAAGGCCTGTTTTAGTGGGCACCACCTCGGTGGAAATTTCAGAACTTCTTAGTAGAATGCTGAAAATAAGTAATATAAAGCATCAGGTACTCAATGCAAAACAGCACGCTAAAGAAGCAGATGTTGTGGCAGAGGCCGGTAAACCGGGTACCGTCACGATTGCTACTAACATGGCGGGAAGAGGGACGGATATCAAGCTCGCATCTCAAGTGAAAGAGGCAGGCGGATTGGCTATTATTGGGACAGAGAGGCATGAATCAAGACGTGTAGACCGCCAATTGAGAGGTAGATCAGGAAGGCAAGGGGACCCCGGCTCTTCACAGTTTTATGTTTCCTTGGAAGATAATTTAATGCGACTCTTTATGTCAGATAGAGTAGCAGGAATTATGGATCGTTTGGGACTGCAAGAAGGAGAAGTCATTCAGCATGGAATGATTACCAAGTCTATAGAAAGGGCGCAAAAAAAAGTAGAAGAAAACAACTTTGCGATACGAAAAAATCTTCTTGAGTATGATGATGTAATGAACAGTCAGCGTGAGGTGATTTATAAGAGAAGAAGAAATGCGCTGTATGGGGACCGACTAGAGTTGGATATCTTAAATATGTTATATGAGACCTGTGAAGATATTGTGTTCAATGCTAAAGGCCAAGCTGATCTGGACAGTTTTAAACTTAATGCTATTTCTATATTAGGTCTCGATTTTGCCATAACCAGAGAAGAACTGGAAAAAACAGATGAAAATACCATAGCAGAAAATCTGTATAATGCAGCCATTCAAAATTATCATCAAAAAAATCAACTGATTAAGGATAAGGCACTTCCAATTTTAAGGCAATTGGAATTAACCAGAGGCAATACATTCGAAAATATCCTGGTTCCATTTACGGATGGTAAAAAGCAAATTGGAACATCAGTCAATTTAAAGAAAGCAGTACAAACCGACAGTCGGGAAATTATCAAAGAAATGGAGAAAATGATCACACTAGCCATTATTGATATGCTTTGGAAAGAGCACCTTCGCGATATGGATGACTTGAGACAGAGTGTTAGAAACGCACAATATGAACAAAAAGACCCACTCTTAGTCTATAAGTTTGAAGGATTTGAGCTATTCAAACGGTTTATTGGCAGGGTAAATGAAGACACCATTTCATTTTTAATGAAAGCGGAAATTCCAGTGGAACAAGCAGATGATGTACAGGCAGCACAAAGGCAAAGGACTGCAAGAAACTATAAAGAACAAAAAGAAGAAAGCAGATCTGCTCTGGCCGGACCAGAAGGAAATAGACCCCCGGTACAAAAGCAAATTCAGCCTGCACAATCCCTAAAAATTGCCAGCAGAAACCAGCGTGTGAATGTGCAGTATGTTGATGGATCTGTGAAGAAAGATGTGAAATACAAAACTGTTGAAGACGACATCAAAAACAATAAATGCGTACTCATCGACTGATTATACTATTAATTTTAGCTGCGTGTAAAGCTGCAACTCCTTCCTTCACTGGGCGTTATTATGAAGATTTGAGTGCTCATAGGCCCTCCTATACTATTGAAAACAATGAAGCTGAAGAAACGACCGATTCAATCCAACCAAAAAAATATACTCCTTTGACTGGTCATATTGGAATGGAACTGGACAGCATAGCCAAGATTGCCTATCGGCAAAATATAGAAGGCAGATATGTAGATGGCTATACAATTCAAGTATACTCCGGAGTCAGTAGGAATGATGCAAATGAAGCTCAGTCTAAAATGTCTGGATTCTTTCCTGACCTAGATGCAAGAGTTACCTATCGTCAACCCAATTTCAGAGTGAGAGGAGGACAATTTATTGACAGGCTTGAGGCCAACCGGGTTTACAATGAAGTAAAACAAGAATTCCCCAGAGCACTTCTAATTCCAGAAAGACTCTTGATATCTTATGAGTAATTTGATAGGAAAAGTAAAGTGCCTGTCGGAAACGTATTTTGAAGATATTCTCAATATTCGGAGGCATATTCATGCTCACCCGGAGCTTTCATTTAAAGAATATAGTACAGCGGAATATATCGAAAAAAAGCTCAAAGAATTTGGGATAGCCACTACAAGGAGAATAGGAGAAACTGGAATTACTTTTATCATTAATGGAAGAGAAAAAGGTAAAACCATCGCTCTTAGAGCCGATATCGATGCGCTTCCAATTCTTGAACAAAATGATGTATCCTATAAATCTACGAATAAAGGCGTAATGCATGCCTGTGGTCATGATGTTCACACAGCTAGTCTGCTTGGAGTAGTCAAAATTCTTTCACAATTGACGGATGAGTTTAAAGGCTCTGTTAAGTTCATATTTCAACCTGCGGAAGAGAAATCGCCTGGCGGTGCTTCTATTCTCATCAAGGAAGGAGTACTAAAAAACCCCACTCCCTCTTTCATTCTCGGACAACATGTGATGCCTCTAATTCCGGAGGGTAAAGTTGGCTTTCGAAAAGGAAAATACATGGCAAGTGCGGATGAAATCTATATCATCGTAAAGGGGAAAGGAGGTCATGCGGCGATGCCTGAAAACTTCATTGATCCTATTGCAATTGCAAGTCAGATTTTAGTTGCACTTCAACAGGTGGTAAGCAGAATGGCTAACCCTAAAATTCCATCTGTTCTCTCTTTTGGCAAAATAGAAGGGGGAAATATTAATAATGTCATTCCTCATGAAGTAAAAATCGATGGTACTTTTAGAACATTTGATGAAGAGTGGAGAAAAAAAGCGCTAGAAAAAATAAAAAATATTTCTTCTTCTATTGCTTCTTCCATGGGCGGATCATGTCAGGTAGATATTGCACCGGGTTATCCATTTCTTATAAATAATGAAGAATATACAGCTAGAAACATAGATGCTGCTAAAGCTTATCTGGGAAAAGAAAATGTACTAGCGCTTGATTTGTGGATGGCCGCTGAGGATTTTGCATTTTACACACACAAAGTCCCAGGATGTTTCTATAGGCTTGGCACTAGAAATGAAGCACGAGGAATAACCGCCGGAGTACATACGCCTACCTTTAATATTGATGAAAACGCGCTAAAAACTGGAATGGGTTTGATGGCTTTCTTAGCCATTAACGAACTTAACTCTTACACTAAATCAATAATTTGAGTAAGAAAACCAAACCAACACTAATACCTAAGCCTAAGAAGATTTTTCCTAAATCCTTTCCCAGATCTTTAAGTGTCTCATTAGAAACTGACCGATATCCAACGTACTTAATTGCAATTTCTCTTCCTGCAAGGAGTCCCAGAAATACCCAGGTAGTACTCATAGGAATGTTATTGAGCTCTTTAAAGAAAAACAAGATAACTGCAAATGTGAGGTCTATGATAGTGGCTGACCTAATGTCCTGCGTATTCGTTTTTGACTTCACAATAGATTGTATGGCGCCACCTCTGGAGTAAAAAATATAGCCTATTAGTATCCAAAATACAGCAATAGTACTAACAAGGGTCACTAGATCTATTTGTCTTGATAAATACACGTAAATATTCGCAAAATCCTGAATTAACCACTGACTCCACAGAAATCCGGTAGAACACCACTGTGCAATGGTCCAGCTTTTGATCTCTAATGGAGTAGCTTCATTTTCAGCAAACTTTTTTTCTATCGTCTTAGTGATGAGGGCATAGAGTACAACGGCAGTAGAAAAAGCCACGAGATATCCTGACATTGACTTTACAACCATATCATACAAATTCTTTGCGTTAAAGAAAGTAAGGATCATGAATGAAGTACTAACAGGGATTCCTATTCGTGTAAGTAAAAGGAGGATTATCGGTGGGAGCAAGTAAGGCCATCCAAAAGATTCTTCATCTTGTGGATTCTTGTATCTAGGGTTCTCAAAACCACCATCTCCAATCAATCGACCATAGCTTACGTCACCATTATTCAGTTGCCAACCGTAAACCAGTGTTATGGTTAAAAGCATACTTGCAAAAAGCGCAAGAAGCCACCAAGGGCGATTCTCATTTGAGCTCAGAAATGTTCCTAATGTTTGAATAACATCGTTTCCCACCACAGAATAGGCTGCCATGAGAAAACCTAAATACATGATTATTTCAACTTCCGTCACCTATACTATTATCTGATTTAGCGGTGCGTAAAACTATGAAGTTTTGATCGCGTGGACATTATTTTTTTATTAACAGTAATCCAAAAAACATAAAGCATTAGTATCACAATTACTTTATCCTCCGCAGTAAATTCATTACCGGTTAGATAGTAGTTTTACAGTTTACCCTATTTCAATATTGACATCTAACGATATCACAAAGAACAAGAAAGAAAAGAAATATCCGGAATACCTCAGTATACTAGCCGTTTTAGGTGCTGTATTTCTTTTTCTTTTTTCAATCATGTTAATGATCAGCTCTATTGATTCGTTTGGTTTCTCATTTTCGCAATATGTAATCAATACTACTTCAAATCCATTCATTGGATTATTCATCGGCCTTCTTGCAACGGCTCTCTTACAAAGCAGCAGTACTACCACTACCATCATTGTTGCAGCAGTTGCTTCTGAAACGGTAACGTTAGAGGGCGCTATACCCATTGTCTTAGGAGCGAATATTGGTACTACTTTAACGAGTACCATTGTATCAATGGGCTACATTACTAAAACAAGTGAATTTAGAAAAGCGGTTGCTGCGGGAACAATACATGATCTGTTCAATATTATCATGGTAGTAATTTTTTTCCCGATAGAGATGAAGTATCATGTTTTGGAAAATTGCAGTCAAATTATTGCCAACCAATTTTCTATAAAGAGCACTTCTTTTTTGGGGGATGGTTACGGCTTCTCTGCTTTTTTTCATACGATCAACGATTGGCTTATTTCACATACTAGTCATATTTTCACGTTCGGCTTTGCTATGATCTTACTATTTGTATGTATTAAATTCATCTCCAAACTTCTATATGATATCCTTATCGGACGCGCAAAAAAACAGTTTGAAACCACCGTCTTTTCAAATACTCTAAAGTCTTTTTCTTGGGGGTTGTTTATTACCTCTGCCGCTCAATCAAGTTCATTAACCACCTCACTTATTGTACCACTCGTTGCCACAGGAAAAGTAAAGCTGATCCGTGCATTTCAATTTATACTTGGGGCAAATATTGGCACTACCATTACCGCTTTACTTGCAGCCATTTTTCAATCTCAGGCAGCCATTGAGATCGCTTTGGTTCATTTATTGTTTAATACTACCGGGGTTCTTATGGTCATTCTCATCCCTTACCTTTCCACTATAATAGTTTTCCTGGCTGAGAAATTAGGGCAATACACCCTCAAACTAAGAATTGTCGGGTTTATCTACATTCTCTTTACATTTTTTCTGTTTCCGTTTACGCTTATCTATGTTTCGCAGGGTTTCGAGAAAAAGTCTGATACCTTAGAAATAAGCGCAGAAGATTAGCTTTGTTACAAATACAGCTAATCTTATGGCGAACTTAATTAGTGATACAATAGATAAAATCATACAATATGTTGAATTAAAAGGTGAGAAACTAAAGCTCAAGGCTATCATACATCTTGCGAAGGCACTTTCAGGGGCTATTTCACTAACGTTTGTTTTGGTTATCACTTTTTTCTTTCTATTCTTTTTAAGTTTTGCTTTTGCACACCTTATCAATAGCTATTTATGTAGTTCTTATCTGGGCTTTTTCATAATCAGTGCATTTTATCTGGTTATCGTTGTTATTGTATTAATCTTGGTTAAAAGAAAAGTCATTCAAGAATGGTTTGAGTCATTAATTTTAAAAATTGATGAAGGAGCAAGAGATGAGGACAATCAGTGAAAAAAAACAAGAGCTAAAAGAGCGTGAAGAAGAGCTTAGATTTCAGTTAGACAAAAGCGAGGAAAAGCTTAGAAATACTGCAAAAAGCGTAGCTAAGATTGCATTGCTAAGCGGATTGTTGACACTCTTAGGTTATTGGATCTACAGATTATTCTTTCATCATCGTTCTGCAGAAGAGGAAAAAAAGAAAAAGGAGAAAAGAAAAAAAAGTGTTTTTCCTCGCTTAGGCAAACTTAGCGAAGTGATAGCACCATATCTTATCAGATTTTTCAAAGAGGTCGTACTCGAACTTGATAAAGAAAAAGAAGATACTAAGAAGAAAAGTAAATAGTAGTTAAATCAAACGTTCATCAAAGATTCTCGTCTTCTCATCTTTCCCGCAGGAATACCAAACATCATTTTGAATCGACGACAAAAATAGGCGGTGTCTTTATAGCCCACTTCTTTACCAATATCCCGAATGCTCTTTTTAGAGGTTCGTAATAGGTTTACGGCGGCTTCCATACGTTGATATTCTATATAATCCTGTGGATTGATTCCGGTAAGCATTTTAAAATATTGACCCACATAATCCTCAGATACGTTGGCAACATGAGCCAGAACTTTGTTGGAAAGGTCTTCAGAAAGATTTTCCTTGATAAAAGTAAAAATATCAATCAATCTTGGATCTTTAAAATAGGTAGAATTAGTCGCTAATTTTTCTACAAAGAGGCTATTGTAAAGAATATATCGAATAAGCTCTATGGCAATGTTTTCAGTAAGTACTTTGATGATACGACCTTTTCCAGGCATATCGCCATTAGACTCATCATTGATTTGCTTGATCAAGCTAGCCATCTTGTAGTTCTCTTCTATTTTAAAGGCAGGAATATCTAAGGACGAGAAAAAATTTACGGAGTCAAAAGCCTTTGCATCAAATGCAACATAACTATAATGCTCTTCTTCTGAGGCCTTACCTGTGGTTGATTTAAGAAATTGATCTTTATTAGTGAGAAAATCATCTTTGGATAGAATGGTTGGATTTCCTGATCCATATGAAATAGAAATCAGTCTTCCTCCTGGCACAAAAATTACATCTCCTTGCTTGGCAAGTTCTTTTTCCTTTCCAAATTTTATTTCACCGCTTGTAACTAGTAGTAAGTAATTCTCTACTTCATAGTTGTTTTCGATGGTCACTGGCTTTAAAATATTAATATTTTTAGCCTTGATAAATCGAATTTGAAGAGATTCGATGATCTTGTTATAGTCTTCCATATATAATTAAAGTGGGCTTATTTCTCAAAAAACGGCAAACAATTGAATAAAACTAATAATAAACAACTGTAAATCCTAATCGAGAATAGACGCGTTTACTATTGATTATTGAACTATTTCAATAATCCTCTGGAAATAATAACTTTTTGAATCTCGGAAGTACCCTCATAAATCTGAGTAACCTTAGCGTCCCTCATTAATCTTTCTACGTGAAATTCTTTCACATAACCGTATCCACCATGTATCTGCACCGCTTCCACAGTATGCCTCATCGCGATGTCAGAAGCAAAAAGCTTAGCCATAGCGCTCTCTTGAGAAAAGTCTTTACCAGCATCTTTCTTTTGTGCTGCATAGAGACAAAGCAACCTAGCAGCTTCAATATCAGTGGCCATATCTGCTAATTTGAATTGGATCGCCTGGTGCTTGGCTATTTCAACGCCAAAGGCTTTTCGCTCACGGGCATACTTTAGGGAAAATTCTAATGCTCCTGAAGCAATTCCCAAGGCCTGAGCAGCGATACCTATTCTACCGCCATTAAGTGTATTCATTGCAAAGTTAAAGCCGAATCCGTCCTTACCTATTCGATTTTCTTTAGGAATCCTTACATCTTGAAACATAAGAGAATGCGTATCGCTCCCTCTAATACCAAGCTTTTCCTCTTTCTTACCCACAGTAAATCCTTCCAACCCTCTTTCCACAATTAAGGCATTAATCCCTTTATGTTTCTTTGCCGGATCAGTTTGGGCCATCACTATATAATAAGAAGCAGAGTTTCCATTGGTAATCCAGTTTTTGGTTCCATTTAGTATATAGTGGTTACCGTTATCGATTGCCGTTGTTTTTTGATACGTAGCATCTGAGCCTGCTTCCGGTTCAGATAGACAAAAAGCACCAATCTTTTGTCCTCTTGCCAGAGGGTTCAGGTATTTTTCTTTTTGCTCCTCAGTTCCATACTTTTCCAGACCCCAGCACACCAGAGAATTGTTCACAGACATACAAACAGAAGCAGATGCGTCTATTTTAGAAATCTCTTCCATCGCTAATATATAGCTCACCGTATCCATCGCGCTTCCGCCATATTTTGGGTCAACCATCATGCCCATAAAACCTAATTCACCTAGTGCTTTGATTTGTTCTGCCGGAAATTGTTCGTGGGTATCACGCTCAATCACTCCGGGTAGCAATTCCTTTCGGGCAAAATCTCGTGCGGCATCTCTTACAGCTAATTGTTCTTCACTTAAGTGGAAATTCATACTCATAGATCTATAGGATTCAGGAATAGGTACAATCAAATATAGTATTTATTATGCATGCATAATAAAATGCATCATCGAAAACCAGGACATACTCAACGTTTGTTTTAACTTTAATTAAAACCGTTATTTTGGTTAATTTAAGACGACGACTTTACTATTGATTGGGTCGATTACATTAGAATGTATTGAATAAATTGGGTCAGTGGGCGAAGTAACGACAGATAAATACTTATTTTAATCCGAATTAATCTGGATTAATGATTAAAAAAAGATCATACGCTAACTCCATAGCGTAATAGATTCAGGTCCACGAATGTCATTGCTCGAATTTGAGTGATGCATAGCTAGGCAATTCACGCTTTATGTGTCTTACCATCGATTATCTGCACCAAAAAGCCTATCACGAATGGATCGGGTAGAAACGAATCAAAAGATTGAGCATCTTTTCCTAATCTATGCATTGGTCATGAAGTTGAAGAGAGAGTTTCATAGATTCTCTAGTTTTCCTAAGAGCACAATCCTATTTTTCGTAGCTTTTCTGTTCTATTCCTACTGGTCTTTCCAATCAGCTGGTATCTGATCAGAAAGAAAGTTCTAATTCAAAGGGAGAAAGAAAGACATCCTTTTTGAGATATCTAAATTCATTGATTGCCAACACTTTGCATATTATTTAACGCTAAATTTCGTTAAAAAACAACTAGCACAACGGATTAATAAAATTAACCGATTCATCTTTGTGTCTATGAAACAAATTTTTTAAAACTAATTATTTTTCTAATGAAAAAATTCACACAAAACTTACTAAAGCTTATTACTACTACACTTTTAATATTTACAAGTTGTGGAGTTAATGATGATATTGAGGAGATTATCGTTGATCTTACTGATCCCGGAATTGAAGATAGATTCGATGCCAGATTGAACAACAACTCCACTGATTCATTAAATTCTACGGTTTTTCTATCAGATATTGAAGATGATACAATAAATGTTCTTTTGAGTTTTATATCCTCAGATGACAATATGAATCGAGTATACATTACTAGAGACATTCAAGGGCAGGGTGCCGAAGCCATTGATGCCAGTGATGAATTTGGGGTAAATGATAAAGGTGATGGTTCTATTGATTTAAGCGGAGATCTCAGGAGGGAGTTCAATTTTGAGTTTACTTTCCATACAGCAGGACTTTCTGACTTAGATGGTACTATTGTTTATACATTCTGGGCAACTTCCAAAAAAGGAGACTTTAGGGATGTAAATGATGATTTACTGGTTGGTCCTGCAATTCTTACCATTGATTTAAGTGGAACAAACCCAACAAAAATTTTGAATGAATATACTGATATGATCAAGTTGGAGGCACCTCTGGCAGATGGTAGTTCTGAAACATTCATTTCTACTCTCGATGGACAGGTTTATGAGATCAATCGAGGAGAGGAGTTCGCATCGTTTTGGGATTTTGGTTTTTACTATTTAGGGAACACTGGGATATCATTAGCCTCTACGGTTGCTTATCCAGAACTATTTAGAGATCCCGATGTTGACACTGTCGTTCTGGTTACTGTAAATCAATTCCTAGATATAGAAGCCACTGAAGTTAATGATTGCTTTTTCCAACTGGCTCCTGATGGAACTGATTTTGATTCGTTTTCTACCGCTAATGATCTAACATTCGATATTTCAGAGAACGATGAGCAGGATATAAATGAATTAGAGGTTGGAGATATAGTATATATCCTTGATCAATATGGCAAAAAAGGTGTCTTGAAAATAACAGATCTTATCGAAAGCTTTGGTTCTGATGGTTTTGTAGAATTTGAAATGAAAGTTGAACGATAAGAATCATTAAAGTAAATGGGAAAGCCTCTATTTATTTAGAGGCTTTTTTTATTTTCCAATTATCTATTCATCTCCACCCAGGAATACCATGACGTAATAAAGTAAAGTCGCTAATGCACCTAGAGCCGCTACTAAATAGGTTTGAGCTGCGGTGTTTAAGGCGTCTTTAGCCATATCATGTTCTCTACTATTAACAATGTTTCGATCGCTTATCCAAGCAAGCGCACGCTTGCTCGCATCATATTCTACTGGCAGAGTCACAAAAGCAAAAAGCGTAAACACAGAATAACACCCAATGATAATTAACAGTGCTGTTTGTGGGTTGATTAATCCAGGCAAGGCAAATGCACCAATAAACATTGCAATAAACATAAAGTTGATCACCCTCGCACTCACATTCTGGATAGGGACCATTGCAGATCTAAACTCCAACCATCTATACGCTTTATTGTGTTGCAAAGCATGTCCACATTCGTGAGCTGCTACAGCGGCGGCGGCGGCGGATCTGCCATTGTAAACATCCGGGCTTAGATTGACCGTTTTATTGGCCGGGTTGTAGTGATCTGTTAATCTTCCCGGAACAGAGATAACCGATACGTCATAAATTCCATTATCTCTAAGCATCAATTCTGCAATCTCACTACCAGATAGTCCTGAGCCTAAGGTTTCTCGTGAATATTTCTTAAACTTATTTTTAAGTTGACTACTAACTACCCAGCTAGCAATCATAAAACCAACAATAATTATTATAAGCATCCAATTAACTTTTAATATAAGACTAATACTTATTTAACAAATACGATACCATGGCTCAACATGTTGTCACTTTTAATATTAACTCCCAGGTATGGACTGTCATTTAGTCAGTTTGGTTTTCTCCGCCGAAGCAAAGCTGATAGAATAAGAGCAACCGTACCGAATATGGTTGTGGATACGATTTGCGAAGTGTGTAACAGCGTCGCAAAAAATAACCCTGTAGTCTTATCAATGCCATAGAGTAACAACATTCCAGCCACCATTCCATGATAGGTGCCAAAACCGCTTTGCACCGGCATGGATAGTGCTATTCCACCTGTAACCAATAGCATAAAGCCCGCCCCCAAACCTAAGTATGACGTTTCTGGTAAGGCAAAAACTACCACATAGGACATTAAATAATAAACCAACCAAATGATTGTCGTGGAAACGATAAAACCTGGAACATTTTTGATTTTTCCAAGGGATAGTAACCCATCCACAAAGCTCCTTACCACTTTTGCAAACCTGCCTTTGAGTGAATTTCTCTTTTTTATCACAAAGATCGGTGTTCCTACTCCCAATACGACTACGCCTATTAAAATGTAAAGTATGTATGATGATAGGTTTAAGTCAGAAAATGCTTCAAACAAAAAAAAAGTTATTCTTTCATATTCCAAAATGAAGCTGACGAGAATCAACAAGATCAGTGTGAATAAATCCATAATCCTCTCTGCAACAACACTTCCAAAACCATGAGTGATGTCTACTTGGTCATTTCTATGAAGCACCCCACATCTTGATATTTCTCCTAATCTTGGAATGGCTAAGTTTGCTAAGTAACCTACCAGCACCGCCAAGGTGGTCCTGGACGTTTTAAGATTGTATCCAAGCGGTTCTAACAAGATATTCCATCTGTAGGCTCTGGCAAGAAAAGCAATAACTGAAAGTGTGACTGACACAAAAACCCACATTAGGTTTACGGTTTGAGCTTTTTTCCAGAACTCAATCCAATCTACATTCTTGAAAACCAGGTAGAGCAGTGTTCCGGTTAAAAGTATACTTATTAACACTTTTAATGCGCCAAAAATTCTTTTTGACATGTTGTTTACTAGACGGTTAGGCGGTTTAATTCGTCAGGGAAGATGATAATTGGGTGATGGGTTTTTGCTTCTGCTTGGTCTATAGTGCAGTATGAAATAATAATAATAATATCTCCAACTTGAACTTTTCTGGCGGCGGGACCATTTAAACAAATTTGACCAGAACTTCGATCACCTTTGATTACATAGGTCTCGAGTCGTTCACCATTATTAATATTGACAATCTGAACTTTTTCATTCTCTACCAAGCAAGCTGCGTCCATTAAATCTTCATCAACCGTAATTGACCCAACATAATGTAATTCCGATTCGGTGATTTTCACCCGATGGATTTTTGACTTTAATACCTCGATCAACATCCCTCAACTATTTGAGCTGTAAATATAAATTATCAATCAATCTTATTCCCTCGACATAACCAGCCACACAAACTGCGAGTTCACTGAGCCCTTTCTGGGATGTGATTGTTTTTAGATCCCCAGGGTTTATTGCTTCTAAATATTCAATCTCCAACCCATTGATCGAAGCGTAGTAATGTGTCGCTTCACTTAGCAATGCTTCAATGACAACACCCCTTTTAAGGCCTTTTTTAATAAGATCTAAACCATTGTAGAGTGCAGAGGCAGTCTCAAACCCATTCTTTGAAAGCCTTCTATTCCTGGAAGACATGGCTAAGCCATTAGGCTCACGGACGGTATCAATTCCAATGATTTCTACGGGGAAGTTAAGATCAGCACACATACGCTTGATCAAAAGGTATTGCTGAAGATCTTTTAAACCAAAATAAGCACGATCCGGGTTGATTATATGAAATAATTTCCCTAAGACCATACCTACGCCCTTAAAATGGCCTTTCCTAAATTTCCCTTCCATTGTTTTTGATAGATTACCAAAATCTATTGAAACAAGAGGTTTATTTGGATATAGCTGATTGTCTGATGGTGTAAAAACATAATCTACATTGAAAGAATCTAATTTTTTGATGTCTCTCTTCAAATCTTTAGGATAATTAGCCAAATCTTCGGCATCATGAAATTGAGTTGGGTTCACGAAAATACTAACTACTGAAATCTGATTTTCCAGAATACACCGTTTCACCAATTCTAAATGGCCATCGTGTAAGGCACCCATTGTAGGTACAAAACCAACGTTTTGATCTTTTAAGTAATGTTGTTTAAGAAAGTTGCGCAACTTATCAGGAGCGCTGACAATAAGCATACACAAGAGATTTTAACGAGCTAACTTATTGAAAGCGTTGATAATAATTTAAAAAAAGAGTAAATTTGCTCACATTTTTTAGATCCCTGTCAAATAAAAACAATCAAAACGTTTATGGAAAATATAAGAATCCTCTATGTGGCTAGTGAAATCAATCCATTTCTTAAAACCACTGAGGTAGCAGAATTCGTGAGGAGGCTTCCTCAAGCAATGCAAGATAGAGGCATGGAAATAAGGATTTTGGTGCCAAGATTTGGTCTTATTAATGAAAGAAAGAATCGATTGCATGAAGTAGTCAGGCTCTCGGGAATTAATATAGCTGTTGGTGATGAAGAAAAACCGCTTGTTATTAAGGTAGCTTCTATACTTAATGCAAAACTTCAGGTTTATTTTATTGATAATGAAGACTACTTCTACAGGAAATCCGTCTTTTTTGACAAAGAAGATAATTTTTTCGAGGATAATGATGAGCGAGCGATATTTTTCTGTAAGGGCGTCCTTGAAACAGTAAAAAAACTTGGATGGTCTCCGGATATTATTCATTGTAACGACTGGATGACTAGTCTTATCCCTCTCTACACAAAGACTACTTACAAAAACGATCCAATTTATAAGGATGCAAAAACTGTTTTTTCTATATACAACAACAGATTTGCGCATAAATTCGGTGACGACTTGATTGAAAAAGTGAAGATGATAGATATTGACGATAACATGTTAGATCCGTTAAAGACTGCTGATTATGATGGTTTTGTAAAATTAGGCATGCAATATGCTGATGCAGTTATCAACGCAAATGAAGAGAACACTGAAAGTTTTGATAGACTGATTGCAGATCTTTCCGGTGATAGAAAAACACACACTATTGAAAATAGTGAAAACTTTGAAGAGTCATACTATAACTTATATAATGAGCTTGTTGGATAGAATCCAATCTATTTTCAAAAAAATAAGACCGGGTATCATCTTAATGATCCCGGTTTTTTTAGGCTGTGAAACCTCTGAAGACCTTGGTATTGAATATGATTTAGATTCAAATGCTAACGTAAAATTTATAGAGTTTACACTTCCATCAACAAACATCTACGTTGATAGCCTCAGGACAGACGGAGAAAATAGAGTAATTGTTGGAAACTATCATGACGATATTGGAGGTGAGATTGCCACCGAGGGATATTTTCAGTTTTCTTACGAGGGTGGACCATTGTCAAGAGCAGTTTCAACAGACAATGAACCAGACCCTGTGGATACGTTACACCTTGACTCAATAGTTCTTTTGTTGGAAACGCAGGCTACAGTTCCTTTTACAGGAACAATAAATCAGGATTTAAAAGTTTTTACTTTGACAGATTCACTAATTAGTAGTGCAATTTATCTCTCTAGTTTGCAACTAGAAAGGGATGAAGAGATAAGTTCTTTTACAAGAGAAGTGAATGTAGTATTGGACACCATCTACAGATTTCGATTATCCAATTCATTTTCTAGCGATCTTTTTAACTTAATAGGCGAGATCACAGAAGATCCGGATCAGTCGGTCTCTACCAGCACATTTAAGTCACTGGGACTTATTTCATCTGATGATTCGGAAGGTTTTGTTTCATTTGATCTCGCAAGCGATACGTCAAAAATTTACATCTATTCATCACCCATTGAGTTAAGTTCAGGACAAAAAGACACCACCTATGTTACTTCTTTTCGTTTAACAAATAAAAATTACAGTTACATAAATCGAAATAACGCCACATTCGGATCGTTAGAAGATGGAGCTGAGATCAACCTTTTGGATGGCAATACGATTATTGACCCTCTCTTTGGTATTTCTACTAAAATTTCTCTTGCGGAGTTGGTCCCTTTTTTTGATGAAAACAACAGAATAATTATCAATAATGCTATCTTAAGTTTCATTCATAAAAATCAAACCGAACGAGATACGCTAGAAAATTTCTATTCCTTTTATTACAAAAATGGAAGTTTTAATGGTTCTGGTTTAATAACTGATCCATTTTCGAGCCTTGTAATGAGTGATAATGCCTTCCTTGGTGGACAAAGTCTTCCGGCAATAAGTGCTCTCAATGAAGATAAAGACGAACTCATAACCAGCACCACACTTTTTTTTCAAACCCTTTATACTGATTATATCGAAGATTCAGAAACGAGTGATCTTTTGATTCGTGATGAATCGTCTGATGTGGTCTCTCTAGTCGATTTAATCACACTTAGCAGTTTAGACGTGAGCTTACAAAGATCCATATTTGGGCCCGATGACATAAGTCTAAGAATTTATTACACGGAAGTAAATTAAGTAAAGTATATGTGTGGAATTGTCGGTTACCTGGGACCTGAAGAAGCTTATCCAATTTTGCTTAAAGGCTTAAAAAGATTGGAGTATAGAGGATATGACAGCTCTGGAGTGGCTTTGCTTGAAAAGAAGAATCTACGTTTCATAAAAAAACAAGGAAAAGTATCTGAGCTGGAAACGTTCGCTCAAGGTAAAAACCTAAGTGCAACCGTTGGTATCGGCCATACAAGATGGGCCACACATGGTGAACCTAGCGACGAAAATGCTCATCCTCATGTATCCAACAGCGGAAGACTGGCATTAATACATAATGGGATCATTGAAAATTACGACATTCTTAAGAAGGATCTTCAAAATAGAGGCTACATGTTTTCCAGTGATACCGATACAGAAGTATTAGTCAATCTTATTGAAGACGTTCAGAAAAGTGAAGATGTATCTATAAGCGATGCGGTGAGGATTGCTCTATCAAAAGTAATTGGAGCTTATGCTATAGCTGTTATTTGTTCTGATGATCCTGAAAAAATTGTGACCGCAAAGAAGGGGAGCCCACTGGTTATAGGACTTGGGAATAAAGCGTTTTTTGTGGCCTCAGATGCAACTCCTATAGTAGAACATACCAACGAAGTGATTTATTTAAATGATGGTGAGATTGCAGTCATTACCAGAGATGGTTACGAGATAAAAGATCTAAGAGATACGCCCCAAACTCCCTATGTGCAAATCTTGGAATTAGAGCTTGAAGAGCTAGAGAAAGGTGGGTATGAGCACTTTATGCTGAAAGAAATATTCGAGCAGCCAAAGTCTATAGCAGATTGCATGAGGGGCAGATTAAACATTGAATCCGGAACCCTTACCCTGGGCGGCATCCGTAATTATGCAAAGGCTTTGGTCCATGCCGATAGAATAATCATTGTAGCCTGTGGTACTTCATGGCATGCAGGATTAGTAGCAGAATATGTCTTTGAGGACTTGTGCCGAATACCGGTGGAGGTAGAATACGCCTCAGAATTTAGGTATCGAAATCCAGTGATCGAAGAGGGCGATATCTTGATCGCTATATCTCAGTCCGGAGAAACGGCAGATACACTTGCGGCCATTGAGCTTGCTAAATCCAAAGGAGCTATTGTCTTAGGTGTAGTTAATGTTGTAGGATCTTCAATATCTAGAATAACTCATGAAGGAGCTTATCTGCATGCCGGGCCAGAGATAGGTGTTGCCTCTACTAAAGCCTTTACTGCCCAATTAACCGTTCTTTATATGATCGCTCTGCGGATAGCAAACCAAAAGGGTACCATTACTGAGAGTAAATACTGTAAGCTATTGACAGACCTGAGCAGAATACCAGAAAAGGCTAAAGTTGCGCTCAAGTCTAACCAGAAGGTTGAGGAGATTTCCGGGTTGTTTAAAGATGCTCCCAACTTCATCTATTTGGGTAGGGGATACCACTTTCCTGTCGCTCTGGAAGGAGCACTTAAGCTGAAAGAAATATCATATATCCATGCTGAAGGGTATCCTGCAGCTGAAATGAAGCATGGCCCTATTGCGCTTATAGATGAAAAAATGCCCGTCGTATTTATCGCAACAAAAGACAGCAGTTATGAAAAAATCGTTTCAAATATTCAAGAAGTTAAAGCAAGAAAAGGAGTAGTGATTGCCATTGTAACCGAAGGCGACCTAGTCATCCCTAAATTGGCCGACTTCACTATTGAGATTCCATCCACTCATGAATCCTTGATGCCGTTGGTATCCGTGATTCCACTACAGCTTTTAAGCTATCATATAGCGGTAATGAGAGGAGCAAATGTAGATCAGCCCAGAAATCTTGCTAAATCCGTGACCGTAGAGTAGATTCTTTTACATTTCTATACTTTAGCAGTTCATTTAAGAGTAGCTATGAAATGCGCGTAAGGATTCAACGACGAATCTGTAAAACCGCTAGGTAAGTCGGTTCAGGGGATGCGGTTTACGGAGAATTCGATGCGTACAATTGAAAACAAATGTTATACATATGAAAGAAATCATCCATTCGGAGAAGGCACCAGCCCCCATTGGTCCTTATTCCCAGGCAGTAAAAGCAGCAAACACCCTTTATATTTCAGGTCAAATACCCATTGATCAAGAAACAGGAAAACTTGTAGATAGTAGCATAGAGGATGAGACCGAGCAGGTAATGAAGAATATCCGGAACATTCTTGAAGAAGCAGGTTTGGGTTTCGGCAACGTAGTGAAGTGTTCCATTTTTGTGAGCGATATGGATAATTTTAGCAGAGTTAATGCCATCTATGGAAAATACTTTCAGCGTAATCCTCCTGCAAGAGAAACGATAGAAGTTGGTGGCTTACCCAAGAATGTAAATATAGAAGTCTCCTGTATTGCAGTTTTTTAAGATTGCACCGTAAAAGCCATTTTATCTCTCTTCTGATTTCTATTTTTGAGCTCTTGATAATCCATGAGCATGAACAACAATAACGTACGTGTAAGGTTTGCCCCAAGCCCTACAGGAGCACTGCATATCGGTGGTGTAAGAACCGCTTTATTCAACTACTTATTTGCCAGAAAAAATAAAGGAAAATTTATTCTTAGAATAGAAAATACTGATCAGAGCAGATATGTGGAGGGAGCCGAAGAATATATAAAAAAAGCACTAAAATGGTGCGGAATCACCTTTGACGAGGATCCCGACCAAGGGGGAGCATTTGGTCCATACAAGCAATCTGAAAGAAAGGGATTTTATAAAGAATATGCGGATAGGCTTATTAAAGATGGAAACGCATATTATGCATTTGACACACCAGAAGAGCTAGAAGCTATGCGGTCCAGACTAAGGGAAAAAAGAGTACTCAACCCACAATACGATACAATGACTAGACCGATCATGAAAAACTCCTTAACACTCAGCGCTAAGGAAGTAAAGCGGAAACTCGAAGCAAATGAGCCTTATGTCATCCGGATAAAAATCCCTAAGAAAGAAGAGATAAGATTAAATGATATGGTGCGGGGATGGATAATGGTTCACACGGAAGTTTTGGATGATAAGGTAATCATGAAATCTGATGGCATGCCAACCTATCATCTGGCTAACGTAGTGGATGACCATTTGATGAAAATCAGCCATGTGATACGAGGAGAAGAATGGCTGCCATCGGCTCCGCTCCATGTGTTGCTGTATCAATTTCTTGGTTGGGAAAGTCAAACCCCTGAGTTTGGGCACTTACCACTCATACTTAAACCAGATGGAAAAGGTAAGCTCAGCAAAAGAGCTGCTGATAAAGCCGGATTCCCTATCTTCCCAACAAACTGGAAAGATCCAGCATCTGGTGAGCTATCCAAAGGATTTAAAGAAACAGGTTTCTTGCCACAGTCACTCATTAATTTCCTTGCTTTTCTAGGCTGGAACCCTGGAACCGAGCAAGAAATCTTTTCCATGGAAGAATTAATAAAAAATTTTTCCATGGAAAAAGTGAATAAAGCTGGAACTAAGTTTGATTTTGACAAGGCTAAATGGTTCAATCAGCAACATCTTAAAGCGTGCGACAAAAAGGCTTTAGGTAGTTTCCTAATCAAGGATTTAAAGAGAAAATTCCACGTAGACTGTAGTCAAAGCAAAGCGGAACAAATTGTAGCGTTGTTTCGTGAGAGAGTAACGTTTCCAAATGAGTTTGCTGAAAAAAGCCTTGGTCTTTTTCGACCTCCATCATCTTTTGATAAAAAGGTTGTGAGCAAAAAATGGAATGACAAGACAAGAGAAGCACTTTCTTTCTTTGCTGATGTGATCAAAGAATATGACGAAATAAACACGCAGGAAGTAAAATCATTGTTCCAGAGCACCTTGGAGAACAAAGGGTATAAACCTGGTCAACTTATGCAGATGCTGAGAGTTATAATTACCGGAGAGGGCTCGGGACCGGATCTGATGGCTATCATTGAAATTTTAGGGCCTGCCGAAGTGTTCTACCGAATCAAAAATTCAATTGACTTGTTAACAAAACAAAAACAATATGGCTAAAAAAGCAGAAAAAGCTAAAGTTCATAAAGATCTTGACGGGTTGGACCTAAGTGTTAATTCCTTTGGGGAAATAAAATCAAGTATGTCTATAGATGAAATCAACAAGTTTCTAAGCAAAAATGTGGAAGACAAGAAACTTAAAGATCGAGAAGATATGGAGGATTTGAAAAAAGATTAACCTACATATCAGATATGATCAAAATAGGATTGTTCAGAGAAGGTAAAATTCCTCCTGATAGAAGAGTACCGCTTACTCCTCTTCAGGCAAAGCAAGTCAAAGACCAATTTAATATAGAATTGGTGGTGCAATCTAGCCAGATCCGCTGTTTTGATGATCAAAGTTATGCCAATCTGGGATTAGAGATAGTCGACGCTATAGATGATTGTGATGTTGTGCTAGGTGTTAAAGAGGTACCTATGGCCATGTTAATTCCTGGAAAAATATACTTCTTCTTTTCACATACCATTAAAAAACAAGCCTATAACCGTGAACTTTTGCATACGATTCTTGAAAAGAAAATTACACTAATTGATTGGGAAACGCTCACTGACGAAAATGGAAATAGAGTAATCGCTTTTGGACGATGGGCCGGTATTGTAGGCGCATATAATGGGCTTTGGACATATGGTAAACGATACAATTTATATTCAATAAGGCGAGCATATGAGTGCTTTGACTATGCTGATCTGAAATCTGAATATGCCAAGATAAAACTTCCAAAGATTAAGATTGCCATAACAGGTGGTGGAAGAGTAGCCAAAGGTGCCATTGAGGTATTGCTGGGCATTGGCATTCGGCAGGTTACCCCGTATGATTTCCTGGAAAAAAATCTCAACGAACCCGTCTTTACTCAGCTCAATACACGAGACTACAACAAACACAAAGAAGGATCGGATTTTCGCAGAAGTGAATTTTACAGTCAACCAGAATTATACGAAAGCGACTTTGGAAAATATGCTAAAATAACTGACTTGTTAATTGCGTGCGCATTTTGGGATCCTGCTGCCCCAGTCCTCTTTTATAAAGATGATATTATCAAAGAAGACTTTAACATAAGAGTAGTTGCTGATATCACTTGTGATATAGAAGGCTCCATCCCCTCCACGAAAAAACCAAGCACCATAGATGATCCGATCTACGATTATAACCCAAGTGATGATCAAGTTGAGCAGCCTTTGACAGATGAGGCCAACATCACTGTAATGGCAGTAGATAATCTACCTTGTGAACTTCCCAGAGATGCCTCAGAAAGTTTTGGAAACGAATTTATCAAAAATGTCTTACCGGAGCTTTTGGGTAAAGATGAAAAAAGAACCATTGAAAAAGCAACCATCGCAAAAGAGGGGAAGCTCACGAAAGACTATGAGTATTTACAAGATTTTGTAGAAGGAAAGTAAAAGTAAAAAAGGCGTCTATTCAGATAGTCTTTTTGGAAGACTAATGGGATTTTCGATTTCATCACATCGTTAGTTTATCAACCATCTCAGTTTATCTATCTTCATTCATTCGCCGTATGTTTATAGAAATTGGACTTATCCAACAGCCATATAATATAATCGTATGGAACAGCGTATTTCGGCTTAGGATAAGCACAAACACGCGTGAAACAGTGTATTTCATTTCACATCCTTCCTTTTTATAATTAGCACGCGTTACCACCGCGTTCAAACGCGCGCTATTGGGAAAAACACGAAAATCTAATAAATGGATACTGAGCTATGTATCTATCAGTATTAAAATATCTATTAATTCTGTTAGATGAAAGTTACTATTTACTTACTTATACTTTTTTCTTCTCACAAGACCCGTGCAAAGAGAGCTAAAGCTCGAACGAAGAAAAGTTAGCTCCCCGCTTATGGCCGTCTTGTACGTTGATGGAGGACTCATCGGCTTGCAGATCGTCTTGCCCTTGTACCTGGCGAACCAATTCCTCATACAAAGGGTGGAGTACATGAGCCGTTCCATTGAACCAGCCATTGAAGGTAGACTTGGCGATCGTCACCCCTTCCCGTTTGAATAGTTGTATTTGGCGATAATAGGATAAATGATCCCCCACTTGCTCACCATGATGTATGCTAATAAGCTGGGCCCTGCATTGCTTTTCGGGAGGGGAAGGCTGGGGAGGTTCCCCACTTTTACCCCACCTTCGGAACGGTTCACCTATTTTGGGCGAATAATCCGACGCACATACAACTTACCCGGAATATGCTCCAGGATCTCGGTGACTTCTTCTCCCATCTTCTTCATGCCTTCTTCCAGCCCTTCAGGTTCAATGACCTCTTCTTCTCTGGGAGGATGGGCAGGCAAGAGCGCATCTACCGGCTGCTGCTTCGCTTTAGGCGGTACCACACGCTCATAGTGGATGGGCTGGGGTAAGGGTAGGAGCCTCGGCTTGGTCTTCTGTGCTCTCTTCAAACAACGAGGTTTGTGCCTGGTCAGTAGGAATGCATCGCTCGCTCTTACGACCAAAAATTAACCGTTGAAACTCGGCAAGCTGACGCTTTAGCTCTTCATACTCGGCACGGGGAATAGTGATAGTATCTTCGGTAGTTAGTTGCGTTGTAAGCATGCTTAAAGATAGAGAGAAAGGCAGAGAATAATTATAATTATCAGTTATTTATCATAAATAATCTATCTCCCCAGCGATAGCAGATAGCTTTGCTCTGTAGGTAAAGTAAACATCCGCCCGAGGTAAACCTCACGTGCTTTAAAATCTAGAGGTAGTTCCCCGCATGCTTACTAATAGAGGGGATTAAATTATCTGGGAAAAACAGCCTCATGTTCAAACATAATGATATTCAAAGTTTAGAGAATCAGTTAATAAAAACAAAAGACAAATACAAAAATAAATTTGTTATAATTGAGAGTGCGTACTCCATGTCTGGTGATATCGCCCCACTAAAGAAGATAATTGAGCTCAAGAAAAAATATGATTTTTTCTTATATCTAGATGAAGCACACACATTTGGTTTTTATGGAAAAGAAGGAAGAGGCTTAGCAAGCGAACTTGGTGTACTTGACGAAACAGATTTTATGACTGGAACTTTTTCAAAAAGTTACGCCTCAATAGGAGGATTTTGTGTTTTCAATGAAAAATTTAGGACATTTATTACAATTAGAAGTTCAAATTACCTTTTCCGGGCAACATTCCCGCCTTCAGCAGCAGCAACAATTTTAGCTACCATGAAGCTATTTAGTAGTGATAGCCAATATGCCAATAGCCTTCACAAAAAAAATAATTACATGAGAAAAGAACTCTTGAAGCATGAATTTTGTCTTGGCAATTCTGCATCTCCAATCATACCTATTTTTATATCAGATATAGACAAGCTGACTAAATTTGAAAAGGAAATGTACCAAAAAGGCATTTTTGCAGTAAGTATCATATATCCAGCTGTCCAACCAGATGAGGGACGCATAAGATTTATTGTAAATAATTCTCCTACATATGAAGATATTGATAAAACAGTTGAGATATTAAATCAGCTTGCGATAAAATATAAGATTAATGATTATAGTAAAGTAGCTTGACCTAAGTATTAAAACGTAGGTTAAGGCTCTCACACTACCGTATCTACAGCTATATATATAGCGGTTTATTACATTATGGACGAATTTCAGATAGAAATCACATCTAGATCGTTAGTCATCATGGTTGCGCATGGATATTAGGGAGGTGAAAGATATTTGCGCGATCTTTCTTTATTCCACAAGCTTCCTAATCCGTTCAGAAGATAGAAGATATGGTGTTCTTGGAAACCGTCTTGAGTTTATTCTTTAATGAAACCCAATTTCTTGCTTACTAAAAAATCAGTATAGACTATGCATCTCGTTTTTGCTTATTGGCATACACGTAGGCACATTTTGATTTAAAAATCTGCGAGTTGTAATGTTTGCTTTATCTAATTGATCCACTTCTTTGTTTCTAGCTCGCCAGAGCTATTTATTAAGAGCCTGGTTCAAAAGATTTATAACATAGTAGTAGTAATCCTAAAGACCACCTATCATCTGAGTTACTAAAACTCTATTACATTTAATTTTTTCTCATAGGCATTGGTTTGAAACTGAAGTGAGCGTTACATCATTTTGTAAAGTAGATTGTATCGTTTTTTAGAATCCTTTGAAAAACCTGCCTTTTGGCCCAACTCTTCGTTACTCAAAATTTCAAAAGCCTCATTTACGACCAATAAACTACGTTTTTGAAATTCTGAAAGCCTCGGTTTGAGCCAAAAATCCAGTTTTGCAAAGGATTCTTTTATACAAACATTTCAACGATTTTCACTTTAGTTAAATCATCAAGTTTTTTCAATATAGGCCAACTAATTTTTTAAAAAGTATAGCAACTGAATAAATTACTATAAAAGTAGTTGTGTAATTATTATTATAGTTATAGTATTGCCTCATGAAGGAATTGACTAAAGCAGAGGAACAACTAATGCAGTGCCTCTGGTCACAAGAAAAAGCGTACTTAAAAGATATTGTGGAGCATTATCCGGAGCCTGTTCCGGCTTATACTACGATCTCTACTGTAGTGAATGTACTCGTAAGAAAAGGATTTATCGGATTTGAACCCCATGGAAAATCACGGTTATATTTTCCACTCATTACAAAAGAAAAATATACCAAACAGTACATGAATGGGCTTATGAATAATTTTTTTGATAACTCTACCAAAAAGTTTGCTTCATTCTTCGCTTCCCGGGAAGACCTTTCTATAGAGGAATTGAAAGAAATCCGAAAGCTTATTGATGAACAAATTGAAAAGCGAAAGTCATGAAGGAGTTAATTGTTTATTTATTGAAGGCCATGATTGTCCACGGACTTCTGTTTTCATTTTATTGGTTTTTACTGAAAAGGACTACTCTTCATTCATATAACCGATATTTCTTAATTGGCTCTCTGATTATCGGTTTTATTATTCCTTTCATCTCTTTTCCTATACCTGGAAACGTCTCGGAAGACCTCTGGGATGGTCCCGTCATTGCTTGGTTATCTGAGCCTGCAGCCCCTATTGAAGAACTTATCTTGAAGCCAGTGAAAAACGAACAGGCTTTTTCTTATTTGCCCTTACTCCTGTGGTTTCATGGTCTAATTGCTACAGGATTGCTCGTTCGTTCACTGGCTTATCTTTTCGTTTTACAAAAACTCAAAAAACATTCAGAGACAGTCAAAAAAGATTGGTTCACGCTTTTTAAAACGGTACAAACTCAATCGTTTAGCTTCTTTTCTAATGTGTTTATGCCCCGTTCGTTATTCGGTTCTAGCGCATTCGATCAGGTTCTAACGCATGAGTGTGTGCATGTTCGGCAGTTCCATTCATTAGATCGGCTGTTGCTGGATTTTGTTGTTTCGCTGTTTTGGTTCAATCCCTTCATTTACTTGTTTCGAAATGCGCTCATCGAAATCCATGAATATCAGGCAGATGCAGGGGTACTAAAGCGGTTTAATAATCTGATCGAATACCAAGAGGTTTTGTTCTCCCAGCTCCAATCGCCCCAATATTCCGGTTTGGCGAGTCATTTCAATTTTCAAATGATTAAAAAACGAATTGTAATGATGAACAAACAAAAGAAAAGTACAGGTTGGATCTATGTTTTGACCGTACCAGTGATATTAATAATAATTTTTACTTTGTGTACTAAAGAAGCAATGAACCCTTTGAATGAGGTTGGGGATGAAATTTCTTCGATCATAGGTCCAATGACTGATGTAAAGATTGATGTGGAAAGTCCATTACAGCAAAACAATACACCTTCTATTTTACCTTTTTCAGATACAGAAAATATGCAAATGACTTCTGGTTTTGGTATGCGGATGCATCCTACTGAGCACGTAAAGAAAATGCATCTAGGGATGGATTTTGCTTGTAAGATTGGGAGTGAAGTGATCACTACCGCTGATGGAGAAGTCTCAGAAATTCGAAATAAGACTGATGGATATGGTAAGATGGTTATTATTGATCATGGCAATGGATTCGTTACCCGATATGCGCAATTGTCTCAATTCAAGGTAAGTCTGGGTAACCAAGTCAAAAAAGGTCAGGCAATTGCTCTATCAGGAAACTCAGGGGCTTCTACCGCTCCTCACCTGCACTATGAGATTATAAAAGATGGAAAGCAAGTTAACCCTGCGACTTATATTAAAAACTATAGTTTCAAAAGCAAAAAGAGTGAAAAGAACCTTCAAAAATAAAAGCAGAGGGACTAAGAGTTTCTAATCAGGAACTGATGGAAAGAAGTAGGAAGTAGCTGAAAAGAGGGGCTGAGTTAGTGGTTAGAGAAAGGGAACATGCTGTAACAAAAGCGCATTAGGTCAATAAACCATACAAATTCTACAAAAATGATTCAATTCATAAATCGGGTTTAGAATAACACTACCGAATGAATTGGAAAAAGAACTTCTTATGGGCACCTCTAAAACTCAGTTCAAGAATTTGAGATAGCGTTTTTTTCTGAGACGAGACGTCAAAAACGGAGTTTAGCGGCGTTAAATAAGTAGTTTGATAATGAAGTATTAGGAAAAAGATCATCTCAAAAATTGAAAGTGGGTTTTTTAGAGGTGCCCTTGTAGAAAAAGAATAAAAATCAGAGCAAGAAAGTAGTAAAATTGATATGGTCTCAGAGACACAGAACAAAAATCTCAGTTGAAGAAGTTTGCAATGAAACGTGTTTTCTTCTTTTCTTCGAAACACTGGATAACTGGATAGCAAAATTTGGATGTGATTAAAAATATTTCACTGAACTTGGTTTCTTGATAAGTAAAAGATCAATGTAGCAATCATATTAGATTAAATTTATTAAAAAAAGAGCGATTGTTAACGCAATACTGATGCACTTAATAAAAATTAATCTAAATTAATTGCATCAATTATAAACAGTGATACCCAGTTAAAAGATCAAAATATGTTACAAAGAAAATTTGATAAGATTGTAAAAGAGTACTTTCCAAATGCAATGGATGCAAAGGATACCTCCATTCATTACCTTGGGAAAATGCAAATTGAGTATAATATCAATGTTTCCAAGGTATTGATGGCAACATCGGTTTGCTCAGACGATATTAATGTACCTTCTACAACCTTTTTCAGTGTCTTATTCGGCCCCTTCATCATGGGAGGGTTAGGAGGTTTGCCATTTGCGGGACAGACCGGAATGACAGCCTTTGCCCATCATATTCCTGATGAAGGCAGCGCATTTATTTTTTATGGTCCTCACATTGGTCTTACGCTGGATGGTGACTTAGGCAAAATGTACCGTCCGCGACAGGAGCAGACTGGCAATTCTTGTGGTGCGCTTATGTTGGCGTTAAGCAGATTTAAAGACAATGGATATGCCCCTGTATTAAATGACGATGACTATCAACAAATGAAACTGGAGGAAAGCCTAATGCATTACCGGGAGCAAATACTAGATAGTGAATACCAAGAGAAAGCCATTACAGAAGCAACTTATGAAATTATCAACGAAAAAATTTATGGTCATTTAAAAACGTGCAAAAATGAATTTCATACAGAAAAAGTGGCACTTTTAGGTGGGATCATTATCAATACTGACTATGGGTTGGATGACTACTTTGATGCCAGGAATTTCGAAGTAATTGACATCAAAAGCCTTTAGGGCACCTCTAAAAACTCAGTTCTAGAATTTGAGATAGCGTTTTTTTTCTGAGACAAGACGTCAAAAACGGAGTTTAGCAGCGTTAAAGAAGTATTTCGATAACGAAGTATTAGGAAAAAAAGATCATCTCGAAAATTGAAAGCGGGTTTTTGGAGGTGCCCTTTAGTATTATCGAATGCAGAAGCACTGATAAATTTATTCTATTATACAAATCAACGAGGACCTGTCGTAAACATACACACAAGCAAGAAAACTATTATTACAGTCCCGCTTTTTGTGCTTCTTTCCTATTGCTTGTATAAGACGCATTGGAAAACCAGAAATTTATTGAATCACTGGATGAAGCGTTACTATTCAGCTACTACAAAGTGCTGATTATTAATTAGTGTCTCTAAGAAAACAATTTACTACGTTTTACAAAAACGGGTTCCATTTGCAGCTTTATTTAGAAGCGATGTACATATACATTCTATATTTATTTTGGAACTCAATTACTTGATCTATATTTATAGATTATGAAATGATTTAAAAGCAATATTTTGTTGCTTAAAAATGGTTGATACCAAAAACAATCTGTTTAATGCATAAAATTTAGCTTCAGTTATTATGGGATTTCCTATGCTATCCATTCTCTTAATTCCTTTTTATCTACTATCATCATACACAAATCACGATCATGCATTTTATATTTCGATCTTAGAAATTGATGAGCAGCAGATGAGCATAAAAATCTTTTCGGACAATCTAGAAGACGCTATTAGAAATGATTCAAAGGCCTTTACCCCTTCTGATGAAGAAGCCTTTCCTATCGTTAACAGGTCAGCGATCAATGGATACTTTCAAAAAAAAATCCAACTTCAAATAAACGGACAAAAAATAGGTTTTAGCCTTGACACGATTAAGATGAAAGGCAATAGTTATTGGGTTACATTCAGGCTTGAAGCCCAAGAAGAATGGCAGTCA
Source organism: Bacteroidota bacterium (assembly GCA_038746525.1). Lineage (GTDB taxonomy): Bacteria > Bacteroidota > Bacteroidia > Cytophagales > Cyclobacteriaceae > Ekhidna. The sequence goes on from JBCDKO010000009.1 coordinate 36,152, forward strand.
TTCTATCTTAAGGCCAGTTATTTTATGGAACTATTTCCTGATCAAACAACCATTGTTAAAGTAATTAGCAAAAAGCCACAAATTTTTAAACTTACCAACCTCAACCCAAGCTGTGAATTTACATTGTGATAATGGTTTTTATTGATTAAATAAATCCAGCATAGATTGACTCACTACTGCAACTCCTGTTTCCAAAGACACCGCAGGTTCTGGATAGTAAAATGGAGAATGTAGTCCAGGTAAATCCCCTGACTGAATTCGATGATCAGGTACGGTACCTAGCCAAAAAAGCACAGTTGGCACTTTATGCGATGTTTTACTGAAAAGAGAAAAGTCCTCTGCGACCATTTGAAGCTCTGCTTCCTTTACATTATTCGGATCAATTACTTTGGAAGCAGATATGCGCATAGAATTTATTAATTCAGGATCGTTATAATTAGCCGGAGTGTACGTTGAAGAAAAGACAACTTCGGGCATCTTGTCCTCTGGAAGTCCTGCAGCAATAGCTACTCCTTTGGCTATCTCTTCAATTCTTTGGTGCACCAATAGCCGCACGTCTTCTTTAAATGTCCGAATGGTTAATTGAAGTGTTGCTTCGTCAGGTATGATGTTGTGCTTTGTCCCACCCTTCATCGCTCCAACAGTTACCACAACATCATCAACGGGCTTAACACTTCTGCTTGCTATGGTCTGAAGATCCATCACAATCATAGAGGCAATCACTATAGGGTCTATGGACATGTGAGGTGACGCTCCATGCGCCCCGATCCCAAATACCTTTATATCAGCAGATTCAGCATTGGCCATAGTATAGCCGTCAGAAAGACCTATAGTGCCAGCAGGCAGCGTAGGGCTACTGTGAAGCCCAATACCATAATTAGGCACTCCAAACTTTTCATAAAGACCTGCATCTAACATCGCTCTAGCCCCAGCCCCAATTTCTTCAGCCGGTTGTCCAATAAACATTAGCGTTCCTTTCCATTGATCCTTGACTTGGGACATATACCTTGCAGTACCTACCCAATTGGTCATATGAATATCATGTCCACAAGAATGCATGGTTCCAACCACACTACCATTATAAGGCACTTCAACCTTGCTTGCATATAATAACCCTGTTTTTTCATACATAGGAAGCGCATCCATATCTGTTCTATAAAGGATGGTAGGGCCTTCTCCATTTTTTAATATCCCTACAATTCCATAACCACCGAAGTTTTCGGTAACCTCAAACCCCACTTTTCTTAGCTCGCTGGCAAGTTTTTTAGAGGTCTCCTTTTCTTGCAATGACAACTCAGGCAACTGGTGAATGGATTTGTATAAGTCCACCAGATAGTCAATATCTGCTTCTATTTTTTTCGTTTTAATAATTGGAGTGAATGGAATGAAGCTGCTGGAAAGAACAACAACTAAAAATAGGAAAAATGAAAACCGCATGTTTTGAAAGTTTAAGAGATAGAAAAATAACTAAAAAAGAATAGAAAATGAGAATACTTATAGATTTATTTGAATCTTTCTAAGAATGCTATATTAATTTACCTATCTTTTAAATGTTAGGAACTTTCCTTTGATTAACTAGCTGATTACCAAAAACTAGTTTTCTAGTAGTGAACGGAAAGTATAAATTATCAAATGACAAAATATTTAATGAATTCTATTGCATCTAAAGAGCAGCTCACCGAGATTTATCACAAGTGTAATATTGTTGTATAAGTGATTTTCTTGTGATGTCAGAAGCGCCTATATCAATTCTAAAGTCACACAACCTGAGAATCACGAATTGCCGAGTAGACGTAATACGGCATTTCATGGGGAAAAAAAGTGCGCTTTCTGTAAGTGATCTAGCAAACAGGTTTAAGCAATATGATAGGGTAACCCTATCTCGAACACTTAATTGTTTTCTTGAATCTGGATTATTGCATAAAATACCAAATGAAAGTGGAACGTATCTCTATGGTTTAGGCCAATGTAGTTGTACTCCGGAAAACCACTTTGATAATCATATCCACTTTAAGTGTAACATTTGTGGACAAATAGAATGCTTAGTGGATAGAGAAATTCCAAAAGTAATTATTCCAAAAGGATATAAGATGGAAGGGATTAACCTAATTGTGGATGGTATTTGTGCTGAATGCGCTTGAGACAAATATGAGATTTATTCTTCTACTTTTCGCTCTATTTGCAGCTAAGCAATTACCTATTCAACTTGATTGTACAAAGAATATTTTACAGGAAAGACCTTGGATAAAGACATAAACAAACTTCTTTCTCTTGCAACTGCTAAGATTCTAAATTCAGAGAAAGGGGGTGATCAGTGATAATGAAGGAAACTTCACGCTAACTAGTGTTTCTAAGAAAACAGTATCTTTTGAAAGAAAACGATGTTTTTAGCTCACGGAGCATGTTTTTTTGAAATTTCGATGCACAAATGGTCATTGAACCGAATCTATTTTTGAAATTTTAGTGAAAACGCAATAAAATCACAGGTTTACCTTCAATTCGTTCAAAATTCAAATGGATTTTTGAGGAATTGAGAAATGTATTCCAAAGTATAAAATGGATTCGATTCATTGTTTTGCTATAAAACTACGCTTCAGGCGTCAGTAAGCGTGTTTTTCGTCTTTTCTTAGAGACACTAACTAACCTATGCAAAAAAGAAGTTGATTTTGAGATTCGATTTTTAGGTTCAGAACTCCTGACCCGACCCCTTAAATTCTCTAAAAATAGGTGTGTCTCGTAAATCTATTTGTCGTAATCTGGTATCATTTTAAGTTCAAAAACATCTTTTATAGTTTAAAAATGGAAATTTGCGTCAGTCATTATGGTGTTTTTGCGACATTGATTTTTACGTCTGGTCAGGATTTCTGAGGTTACGAGACAGTAGTTCATTACTATGATTTCCGTAATCGTTATCATATTATTTATTTGACTCCGGAGGAAAATCTATTGGAAATTGTAGTGGTGGAAGAGGAAGCGATAGTAGGCAACATACAATCTATATGTCACCAGAGAAAATCGCTCGTTCACTTGCTTCTGCCATCAGCAACATACGAGGAGTTAGTTTTACTTCCACCGGATCAAATGTACAGCCCATCATTCACGGACTATATGGTAATCGCATTCTTCTCTGGCATACCAGGCACCGCTCTATTGACAACGCATTCAACCGGGCAATGGCTTGCTTAGCTGTTTATCACTTCCTTGACAAAGGATCTTCTCTCTCCATGAAAAATAAAAGAGAAATGGTACTTTCTTTAGTCAATTCATTCTCCGAGTAACGTTAGATTAGCTGATAAAATTCATTTCTAAGCATCTCACTATCAAATTTTCCTCCGTATTCCAGGGTGGTTGTTCGGCTAGTCTTATCATTGACACCCCGTGTTGATACACACATGTGCTCAGCATCTACCACTACCACCACGTCATCCGTTTGAAGTGCATCTCTAAGCTCATTGAATATTTGCAGGGTCATTCGCTCCTGTACCTGAGGCCTTTTACCATAATACGCTACAATTCGGTTGATTTTGGATAAGCCTATTACTTTGCCTGAAGAGATATAAGCAATATGAGCCTTTCCTACAATAGGCAAAAAATGGTGTTCACAAGACGATGAAAAAGTGATGTCTTTCTCTACCAACATCTTATTGTATTGATATTTATTATCAAATACTGACAGCGAAGGCTTATTCTCAGGATTAAGTCCTTGAAATAGTTCTTTTACATACATCTTGGCAACACGGTATGGAGTTCCTTTCAGACTATCATCAGTTAGGTCTAGACCTAACTCTTCCATGATACCTGCAAAAAGTTTTTCAATATTATTAATCTTTTCATGGTCCGGTTTAAGAAATGCATCCTCTCTCAATGGTGTTTCAACGGATGTCATCACATGCCCATCTCCATTCAGTTCATAATTGCGCCGTTCCTTTAGTAGCTCATCTATTTCCTTCATCGTTGTATTTATCGCTGAAAATTGTTTCTTCTATTTGCTTCATTTTATGCAGACTTTCATCTCGGTGTTGCAATATTAGCTTTTCATTGGCATAATAAAAGTAGAGACTGTTTTAAATAGAATGCGTTTTTTTGTTTTTACTATGAAATGCTGGCAATCCTTTAAGATTTATTCTTCTGGTCATCTTTCTCTTCAACCATTTCCAGGTAAGGACCAGTCCGGTTATGCTTACACTGGTTCCGCCTAACATGAGCACAATTACTACAATATCCCAAAGCGGTCTTCTGAAAAACAAGGCAGGAAAATCCAGGCTATGCAGGCCGTGATATACCCATCTGTTTACTCGGCTGGTATTTTCATACTTCAACATCACATTGGTGGTTTTAGGGTTGATGTAGTAAGTAGTATTGGCTCTATCGTTGATATCCACTTTCAACACTGGCAGCGGCTTGGTGCTGTGCTTATCATAATAGTAGGCATCATAATCGGTCAGTTCTGTGATTTGTAAACCTGTTGTTTTCTTGTGAAGATTATGAATCCGTTCAATGTAGGCTTCTTCACCTAGACGCTCAACCCACTGGTTGAAAGGGCCATCTGCCCGAAACAAGCTGGTGGATCCATCAGCCATGTGCGCCCTATAGTAGGGCTTTCCTCCAAACCGTATGAGCACCAGTTCACGTACTTCCTTCCTCTGATTGTTTTGGTTTAATGCACCTAATGCTTTAAAAGGATTTATGGTAAACAGTTCAGGAAGAAGTGCGCCACCTTGCCATTGAGCCAGAGCTTTTTCACCAAGACTTCGGGAAGGACTCCACTTCCAGGGATTCATAGAAAAGAAGCCGCTTAATATCCAAGTAAACGTGAATAGTCCAAAAATGAAGCCCGTATAGTGATGCCATTTGAACCATACCTTTTTGTATGGGCTGAAAGCCCATTTATTGTGCTTTTTCCGCCTTATACGGATAATACCCATGTATAATCCTGCGGTACACATGAAGATGCCAATCATACTTAACGCTATCACAATGTCTCGCCATAGCTGAGTTCGAATGCGAAGGTCTTTAAAGTATATCCAATGTGGGATGGCCCCTAACCATGCCCAGATTTTATCCGCAGTATTCAGTTTCTGAAAAACCTCCCCTGTGACAGAGGACACATAGCACACCGTTTGCTGTCCATCTTCCATAAACACTTTATAAGCGGGTAAATAGGGCATAAAACGAGTACGCGGTGTCCATTGGTCCAATTCACCCATAGGCTCCACTTTTTCCACTGCATGTTTACCATCCATAAAGTCAAGAGCAATTTGCCTAGCTTCGTCTATACTAATAGCGGCTACTTTCTCGCCTGTATCCGCAAAAAAACAATCAAAATTCCCTTGTTTATCCTGAAACTGATACACTGGACGCCCAAAAAGGGCTACCATTTTAATGGATTCCCAGCTTTGTCCTTGGGTAAGTCCATTGAATGGCCATGGTTCCAAAGTTGGTTCATTAATAGGAATGCTTGCGGTGCGTTGCAGACTTTCCGCCTTGCTTAAGTACGGAAAGTCTTTGTACATCATCACAAAACCTGAAAGAAACCAAAACAGGAACAATAAGCTGAGGGCAAAGCCGGTATAGCGATGCAGCCATAGCATCCATTTGGTCAGTTTTTTCAGTTTTTTCTTTGCCATTTGCTAGAGGTTGTACCGAAGGCTTAGCAAATAATTTCTTGATACCCCCGGGAAAAACTGGTTGCCATAAATGGCGTCCCGAAAGTACTCCTTATCAGTAATGTTGTTTATATTCAGCCTTACCTCTCCTTGCCTGAAATTATAAAAGAGGCTTCCATCAAGGATGGTATAGGCCGGCAGCTTAAAAGTATTAGCTGCATTGGTATAATTTTCCCCTGTGTGGTAGAACCCTGCACTAATGCCAAAACCCTGAAGTAAGCCATTGGGGATCTGGTAATTTGCCCAAAGATTTGCTAGGTGGTCAGGAGCATAAGCAATACGATTGCCCGCCAAGGGGTTGTCCTCATCTCCATCAAACTCCCTGATTTGGATATCGGTGTAAGCATACCCGATGTTGAGAGTAAGACCATCCAACGGCGAAGCACTTGCTTCTAGCTCCAGCCCTTTAGAATCGGCTGAACCCACCTGTTGGAAAATGCCTCCACCTAGATTTTCTACGATATCGTTTTTACGTAGATAAAAACCTGAGAGCGTGACCGTCATGTAGGTACCGAGGTTAGCCCGGCTGCCCAGTTCGGCCTGAAAGCCTGTTTCAGGATCAAAAACCTGCCCATCTCCAGTGATCCTGCGGGAAGGCTTGAAATAAGTGGAATATCCGCTGTAAAAAGAAAGTTGTTCCAGCGGCTGATACACCAGTCCGGCTCTGTAGGTGAATGCCGTAGAAGATATTTCTGTCACCTCACCTTCTTCTATTACATTGCGGTCTGCGTCAACCTGATCGTCAAAATAATCCCCTCGGAAGATATCATATCGAACGCCAATAAGTGCTTTCCATTGTTCACCAATGTTGAGCCAGTTTTGTGCATAGATGCCGTGAACATCTTCCAGTTTAGCTTGGTAGCGGGTATCCACATGATTTATGTATCCTTGATTCAGTATTGGGTTTTGTACTGCAATGGTTGCAAACTTAGCCGGCCCGAAAATATCACCTCGGTACGTTTTGCGGTCCATGATACTCAATGAATAACCTACCAGCACCTTTTGTTCTATATTACCGGTGATAAAATCATGGGTAAGCTCCAACTGGTTTTGCCAGGGCTTGGTACGGTGGTTGAAATAGAAAGGAAAGGTACGCGTGAGCGAGTCTAACGTTTCATTGAAGGTAAGTTCTTCGGTGGAAAAATAATCAATATCGTCCCAGTAGTACGACAGTTGATTAGAAATTTTGGTGTTTTCAGATAGTTGTTTTACATAACGTATCTGAAAATCATAGCGGGTATGATCGAGGAAATCCTGTGGGTCATTATAGCGGTTATCAATGTCCATCGCCGGCACTAGTGAGCCATCTTCCAAAACGGGCAGACCTGTGTCTGTATCATAAACATCTTTATTCAACCCGATCCTGATATCCAACAGTTCACCATCTTTGGGACGGTACTGGATGGCGGTATAAAAGTTATTCGTGCTAGTGCCATAATCCCGGAAACCATCTGACTCAGAAATACCAAAATCTACCCTGTAGGACCACTTTTCATTAATAGGACCTCCCGCGCCAGTCTGTAGCCTGCGGGTATTGAAGCTACCATAAGCAGCCGAGAAGTTAGCTTCAAAAACAGAGGTGGGCTGATTTCTCACAATATTGATGACGCCACCCAAGGCAGAATGCCCAAAAAGTACAGAGGCCGGACCTTTGAGTACCTCTATGCGTGCTACGTTAGCCAGATTAGTGCTTGGAGCGCTAGTAGAGATATTGTGCCGTTCGTCCCTTACCCCATCTGTAAGTAAAACAAAGTTGTTGAACCCACGGATGTGGAAAGTCTGAAAGCCTCCGTACCGATTGATGGGACGAACCCCTGGAGTACTTTTAACAGCTTCACCTAATTCATCAACTCCGCGCTGAGCAATCAGTTGCCGTGATACGCTGTTGGCTGTAATTGGTAAATTTTTGAGAGGGACATCTATTTTGTTCAGGCTTTCGCTTATAAACTCTCGTGCACTGCTCACCTGCACCTCATCCAGGCTGGTGGTTTCTTCACTCATATTCAGGTTTACTTTGGTTGTGAGCCCGGGATTAACGGTAAATTTTCGTGTTATGGTTTGATAACCAACCAAGGAGGCGATTAATTGATAGGTTCCTGGTGGTACATTATTGATCGTAAATTGTCCCAAGCTATTGGTAGTTGAGCCCAGGCTGGTGCCTTCTAAAAGCAAACTCGCGTACTCAAGGGCGTTGCCTGCTTTCGTACTCACTGTCCCTGAAATAGTCCCTGTACTTTGCTGCCCGTAAGTGGAAAATGCGATCAAAGAAATCAGGATCAAAAGGCAGCTTATGCCGTTAGTCGGTTTAGGTATGTATTTTTTTTGCATAATAATATCGTAAAAATTTTATAGAATCAAAGATGAGGTTGCTAAAAAACAACCGCTTTTAAAGTACTTAAATTTGATGTATAGAATCTGTCCTGCTTTTGCACCGAATGCAGGACTGAAGTTTGGTTTATTGAAATTTAGGTGGGGGTTTATGTATTCTGAGAACAGGAGGAGAATAGTGTTTGAGATAATGGAAAAATTGATCTATCACTAATATCCCTTTAAACAGAGACGATGACGAACATAAGAAACAGTCTAGAAAAAATAAGTTTAAGAAAAAGTAAAGCGGAACACGATCAGCAACTGTCTTGATCTGCTCAGGCATTATCTCGGTCAGGATACAAGTCGCCTGATTATGGCTACGGTTATGCTGGCATTCCACAAAATGTTCGCCAAAATGCATTTGAAACGCCACTAAAAGGATAGCAGGGCTAAATATTTCTGCAAACATAAGTGCCACTAAGAGTAGGCAAAACCAATATTTTAATTTTGTTTTATTTAGTCCAGAATATGTGTTATTTGTAGGTGACATAATCACAAACATGACGAAATTAAATTATAAATGCAACTATGTTGCATTTAATAAAATCAATATGATTGAAATTCATTTTTAAAAAAATGATGAACCTAATTCCACACAAAATCTAGCTATTATCGTCTTGGTCGTCGGTTGCTCACTTTCCTGACCTGTCATCCGCGTATTTCGTATAGACATACACATCTGAGTGTCTGCTTGTGCTTTTTATAAACCAACAATTTATCTTGGAAACTAAAGCAGGAAGTATAAGATCAGAGATCAATCAAAGCTATATCTCATAGGTATCATTCATTTTCAATCGCACACATAGAATTCTCGATAAACCGCATCTGTGGATTTTATTCATCCGGCGGTGAGTATAGATTCACCTTTAAACCTTTATACTCATTTCGTAGATTCATTAAAGGTTTTGTGAATGATTGTGCAATGCAGGTTGTCAAAAAATTCGAACGATCGAGCTCCACCTTTTCTCATCGTTATCACACCATAAACTTGTAAAATGACATAACTAAAGTGAGGAAAGCGATCGCAAATCCAATGAGCCATTTCATATTTCGGTCCTGTCTTTCAAACCGTTTATCAATCGATTCAAATCGTCGGTCTATAGCTTCAAACCTTTCTTTATTAAACGCCAGATTATCTTCAAATCGTTTGTCAATCGCTTCAAATCTTTCTTTGATAAAGGCCAAATGATCATCGAATCTGATATGGATAAGCTTTAGTTCTTCTTCTACCCGCACCATTCGCTCCAACAACTCTTTATCAATACCTGCAAAGCTGGAAGTTCGAGTTTTCTTCAACTCCTCTTGTATAGTAGCGACAATGAAGGCTTTAATTTCTTGCGGAGATTGAAGAGAAGTTTCCATAAGTAGCTAATCGAAGATAATGTAAACCTAGCAGAAAAATACCAGTCTATTGATTGTCTGTTTTACTAGATCAAGACCCAAAGAGTACTTTTTCTGAGACATAATCTGTTTAAACACTACTTTTCTATTTCAGGAGACCTGTTTAGATATTCTTCATAAAGCTGTGTTCCCGCTTACTATAGGTAGGGCTTGCTGAGAAAGTCACAGGTGTATCAGATACTAGGCAACAAGGTGAAGATGTATGCTTATACTTCGATCCGCAGCGAACGACGTAGCTGATGTACCTGTGACTAGTTGAAAAATCTCGATTTCGAGCTTTTTCAGTGCACCGAAAATGGAAGCATCTGCTCGAAAACCTTGCACCTATTGAAAA
>JBCDKO010000010.1:0-44222 GCA_038746525.1 Bacteroidota bacterium
CGTCGGATCGCCTTCCGAAAAGGAAGAACAGCAGCTATCAATGCCACCGCCAGAAAGCTTGCCGTGATCATCTGGAACATGGTCACTAAGAAGCAACCTTACACTCCTAAGAATAATTATCTATTTTTAGATCAGAAAAGAAGGATCGTAAGCAAGATGAGAAAACAAATCAAAGAACTTGGCCTCAATCCCGATGACCTTGGACTCTCAAGAGCTAAGCGTGATGAAATCGCCAAAAAAATGATGCCTGATAATCAGATACTTAGCTTACGTTAGTCAGAATAATTATACATCTATTGTAAATGAACTTGCTCCTGGTTTAGATGTAATAACAATCGATCCGTTTGGAACCCAAAGAATTCAAGAAGGTGAGCCTTACGGGATATTTTATGGAACCAGATTTCTTAGAGATGATCAAGGAAGGTTGGTTATTGATCAATCCACTGGTTTACCACTTCAAGATTCACAGGATGGAAAAGTTGGTGATCCAACTCCGGATTTTACGTTCGGTTTTAGGAACACTTTTACATATAAAGGATTTGAATTATCATTTTTACTTGACTGGAGAAAAGGTGGAGACGTATATAATGGAACTTCTGGGGTCTTGAGAAATTTTGGAGTAAGTGATGAAACTTTGGATAGAAATGACGCTGTTGTTTTCTCAGGAGTTGCAGCAGATAATGAAGGAAATCCTACAGAAAACATAAATACAGTCGAGACTGTAATAGGTGGGACAGACGGCAGCTCGAATTATCATCAAGCATATGGATTCGTCGGGTTAGATGAGTTAGCTATAGAAGATGGCGGTTGGGTAAGGCTAAGAGATATTAGTCTTAGTTATAATCTTCCAAGCTCTATTCTATCAAATACACCTTTTATGACAGTTAATGTTACTTTAAATGCGAGAAATCTATTCCTTATAACAGATTACAGTGGAATTGATCCGGAAACAAACTTAACTGGATCATCGAGTAATGTTTTTTCTTATGACTATTTTAATAATCCTAACACTAAGAGCTACGGGATTAAAATCAATGTGACCTTATAAAATTGAAAAATGAGATTTAATATTTTATTATTAGCCACGATACTCATCATATCATATTCATGCGATTTTGATGAAGATATTAATGTAAGCCCAGCAACACCCGCTGATGTTTCTGCACAAGCCATTATCCCAGCAGCGCAAACAGGATTAGCGTGGGTTATTGGTGGAGAATTAGTCCGGTTAAGTGGTTTGTTTACCCAACAGTTTGAAGGAATTAATGCGCAACAAGGAGATAATTATAGGTATTTGTGGAGACCGTCGGATGGAGATGGAATATGGTTTAGATCCTATGTTTCTACCTTACAATCATTAGTTATCGTTAAAGAAAAAGCAATAGAAGATAATTCTAATCACACTAGGGCTATGGCTGACATTTTAATTGCTCATGGAATAGGATCATTAACCGATTTATTCGGTGATATTCCTTACAATGAAGCTTTTGGTGCTGAAATCGATGTGACTCAGCCAACATATGATACACAAGAGACTATTTATGATACAATTCAATCTTTGCTTGATAATTCCATTACATTATTGAATGGACCCGCTGGAGATGGTCCAGCCCTGGACTCCGAAGATTTAATATATGATGGTGATTTAGAAAGTTGGATTGCAGCTGCATATTCTCTGAAAACTAAATATTATCTAAGATTAAGTAAAAGACTAGGAAATCAAGCTTATCAAGATGCTTCTTTATCTCTTGTTAATGCAATAGCTTCTAATGATCAAGACTTACAGCTTCTATTCGGTGATGATCCTAATGAATCCAATCCTGCATATCAATTTTCACAAGATAGAAATGGGAACATTATTATTGATACCTACTTTTTTGAATTATTGAATTCTTTAGATGACCCTAGAAGATCTGCACTATTACTTCCAGATACCGATGATCCGTCTGGTTTTGGTAGAAATTTTGGTCAAGGAAGCAACATTTATTACGTTAACATTAATTCGCCAGTGGTTATGACAAGTTTCACGGAAATGAAATTTATCCAGGCTGAGATCGAATTAATGCTTAACAATGATGTTTCAGCAGCAGAAGTTGCCTTGAGCGAAGCAATAACAGCTTCTATCGAGAAATTAACAGGAGATACTGATACAACATATGTGAATATACACTCTATGTTATCTACTTTATCTAACAACGATGAAAGACTTGAGCAAATAATCCTTCAAAAATATATTGCAATGTATTCCAATGGTATTGAACCATGGACGGATTATAGAAGAACAGGTTACCCTGAACTTATTCCTGTATCAAATGGAATTAATTCTTTTAATCTAAATGGTGAAATACCTAGAAGAGTCAGCTATCCACAGAGTGAACTTGATTTAAACAATGATAACGTTCCTATAAAAGATGGAAATCTTCAAACTTCGCTTTGGTGGGATGATTAACTTGTCCTTGTATAATTTATGTTAAGAATAGTTGAATTGAGGTATGCACTTATTAAATATGAAAAATGGGTTTAACATGCATGTGAGCGCATTTTGATTAAGAAATCTGTTCATTTGTAGTACTTTCTTTATCTGAATAACTGATGTTACTCACATTGTAGGAAGCATATTAATTTTAGGATTAAAGCTTAGCTGATGTTAAATTTCGTTTAGGGGGCACAAGATGCTTGATCTATCCACCGATTCCCTTATTACCTCAACTACATATACGACGTCAACTGGTTTGGTCAGGATATTTGGGAATGATTTCAGTCATGATAAAGTGACTCGTTTTCTGAATAAAGAAGCACTCGACAATAAGAAGTTGTGGACTTTTATCAAGCCGTTTGTTTGTTCAGTAGAGTGCGAGGACTCGGTGTTGATTGTGGATGACACCATTTTCGAGAAGCCCCACAAAGGGGTTTACTCTTTTGATGAAGCACCTTTGGAAAACTGTCCCTACAAAGAGACGAAGAAAGGAATAAAGTGGTATGTGAGTGTACTGGAAGCCAAATTCGTATTTGCTAATGGGTTCAGTATCTCTGTGGCCAGTGAATGGTTGACGAATCAGAATGGCAAGTTTGATAAACAGGATTGCGAACAGGCGGCCTTTAAACGCGTGGCAGCCAGAGTAAAAACTACCTTCCCCCGGTTGGCAATACTTATCCGTGCCGATGGTTTGTACTGCTGCGCACCTGTCTTTAAGTTAGTGCAACAATATCAATGGAAGTTCATCTTCACTTTTAAAGATGATGACCTCAAGAGTGTATGGAAGAAAATAAAGGCTGCCGAGACAGCCACTTTTGAAAAGATCCTCAGAAAAGAAAATGGACACTATCTACATGAGGAATTCACTTTCCTTAACCGCATCAAATACCAAGAAAGCCTGCTCAATTACCTGGAACATCTTCGTTACTATCAGCCGGATCAGCCTTTAGAAAAGCAGGTGCGTTTGAGCAATATATTCCTCACTTCTTCCAATGCCCGACAGATCAATGAGCAGGGAAGAATGAGATGGAAGATAGAAAACCAGGGATTTAATGCGCAAAAGAACCAGGGCTTTGGTCTCGAACACAAGTATGCCAGAAAAGAGCTGAACACGATCAAAAACTATGATCTGATCCTGCAGATCGTTCATATGATCTCACAATTGGTGGAAAAACGCAGCACTTTCCGAAAAGCTCTTGAGCAATCCGGTAGGACGATCAAAAACCTCATTGAAGAGGCCATAGCTGAAATGAAAAAGCGAACCATCATTGGCGTTGAGGTATTTCGGTCTTGCTATTCCACAAAGCAACTAAGGTATTAGCCAATGGCAGAGATAACAGGCTCTGAAATTCCTGGATCACCCGATTAACCCCGAAAGGAGGTAAAACAGCAACATAGCTATTAGTTAGTGTCTCTAAGAAAACAGTATCTTTTAAGAGAAAACAATGTTTTTAGCTCATAGAGCGTGTTTTTTGAGATTTCGATGAACCAATAGTCATTGAATCTATTTGAGAGATTTTAATGAAAACGCCATAAAACCACAGGTTCACTTTCACTTTGTCAAAAAAGCGAATGAATTTTTGAAAATCGATAAAAAGACGCTAGGGGACAAGATAGATTCGACTCAGTCTTTCGCTAAAAAACTATGCTATAAAGCGTCAATGGCGTGTTTTTCGTCTTTTCTTAGAGACACTAGTTATGGGAAATCTTAACAGCACAATTTTGGCTGAACAGGAATCCTATGCCCTTTAGTCAAGTTCCATCATTGACACGTAAACCGAATTTCAAACCTTTTCCTAAAATCGGAAGTGCTGATCGATGTTGACTAGATTTTTTGAGACAACTTATCCGGAGAATTACTGTATCGCAACAAGGTGGTTGAAAGTCGAACAAAGGGAAATGATAAATGAGTAGAATAGCATAGTGAAATGGGAAGGGTTTAAATAAAAACATTCCCCGAGCAGGTCGGGGAATAAAGATATAAAGAATATTTAGAACATGAACTTGGGTATTTTTCCTGGAATAAAGATCGTAGATAGTGTATACTATCTAAAGATTCTTTACACTAGTTGGGTTTACTATATCAACACTTAGTTGTTATTGGATAGGTTAAATCCTCCGACAACGGTACCACCGGTTACATCAAATGCCTTAGTTGCAGTCGGTATTCCGGGAGTATATTTATAAAACGCTTGTTCTGTTTCAGTAGCCAGTGAAAAATAAATTTCTCCCTCATGTTCAAATATAATGGTGCCACCTGCAAACACTCCATGTGCCGGAGCGCCTTGAATGATAGTAGTAGTTTGGGAAATTAAATCTATTTCACACCAGGCGGCAGATTCTGCGGTAAATAATGTACTTAATACTTGATCTACTGCATCCGGATCCAGAAAAAATGCTTGAAGTTGTTCGTTAAATGTATTCCCGGGGAAGGTCGTGATAATATCAATCACTTCTTGAGGTACAAAAGAATTCACTTTTGCAATTGCTTTACTAGGAGCTACCAATTTAAAACCAGCCATATAAGGATAGAAAAAGTTATCAGGAGCCAGCTGAAAAGGAGGGGAGAAATTATAATTTGGATCCAGTTCATTGCTTCCTGCGGGAACCCTATAAATCTGAGCAAATTGGCCGGCGGCTACTTGCCCTCCATCAGCGAAATATAAATCACCATTTGTATCTACGAGACCTTGCCCGAAGTTATTGATCGTTGTTACTGGAACAGGAGTTGAGATATGGGTAGTTCCAATGGCACTGTTAGATGCAAGGCTTGCAGATTGCAAATAGAACCCATTATATGAGAGACCGGTTATGTTTTCCCTCACAGTCATAAAAACTTCATCTGCTCTGAACACGAATCGTTGATACCTGCTTTCAAGGGTATCAATAGGCTCTGGAACGGAAGACATGTCTATCTCTGCAATTGTTTCGAGCGTCTCCGGATCAAAAACCACAATCGTATTAGGCCTGGATCTATCTTGGTAGACCCCTGTATCTTCATCTCTTACGGCAATTCTGAAAGAAGCAACACCCGATGGATCATTAGTAACTATAATTCCAGCAGACTCAAATTTCCCTTCACTGTTCACTACCATTTTTTCAAACCCTGGAAGTCCATCTGTTCGTTGCATATACAATGCGGCATCATAAAGAGAAGTAGGGAAAAACTCCAGAAAATCTGTTCCGGTAGATAGATCTACCGTTTCGGTTGGAAGTTCTTCAGAATAATAAGCAAAAACACCCGAGCTTGAGTTTCCGGTGATAACAAAGCCAGAAGTTTTATTGGTATTTTGAGGAATTTCAGGATTTTCGATCTCCGGATCTGTGATATCTTCCGAACAGGAAACAACCACGATCAGTAAAACAAGAGGTAATACCCAAGGAAGGGATTGGTACAGTTTTTTCATTATGTGTTAGATTATTAAAATTGATTGATTGAATAGCTTATTTTAAAAGAATAATTAATACCAGGTCTTGGAACTCGCCAATTGTCATATACCAATTCATCTGTAACATTTTTTATATTAAATGAAACATCCAAACCTTCGGTAGCCGGAGATACTACAATACCTACATTCAATAATTTTTGTGTCGGAATAATATTCGTAGGGTTTGCAGTATCCAAATCTTTTACTTCAGTAATGCTGTATCTATCTATAAAAAAGTAATTTGCGAAAGTGCGGATATCCAAATCCTTTGTGAACAAGTTTTTGAATTGATATGAGATACCGGCATTCCAAAAAAACATTGGAACATTTGGTTGCTGCACCCCGGTTAAGGCAGAACCATTGATATTAGTCGTATTGATAATAGACTCTTGATATGTCAAGTTCCCATTAATCGATAATCCCTCCAGTGGAGCAATTTGAGTGGTCACCTCAAGCCCACGGGCGTCTACTTTGGCCTCATTCACATTCCTGGTGGATTCGAGGCCGAACGGAACAGACCTGATTAAGTCTTCCTGATTTCTGATAAAGACATCAGTGGACAACACGAACTGTTTAAAACCAAAAATGGACTTATTGAAACCGATACCAAGGTTGAGATTATCACTATTTTCTGGTTTTAATGAAAAATTGGGCCGGATACCTGCGAAATTTCCAAAAATTTCGGCTTCCGTAGGAATCCTGATGGCTCTTTCAAATGAAGATCTTAGAAAAATAGAGGGTATGATTTGGTATTTAACCGCAAATCCAAAACCATTGAAATTTTCAGTCACTTTTCTAACTGGGACTATCGGAGAATTTTCAACGTTTATATCAATAGATTCTGCATCATAAACATAATTCTTATAAATTCCCTTCAGATTAATTTTTTCTTGGAAAAAGTCGTAATCTAGTTCTACACCAAAAATATTACTTCCTATTTTTGACGGGATGGTATTTGGATCAATTACTTCATCTGCTATAAAAAGAAAACTGTAAGGATCGTTTCCTTCAATTTTATTGTATCGATTAAAGTTGGAGACGGTTAAAAATAATTTTTTACTAATATCATATTTCAAAGTTAATCGTTGAGCGATGCCTTTATTATCTGCGTCTCTTGCCGTAGGTCCAGGGTTGATTTCTGCGCCACTGATACTATTAGATTCGATGATATCACCTCTCCAATTATATACGTTTTTAGTACTGTCATCTGTAACGTCTTTCGTTTGAGTAAATACAGCCGCATATCTTAAGCTTACTCTGTTAAAAAGAAGCTTTCTATAATTCACCCATTGACTAAAGTTTCTTATTTCACGTTCGGCTTCTCCAAAGGCGGTCTCAACAAGCTGCGTTCCGTTTTGTGTTTCGTCAAACCTGTGATTATATAATAAAGAAACTTTTAGCTCGTCTGCCCATGGCAATTCCACAAGTCTGCCCGATAACGTAGTAGATACGGAGCGGTGTTGATCATGAAATCTTCGGGCATTAATAATTTCCGTATCTGCTTGAGAAAACCCATTGGAGTTAACACGGATGAACCTATTGGAAATATCTTTCATGATAAAATCATTATCTGCGTAGTTTGCAAAGGATTGCAATGAGATGAATGCTTTTCTCCCCAGTTCTTTTCCTCCATCCAAGGTGACGCGGTGCGTGTTGAATGAACTAATTTCATAGCTGGTGCGAAAAAAATCAGTGCCTCTACTTCTTGGGACCAAATTGATTCCTCCACCAAGCGCATCGGTACCTGCCTCAACAGGCATCACCCCTTTGTAAACATCCACTCTTTCAAGGGCATCAACAGGTATATTATTAATTTGAATACCCCCTCCGAACACTTCTAAAGGCATACCATCATAATAAACACGAACTGCATTGCCGGTTAGTCCATTAAGGTTAATATTTACATCACCGCCAAGTCCACCAAACTGACGTATAACAGCACCAGAGGTTTGCTTTAAAAGTTCCTCTGCACTCAAAGACTGCGCAGATAATTCTACAGCGTTGATTGAAGAAATGGATATAGGTTGCGCTTGAATTTCGGTGGTTTCTAAACGGCCCTCAACCACCACATCATCAAGTTGTGTGAGATCTTCTTCAAGTGAGATGTTAAATTCAACAACATCATTCCCTACCGACACTTTCCTTTGAATTTCTATGAAACCAACTGAAGATATTTTTAATGTGTAATTACCATTTCTAATGTTTTCAATACTGAAACGTCCATTGACGTCACTAACAGTACCTTTATTGGTGCCTAAAATCAACACAGTTGCTCCAGGGATTGGTTCATTATTTTGGTCTGTAATCTTTCCACTGATAGTCCCGGCCCATGAAGTCCATGAGATGAAAATTATAAAAAGCTGAAAAAATTTATGTTGTATCATTGTATAGGTTGGTTTGGGATTTGCAAAAATGAACATCTATTGTTAAATATTCAATCACCAGAACTAGTGAAAAATTAATAATCCATCACTAGTAGTAGTGATCGCTAAGCTTTTCTTATCTTTTTAACAAGTTCAATTGAACACAATAGGTGGTGCTGGTTGATAAAAGACCGAAGAACTGATCTCATGAAAAATTCTTACGTTGGTCTTCTAGTCGACATTTGTTTTGACTGTAGTAGCACAAAATGCTATAAATGAATGGTAGAATTTGGGTGATGGCCTATTGTTCTCTAAAAATGATAAAAACCTAACGGATGAAGCTTCTTTCGGACTTCCACAGACTTATGGTTTCACTGTAACAGGTAAATTTTAAAATGAAAATGTCAAGCTGGTACTCAGCCTGCGCATGAAACCGAGTGTATCATCAGGGTGCTTTGCAGAACAGTACCATCCATCGGCAGATCGCATATGAAAATCTTGGGGTGTTTCTTTGTTTGGTTTTCTCTTAGAAATACAAAGTCCTTTCATAATTAAGTGTTTAACAAACTTTTATGTGAACGTGGGGAAAATGTAAAAAGATGCCATTTACGCACAATAAGCATATCTTAAAGAGGATCCTTTAAAACGTCTAATTTTATATTATGACGAAGAAATTGGTTCGGTTTGATTGGGCGATCAAAAGAACCCTTATCTGATGTCAATATGACTCAAAAGAGATACTGTATTGTATGGAAAAAAAGGAGGAATTATTCGAGCAAGAGATAAAGGTTTAAAAATACTCTTTGCTATTTCCTTAAGAAAAGAATTACTATATCTCATACAGGAGGTATGAGTCATGCAATGAAATGATAATCCCAATTTTTAGAATTGTTTAAAAGAGTGAGTATCTTGGGAATGATCTTTAAGTTATATAGATTATCCCCTTATCGGTTATTATAATAATAATTCAATCGCCCGATCTAATTGCGGGTCTACTCTATCAATGGAATCTTGTTTTGTGAAAAATACTACTTCGTGAGGTGGGATACCCTGAGCTTCATAGCTGATCCCATCTCCATTTGATGTTAGAGTCAAGGTCATACGATAATTCCACCCATTTGGCAATTCTCTCCAGGTATTCAGACCTAATCCGCCTGCTGTAGTATCCCCAACGATCATGATGTGCTCTTGTGTTTCGAGTGTCATCACAAAAACCTCTGCAGAACTTCCACTTGCTCTATTCGCGAGAATTACTGTTGGTCCTGTAAATTGTATACTTCCACCGGGGGATATATCATCAGATATGGGAGGATCAAAATTATTGTGGTCGCAACCGTTTCTGAACTGACCTTGGATGTAAGTAAATGAGTTTTTGACGAAACGTTGGGTTACTGTTTTTTGACGATCAGATTGACCACCACCATTATTGCGCAAATCCAAAACTAATCCTTTTATGTTTCCTAAATTTCGAATAACTATGTCTATTTGTTCATATTGGTTTAATGAAAAGCGAGAACTAAAAGTAGGAATCTGGATATATCCGATTTCTTCATTAATGATGTTACCGTAAGTGAAGATCTCACCTGCTTTTCTTGCAGATATAAGATAGTCATTCAAAGGACCAATCATACTTATAGAGCTAGGATTTTTTGGTGAATACCGAATACGTCTACCATGAGTATCTATGATTTCGGCATGTATATCTTCAAAGTTTACCACGATGCTACCTAATAGTTCAAAGAACTCTTCTTCGGATAAACCGCCTTTTATGCTAGTTAGAGCCGAAGATCTAGTGGAATCCCAATCAATATTTCTTACTACAAAACCAGCATAATTTCTGTTATAATCTTCCCAAAAAAGATTAAATATACTCGTTTGATCAGTTGCAATCTCGTCATTGACCAGGATGTTTTCGCAAGCTAATAGCACGAAAGTTGATAGCAAGAGCAATTTGGTCCTCATTAGAATTGGTAAGCAAGGATAAAATGATATTGACTTAAACCGTATTGAACATCCATGAATTTTGGATATTGATAGTACCGGAAATGATAAGTGAAACCGATTCCCCAAGCTTCAGAAACTCTAAGAAGGTAGCTAAAACTGGTCCTGATATCAAAGAAATCCATGAGCGTAAGAAAATCTCCGGCTCGAAGTAATCTCCCTACAGGAAAACGGTCAGGATCATTTGCTAGTGATTGGATGACATCTTGTGGAAGATATCGAGGCACTTTCATTCTTCCTATAACATAACTGAATAATGAAGAAGACATCACAAATGACACTATGTGCTTTTGATTAAAAATCCTAGATCCTAAAAATAACATATTCACGCTAGAAAACCAATCTAACCCCACTTCATCTCCTATTGTAAACTGGATATTTCTAACAGAAAGAAAGTTATAAAAGCCACCACCCAAATGGTACTTCCATTTTTTCTCTTTTAATAGTATTGCGTATTCATAATCCATTGATAAGTGGGTATTCTGGATTGTTGTTGTACTAGCCTCATTTAAAGAGGGACTAAGCTGTTGAGTTAATATATTCGCATGAACATAATGTTTTCTTCGATTTTTTTTATCACAGAAACCTAAGTCAATTGAAACCCCGGTTCCTCTATAAACTAAAGGAGAAAAAACCTTATCCTGAAGACTAACGTGGGCTGGTCCTGTACCCAGGTGTATAGTTTTTGTTGAATTTGAGTTTTCCTGAGCATAATCAATCAAGGAAAACCGTAGCAACAAAATAAACAGTATTACTTTCATTTACAGATACCTTTTTTGCTATGCGATTATCTATTGCATTGAATATTATATAAATATATCAATTATGTACGAAGTTGATTGATTGTTTTGGATTTAGAGAGCCCGATTTTGAAATGAAGACTAGGATGTTTCTTGAATTCTTTCTCCTTTGGTTTTGTAATACCATGGAGAAAAATCATATGTAAGAGTTTTGCTATATTAGAATCAATAAGAGAATCCTTCGCAAAACATGAATTTTAGCTCAAATTGAGGCTTTCAAATTTCGAAACTGAGTCTAATAAATTTAAATCAAAGAGAATTGAAATTCCCGTTGTTGCCAATTTTTAGCAGTAGAAAAAAGATTGAACCATTTAATATTGACTATCAAGTACTAAGATGCAAATTTTAGTAGAAACTCTGTTCCCTCGCCAATTTGTGATTTTGCGGAAATATTGCCTCCATGGTTTCTCATGATCTGCTTTGAGAGGCTTAATCCTATTCCTGAACCATTCTTTTTCGTTGTAAAGAAAGGAATAAAAATTTTTTTTAAGGCTTCCTCTTCTATTCCAGTGCCATTATCCGCTACGCTAATAAAAGCTCCTCCTGAGGGATACGGCATAGCGGTAATAGTAAGTGATTTATAATCTTTTTCCCCGGATGTGAGTGCTTGAATGGCATTCTTCACTACATTGATAATTACCTGTTCTATTTGCTCTTTGTCAATATTTATGGTGAGTTCTGGTTTCACTGAGGTATTGACTTTGATGTCCGCTGCATCTACATCCGGTTTTAGCAATAGCAGGACGTGAGAAATAATCTCTTCAACTTTGGTACATTCCAGGTTGGGAAGTTTGATTCTCGTCATGTTTCTAAAGTCTGAAACAAATTTTATCAAACTTTCACTTCGATTGTGTATAGTTTTCACGGCCAGATAAAAGTCTTCAATCGTTTCATCCTCAATCGTGTTCACATTTGATCCGGTTTCAAGAAAATTGTGTAAATCTGTTTCTACAGTAGCTGCAAGTGAAGAGATGGGTGTTACGGAATTCATGATTTCATGCGTTAAAACACGAATGAGGTTTTGCCATGCTTCCATCTCTTTTTCTTCTAGTTCGGATTGAATGTTCTGTAAAGAGATCAGTTTGAATGCTTTATCTCGAAGCGAGAGCTCAATAGCGTATATCGCTAGCTGAACTTCATCGTCATCATTTTTGGCGATTTTTACTAAGTCCCTTCCTCCGGTTTTTAGATCCAGGAAGGATTCCGTCAGCGTTGGGTAGTCTCGCGAAATCTGTCGTATATTTTTGAGCATCCTCATATTTAGAAGCCTTTTCGCTGCATTGTTCATGATCTGAATTTCACCTTCACTATCAAAGGTGATGATCCCTATCCCTATATGCTGGACTATGGTTCTCAAGTATTGATGCTGTGCTTCATTATTGGCCCGTATTTCTCGAAATTTCTTCAGAATTTCATTGAATTCATGATAAAGTAAGTCTCTGCTAGATTTACTCTTTTTCTCCGGGTAAGTGTTGGTAAAATCATCGTAATGAATGCTTTCAAGAAAATGAACAATCTCACGATTAGATTTTTCTAAAAAAGAGTAGAGGTAATATACCTGAACAGATAATAACAGAAAGACTAGAAACTTGGTAAAAAAATACGATCCGGAGTAGTAGAGCGAGGCCAATAAGAAAACTGTCATTATTAGGAGTGAAAGCCTTCCGATTAACTGGAATCTAAAGGACTTAAAGACCATGCTTTTCTAATCTACGGTACAAAGAGGCACGCGTCAGGCCTAGCTCTTTGGCAGCTTTAGAGATATTTCCTTCATATTTATTCACCACTTTCTGAATGGTGTTTTTTTCCATATCATCAAGGTTGTAAGAATCTGGCTCTAGACTTACGTTGGTATCTGGCTTTTGTGCGAGGAAGAAAAAGTCCTCAGGCATCAATTGCTGATTATCACTCATAATGATTGCACGCTCAATAGCATGTTGAAGCTCACGAATATTACCTGGCCAGGGATATTTTTGGAGTTTGGATACCGTAGAAGCTGTGACTCCATTGATAGTTTTCCGATATTTTCCGGCATACATCTTCACGAAGTGATTGGATAACTGCTCCATGTCCTCCATTCGTTCCCTCAGAGGAGGTAGTTGAATTTCTACGGTATTGATCCGGTAAAGAAGGTCTTGCCTGAAAGTATTATCGTTTACCATTTCATAAACAGGCATGTTCGTCGCGCTGATCAAGCGAATATCAACAGAAATTTCTTGATTGCTTCCAATCCGTGTCACTTTGCGATTTTGAATGGCCGTAAGCAGTTTAGATTGTAAAGGTTGGCTCAGATTACCAATCTCGTCCAAAAATAGCGTGCCTCCTGATGCAACTTCAAATCTTCCTGCTCTGTCTTCCTTTGCGTCGGTAAATGATCCTTTTTTATGACCGAAAAGTTCACTTTCAAACAGTGATTCCGTAATGGCTCCCATGTCTACACCAATAAATGGCATGTCTTTCCTTAAGGATTTTTGATGGATCGCACGGGCGATCAATTCTTTTCCCGTTCCGTTTTCTCCTAATATGAGTACATTTGCATCTGTTGCGGCTACTTTGTCAATCAGTTTAAATACTTTTTTGATTGCGTCACTTTCCCCAATGATGTCTTTAAATGCTTTGCTATTATCTGCTTGTAACGTTTTGCTGGTTTGCTTTAGTTGATTTACTTCATTATAGCTTTTCTTTAATCTAGATGCGCTGGATAGTGTGGCTAATAATTTTTCATTTTGCCATGGCTTCAATACAAAATCAGTAGCCCCGGCTTTAAGAGCTTTTACTGCCATTTCCACATCACCGAACGCAGTAATTAAGATGACCACTGCTTTGGGGTCTTTCTCCAATATTTGCTCTAGCCAGTAAAATCCTTCTTTGCCGCTTGTGGTATCCTGGCTAAAGTTCATATCAAGTAAAATGACATCAAAAGAATTATTATTGAGAAGAAAAGGAATTTTCCTTGGATCTTTCTCTATCGCTACCTCTTTGATGTGACGTTTTAGTAGCATTTTTGCTGCTAATAGCACATCTTCATCATCATCAATTATCAGGATTTTATTTAGTACTTCTTCCACGTTTTAAGTATAGTTTAAAGTATTGTTTTTGGAATTTTTGAAAATGCCACAACTATGCCAATCTAATAAAAGAGTGACTATCACCTGTAAAATGGTAAACTTACAATCGTTATTGTTCGATAATGAACAATAATGTCAAGGATTAGGTTCAATACCGAACAGTGAAGACAAACCCAAGAGCGAAACTCCGGTAATATAATTATACTCAGCTTTGCTTTTTTCCCATTTAATGAAGGCATCATAATAATCAGTCTGGGCTTCAATGTATTTATCTTGTTGTATATTCAATTTAAACAGGTCGGTTTCACCGTTCTGTAAGTTAATAATTTCAGCTTCTAGGAGTCGGCGATAATTATTGGAAACACCCAGGTATTGTTCCAATAAATCTTCGAAAGCTATACTCTGAGTAAACCTCCCGATCACATCATTTTTAATGATCAATTGCCTTCTTGCCAATTCAAAATCGTTGCTTTGAATTTTGAGTCTTGTTTGCTGAAGTTTTCCTCTTGCCTTTCGTTGTAATATAGGTAGAGAAAAGTCTAAACCTAATTTATAATTTTCGCCAAAATCAATGGAATTACCGTCAAAGTCTGCATTTAAAGGCGCGTCAATAAACGAATAAGAAAAATCCAGTTGAGGTTTTAAACTTTCTTTGGCCCACCTTTCATCAGCGCTAAGTTGATCTCTTTTACCTTCCAGTTTGTTGATTTCCGGGTGATTTTCCATAGCAAAGTCTATATCATTTTTCAATCTTGAAGCTAGCGGCGTCTGAAATAGGCTTACTGAGTCGGGGATAACATTTGGTTGGATTTCTAAAGGGATAAGATCTTCTGTCCAGAAATGCTTTGCAAGGTTGAGCTTAGCAAGCTCATAATCTGCCTGTGTTTTTCTAAAGTCTACTGTTCTTTTCTGAAGGTTTATTTTTGCGAGCAGCGTATCTACTACCGCAGCTTCACCAAACTCATAGTCGATGAGGGTACGATCAAAAAGATCTTGTGATAGGTTGATCGCCTGTGTTAAAAGAATAAGTTGCTGATAGAAAACATACCAATCCCAATAGTCTTTGATGACAGTCAATAAGATTTTATTAATTTCTTTCGTCCTCTCAGCTTGCGCAATCTGGAAAAAAGCCTGCGCTCTTTGGATCGCATTTCTTCTTTCATCATAGAAGAGACCTTTACCAATAGGAATTTCTACTCCCATGGTTAGTTGCTCAAAATCATTTGACTCCGGTATTCGATCAGAGAAATCTACAAACTCGCCTTCATGCCGGTTAAATTCAACTTTAGGATCTATTCCAATCCAGGTTGGAACCTTCAGTGTGGTAGTTAAAAGGTTGTAATATTCAGTTTCTTTAAAATCTTTCAGTTGATAATCTACTTCCAATTTCGGGTCTAACGTTCCTCTTGCCTGTCGCATTTTTGCCTCAGCTTCTTGGTTAAGAAGGTTCGCTTGCTTAACTACAGGATGGAATGCAAGCGTCATTTTCAAAACTTCCTCTAAGGAAAGTATAGTGGTGTCTTGAATGCCAGATATATCTTGACAATAAATATTGAGTGAAAAAAATAAGAGAAAATAGCTAAGCGTCTTTCTCATTTCTTTGCTTGAAAAGTAGTAGATGTCCCATCTTCATAAAGTACTGGAGGGAATCCGTTCATATTCCGCCATATTTCGTACCAGATCGGCACATCACCTAGCATCACCCAGCCTTTTGCTGCAGACCCTAGTCTTAGTAGATCCGGCCAGGGTTCATCTTGTTGGTCTGGTTTTACGATGATTCTGAAATATCCTTTTGCGTTCATACTTTCTACGCGATCTATGATTGCTACCTCTCCACCAAATGTTCCTAAAGAGGCATTGGGCCATCCAGAAAATGCCAGAGCAGGCCAACCGTCAAATTCAACCCTCACTTTACGCCCTATATCCAATAATGGAATGTCCATCGCTTTTATGTACATGGCAAAAGCGATATCTTCGGATTGAGGCAGGATCGTTGCGACGGCATCACCTTCTTTGATGGTTTCTCCAATTCCTACTTTTACTGCTTGCACTAGATACCCAGACTGAGGGGCGATGATTTGATATTGTGATTGTCTCACTTTTACGTTAGTAAGTTCGTTTTCCATTTTTGAGATTTCGGCGCGCGTTTCGTTTAGGCTGGCTATGGTCTCATATAAGTCCGATTGTGATTTGCTAATTTTATCCATGTATTCCGCATCTAAGGAAGTAAGTTCTAGATTAGAATTAGCTAAATCTGCTTTACGCTGCAGCCATTCATTTTCTGCCTTGAGTAACTTGGCTGCAGTTGCTTGATACTTAGTTTGTATTTCCTGATATTTCGTTAATGTAATGTTTCCGGCCTCGAACCGGTTTTCATTTCTTTCAAATACACTCCCTGCATTTTCAAAATTGACCTGTTCAGCAATATACTCCAGGCTGTCTGCCTCCAGTTTTAATATTGCTTGTTCAATCTTGTTTTTAGCTTGCGCATTTTTCGCCACCAATTCATCTCGCAAAGCCTTTATTTGTCTTCTTAAGGCAACTGCTTTGTTTTCTTTTGCTACCGCCGCATCTTTCTTTGCAGTTAATTGCTGTTCCATTCTGGGCACCAGATCCGGATCAAAATATTTGTCCTTTATTTCAGATATGGTAAGAACGGTATCTCCTCTATTTACGTAATCTCCTTCTATGACGTGCCATTTCACGATCCTTCCCGCAATGGCAGACTCAACCATTTGTGGACGGTTCTCTGGACTTAAAGCAGTGAGATTTCCATTTCCGCGAATGTTTTGCTGCCAGGGTAAAAACAAAAAGATGACAAAAACGGCAATTAGTGCTAACAACACCTTGGAGACTGTCCTGCCAACTTCAGGCGTTTTCAATGTTCTCAACGAATATAGTTGAGACTCTGAAAGCTTATCTATTTCTTTCATCAGCTAAATTTCTGCTAGAATATCTTGTTGTTTAATCAATTCATTAAAAGGAGCAAATGTTTTTGCTTCTCCGTTTTCCAAGAATAGTACGTTATCGCATGCTGCCATAATTAAAGGATCATTTGATACAACTACTAATGTCCATCTATTTTCATTACTCGTAAGAATCTCGATAAGTTTCAATCGCTCACCTTTGGTGAAATTGTTGAAAAAGTCATTAAGGATAAGCATGGAAGGTTTTTTCGCCAGACATCTTGCTAATACTAGTTTATTTACAAATGAAGAGGAAAATCCTTTTCCTCCACTTAGCATCTCGGTATTCAATCCATTAGGTAATTTATTGATGTCCTCCATTAGATTAACCTCCTTGATTGCTTCCAGAGCGTCCTGTATATCCGATGTTGGTTTACCAACTAAAATATTTTCTAAGATAGTTCCTTCAAAGATGTCTTCCTGCGAAACATTTTTTCCAATCCGGTCTCTAATGAAAGTCGCATCCAAGTCTCTCAGAGAGTAATCGTTGTATGTCATAATGCCTTCGAAATTCTGGTGAATACCAGCGATAATATTAGTAAGTGTCGTCTTGCCCGCACCGCTACCACCGCTAATGCATAATGATTCTCCTTTTTGAATATTTAATGAAATGTTTTTTAATGAAGGTTTTTTCGATCCGGGATAAGTGTAAGATACATTATCCATTACCACGCTGTATCCGTCTTTGATCTGTGAGTAAGGAATATCTACACCGCCGGTCCTTTCTAGCGGCAGGTCAGTTACTTGAGAAATCTTATCCACTGCGGTGAGCATATCATAAACTACATCCATATACATGATAATTTTCTCTACAGAAGCCAGAACTAAAATGATGATTACCTCACTTGCTACAAACTGGCCTAACGTAATTTCCCTTTGAATCACCAGGATTGTGCCCAAGATCAAAAGACCTCCTGTAATAACTGCTTTAAATAGTAAGATAAATGAATATTGTGAGATAAGCACTCGGAAGTGCGAGCTTCTATTTTCCAAATAGTTATTTACAAGGTAGTCTGTTTTTTTTAGCGGAAGTATGGTATTACCTGCAAGTTTAAATGAATATAGCGTCCTGGCGATCTCTTCAAGCCAATAGACCACTTTGTATTTAAATTTTGATTCTTTGATGGAACTTTTCAATCCTTTTGGGCCAGTTAAATAGAAGATCAAAAACAATAATCCTAATAATCCTAGACCAAAAACAATGAAGAAAGGATGGTAAAACGCTAATAGTAGCAGTCCGAAAAAAATCTGGATGATACCGGTAGATAGGTCAATTAATATTTTCGGCAATCCTTTTTGAAGCGTTAAAACATCGAAAAACCGATTCATAAGCTCTGGCATATGAAGGTCTAGTACCGATTCCATTCGTATTCTAGGTACTCGAAAAGCAAATTCGAAAGCGGCTTTAGTAAACACACGTCGTTGCAAATACTCAACAATGGTTATTTGCAAAACCTGCAGCACACCGGCTCCTAGTGTACCTATTATGATAAGCGAAATCAATAAATAAATGGAACTAAAAACCACTCCACCAGAGATCAGCTCCACAGCTGCTTGAATACCTAATGGGAGTGAAAGACCGACCAGACCAATTAATGCTGCATATACGTAGACGAAAAAAATGTCTTTTTTGTCAGCCGATAATAATTGCAATAGTCTTCTTACAGGAGAAATACTTTTTCCTTCAGATTCACTAATAAAGCTTTGGTAGGCAAAACAAGAAAGTGTGAAAATTTCACCTTCTTTTGTCAAAGAGAAATTGATACTTGTAAAATCCTCTACTTCCAAGTTCTTAAGCTCCCCATGGGTAGTAACAAATTCCAGAATAGTGTGTCTTTTCTCTTGTTTGATAAATACCGGATAGAAAGCTCCATCTTGCTCTATGAAAACAATTAAAGGTGTTTTATTATCAGTTATAAGTTCTTTGAGTGTGTTTCGGTCTAGGTTTTTTTCAATTAAAACCATTCCAGCATTATTAGCTGCTTCCATTAGGTCTCTCTGAAACTCTGCAACCTCATTGATATTATAATTTCGTGAGGTAACATCTATGTGCTTAAGATTTGAAATATTCAAATCTATCTTCAGTTTGGTAGCACATTCGTGTAAACATCTTATGATCTGCTGATTGTTCATTTGCTGATTGTTTTAAAGATGAATGTGGTGAGAAATTCCAGGTTTTGTTGGTGTATGTCTTCTTTCCCATTAATGTCAGATAGAGTCGGAAGGTGTTTAGCAAAAAAGACTTGCTGGTGAGCTGCCTCAAGGCAGGTACTTACCAATGAGTGAGGATACTCAAATTCCGGGTTGATTTGTTTTACATACTCCGCTATAGTTACACATAGAGATTTATATCCTCTAAACAAGCCTTCTTTGTTGTCAAGATCTACATTTTTGGTCAAATATGTTTTATCTGACTCTTGAATCACTACTCGTTGAAGTGCACTTTCACTAACTCCAGAGAACATGTCGTCATCACTGAGTTCCTTGGCTATAAACTTAAGTGCGATACGTAGTTTTTCCTTAGGTTCCTTAATGTTATGTGTTTCATAGTTGATCTTATAATCTAAATAATTCCAATACCATGCGATTAAATAGATAAGAAGCCGATGCTTATTTTCAAAATAACGATAAATAGAAGCCTCTGTTGAATTAATGGCTATAGATAGTTTTTTGAAGGTAAAAGCTTCAAAACCCATTTCGTCGATTAGTTTAATACTTTCAGTAATAATTCGTTGTCCTAAATCGCTTGATTGTGGGTCTCTTAAATAAAGTGATGGATTAAGTTGTAATTGTAGTTGAGCTATCATAATAATATAGTCTACACTCAAATTTAATTATAAAACTATTTTTTTTAATAGTAAAACTATCAAACGCTTTTATTTTCATATGGTTCATTTTTTTTCGTATGATTTTTTAGCTATACTTGATACTATTAGTCCTTTTTATTTTGAGTTTTTGACCTTTAGGTTCAGGAATCATTTCCTGAACCTTTTTTGTATTTAACTTAAAGTAAATAAGGTGACCAAAAGCGTACACTTTTCTGTTCCAATCTGTACATCGATCCTTTGACTGATCGTCATTTAATATTTTAACTATTTGAAATTCAGAAGGTTGTAATTAATGGCATCCTTATTGGAATTTTAGCTTCTCGAAAACCTAATTAAAAGACGTGTGATTAATGGACAGAAAAATCAAGAAAAAAAAGTGGACCATTAAGAAAATCAGTATTTATTCCTTAAGTGGATTATTGGTTGTTTTTATTATCTATAATTTCCTATTGAGTGGCAGTGGTACCAGGCTCAATGTCGAGCGGAGTAAAATAAATATCTCATCTGTACATAAAGGAGAATTTCGTGAGTTTATCCCTGTTGATGGTAATGTATTACCTATCAAGACTATACGCCTGGATGCGATAGAAGGAGGAGTTGTTTCTAAAAAGTACTATGACGGTGGTATTTTGGTTGATAAAGGCGATACCATCCTTGAATTAGCGAATAATGCACTACTACAAAACTTTGTAAGAGAAGAAACTCAGGCTTTCCGACTCGTTAATGAGGTTGAAAATACGAAATTGGCACTTCAAAGAAATCAATTCGATCTTAAAAGAAACCTGCTTCAACTAGACTATCAGATAGATGCGGCTAAGGATGCTTACCAGCGAGGAAAGAAGCTACATGATGAAAACATTATTTCTGAACAAGAATACTTAAATCTAAAAAGAGAATACGAAAGACTATTGGATAATAGAGAGATCCAGATTGAATCCAACAGATTCGACTCCTTAAATGCAAGACTTCAAATCAGGCAGGCAGAAGCTACACTGGAAAGAACCCGTGAAAATCTTAATATGATCAAAAAGAATTTGGATAACCTCTTCATAAAAGCTCCAATATCAGGGAGGTTATCAACAGTAGATGTGGAGGTAGGTGAGTCAATAGGGCCGGGACAAAACATTGGTCAAATAGATGATTTAAATGGTTTTAAAGTTCGTGCAACTATTGATGAACATTATATATCTAGGATATATGCTGGATTAGAGGGTTCATTTTCATTTGCTGGGAACGACTACGGATTGGAGATCACAAAAGTTTACCCAGAAGTGAATAACGGATTGTTTGAAGTGGATATGGCCTTCGATACGATTCCAAATGGAATAAGAAGAGGGCAAACATTACAAATTCGATTACAATTGAGTGAAAACATCATAGCAGTTCAAATTCCAAGGGGTAGTTTTTATCAGACTACTGGGGGCAACTGGGTTTTTGTAGTCAAGGAAGACGAGTCTACAGCAATACGAAGAGACATTAGATTAGGTAGAATGAACCCTAGATACTATGAGGTGGTAGCAGGATTGCAGCCAGGGGAAAAAGTGATAGTATCTTCATACAGAGGCTATGAAGACAAAGACATTCTGGTAATAAAGTAATCAAGTAATAAAATCAAAGTAATTAATTCGAAACTCAAAGATTAAACTCAAATAATTATGGAAAACGCGAAAGCACTCATTAAAACAAAAGGATTAAAAAAATTCTATTATACTGATGAAATAGAAACTACGGCGCTTGCCGGTGTAAATATGGAAATCAAGACAGGAGAATTTGTTGCTATAATGGGGCCTTCTGGTTGTGGTAAATCTACATTACTAAACATTATCGGGTTGCTAGACAATCCATCCGAAGGGGAGTTTTATTTTACAGATCTTGAAATCTCTGGATACAAAGAACGACAAAGAGCCGATTTGAGAAAAGCGAACATTGGTTTTGTGTTTCAAAGCTTCAATCTTATTGATGAGCTTACAGTCTTTGAAAACATTGAGTTACCATTGATTTACTTAAAGTATTCTTCCTCTGAAAGAAAAAAGAGAGCAGAAGAAGTAATGGAGCATATGAAGATTATGCATAGAAGAAATCATTTTCCTCAGCAACTTTCGGGAGGTCAGCAGCAACGTGTGGCTATTTCTAGAGCAGTAGTAGCCAAGCCCAAACTAATTTTAGCAGATGAGCCAACTGGTAACTTGGATTCTGCGAATGGTCAAGAAGTAATGAACTTATTAACCGAGCTAAATGATGCAGGCACCACCGTGATTATGGTGACACACTCTCCGGTGGATGCTGAGTATTCTGACCGCGTGATTCATTTATTTGATGGTCAGATTGTATCTGAAAATATCAATGTAAAAGAGGCTTTAGTGTAATTCTCTTCATACTTACACCAACCGGTATGATACTTCTGCAGCCGGTTGGTTCTTTTAAGAAACCAGTTAAAATCTTATCAGTCATGCGAAAATTTATTTTCGGGTTTATATTGTTATCTACTGTTGTATCCTGGGCTCAAGAAGTAAGAGAGCTTACTCTTGACGAATGTATAAATATGGCTTTGAGTAGAAACCTTACGATAAAACAAAATCAAAATAATTTAATAGGGGCTGAATCTAATAAAAGACAAGCATATTACAATTTCTTACCTAACCTTAATGCACAATTCAATCACTCATATACAGATGGAAGTGACATCGTAGCTGGGAGTGTAGTTTCCTTTAGGAGCTGGAATGCTCGCCCTTGGCTCAGATCTAGTTTCACTTTTTTTAATGCTTTTGCTAACCATCATTTACTCAGTAGAAGAAAACACGAATTTGAGGCTACCAGATTTCAATTAGAAGACGCTAAATTGACAGTTACGGCCACGGTCATTAGAAATTATTTGAACGTATTAGTGGATACAGAAAATGTACAAATTTCTGATCAAAGACTTGGATTCTTAGAGGAACAGTTAGACCGTGAAAAGAAGAGAGTATCTGTAGGGGTTGGTAACCTGGAAACAGTGTATAATTTCCAATCTCAAGTTGCAAATGAACGTTTGAATAACGTTAATCAGAAAAACCAATATCAATCCGATCTCCTCAACTTACTCCAATCAATTCAGATAGAAAACTATAATAACGTCAGACTTCAATCACTAGAACTTGAAAACCTGGAGATATTGATGGATTACGATGATTATGATGAAGTGTTGAATGATGTCTTAAATTACTCTTTTAGACTTAAAAGTGCTTCTGAAAATGAAATAGCGGTAAAATCCCAATTGAAGCAAGTAAAAGCGGATAGATACCCAAGCCTTTCTATTTTTGGGCAACATTCTAGAAATTATTCGAATCAAGAAGATATCGATTATTTAGATCAATTTAGAGACTTGCCTACTGATTATGTTGAATTTACCTTGAGCATTCCTATTTTTAATAGATACCAGACCCAGAATAACATCAACAATACTAAAGTCTTGATGTTAAATTCTTCACTTCAAAACGATCAGGCTATGCTTGATGTGACAAATGCTGCACAGCGAGACTATCTAGACTTGATAGCAGCTCAGACCTCTTACCAGACTGCAAAAGAGAACTATGAAGCTTTAAATCAAACGTTCGAATTCATTAAGAAGCGTTTTGAAACAGGAAACACTGATTTTTACACATATTTAGAAAGCCTGAATAATAAAAACCAAGCTGAATCTCAATTAGTTAATGCGAAGTATACCATTATCTTTAGAAAAAGAATTCTTGAACTTTACAGAGGTGTATAGCTACTTTGTTCTTTGATAATAGATCAATTTATTTCTCATAAGAAACAGATAAGTCTTGTTTACGTATATAAATCGATAAATATTCTTCATTGGACTTTCCAGGGTTGAAATTACTCTTTCATCGAAAAGATTTATTTTGATAATTTTATTGCTGTGCTCAAGATAAACGCTATTCTTCCAGATGCTCATACTACTTATGCCGGCTCCTTTGTAGAAAAAAAGTGTTGATCCAAATTGATCTAAGATATGAAGGCCACTCTCATCTACTATTAAAAGAATATTTTGAAAGGTCCGCATTGCCCTAATATCTTTTCCCAGGCTAGGTTGCGTTTCCTGGATGAGCGTTTTTCTATTCAGGTCGATACGCTTTAGCAACATAGGGTTGTTTTCAATCAGCCATATGGTACCATCAGGCGCAGGGCAAGCCATATTTACTAAGCCTGTACCTAGATCTTTAACTGAATAATTTTTTGGAACGGAGTTCAGACGGTCCAAGATCGTGATCTGTTGGATGTCATAGTAAAATAGAAAAGTCTTTAATTGAAACTGGGGATCTATGAGCGAAATTTCTGAAAGGTTAGGAAGTGCATAATTAGTTAATTCTTCTCCATGATCATCATATTTTACCAGGCTGCCATCATCATATCCGATGTAAATATTGGCATTAATATCAGCAGAAAAAGCGGTAGGTGTCTGATCAAGCATCACCTCCCGAATTACCTTCCATTGTGCTGGAAGATTAAAAGAAATATTATAAACTAAAACTAAGAAGAACAGCTTTTTCGCCATCAAACTTAAGATAGGAATTAGAAGTCATCCACTCACCCAAGTTAAAATAAGTAGACTGATCTGATAAATTCATTTCCAGTGGCATATGCCTGTGTCCAAACACATAAAAATCATGATGTCTTTTTTTTTCGACATCTTGGCAGTAGTTAAAAAGTATTTCATCCTCACCTCTAAAAATTTCATCCTTTCTTTGATTTCTCTTTTTGTTCGCGTTGCTCCAAAACTTTGCTAAAGTTATGCCAATATCCGGGTGGATCCATTGGAATATCCATTTCGGTATTTTTGCAGTGAGGATTTTTTTGATCACATTATAGAGGTAATTACCTCTTCCCAAACCATCTCCGTGACCAATCAAAAATCGTTTATTATTTATGTTAATCTGAATGGGTCTTTTAAATAAAACGATTCCTAATTCTTTATTTAAATAGTCCGAATAGCAAAAGTCATGATTACCGGCAAATAGGAAAACAGAAATTCCTTCATCACATAGTTCAGCGAGTTTACCCTGAAATCTTACAAAGCCTTTAGGTATTGCGTGCTTATACTCAAACCAAAAATCAAAAACATCCCCAACAAAAAAAATAGCAGAAGCATCGAGTTTAATGTGCTCCAGCCATTTTATTATCATACGTTCTCTTTGAAGACTTCTGTTCCTATCTGGTACTCCAAGGTGAAAGTCACTGGCAAAATAAATTTTCTTTCCTGGCTCAAGGTGTTGCAGTGAGTAGACCTTACCCAGATTAACCATCTATTTTTCTGCAGTCGATTCTTCTTTTTCTACTTCTTCTTTTACTTCATTTTTTAAACTATTAACAGTTACCTCGTCACGTTTTTTCTCAGAATTGTCTTTTTCATCTTCTACTTTCCCATTATTAGTAAAAGATTCATATGAAGTTGGATTTTTGAAAGGACGTTTACCGATTAGACCCTCAAGATCAGATTGAAAAATAATCTCTCTTTTCAGCAATTCCTGAGCTAAAATTTCAAGCTCTTTTTTCTTGCTAGAAAGCAGGTCCTTCGTTCTTTTATAAGCCTTGTCTATAAGTACTTTCACTTCCCTATCTATGAGTTCGGCAGTAGCATCAGAATAAGGTTTTGTGAAATTGTAGTCGGATTGTTTAGAGTCGTAAAAAGAAACATTACCAATTTTTTTATTCATGCCATATACTGTCACAATACTATAGGCCATCTTTGTAATCCTCTCCAAATCACTCAAAGCGCCAGTTGATATTTTACCAAATACGATGTCTTCTGCAGCTCTTCCACCTAGAGCCATACACATTTCATCCATCAATTGCTCAGTTTGATACAAGAACTGTTCTTTGGGCAAATACTGTGCATATCCTAACGCTGCCACTCCTCTAGGTACAATACTAACTTTTACTAATGGATCTGCATGTTCTAAGAACCATCCTGCTACTGCATGACCTGCTTCGTGATACGCAACAATTTTCTTCTCCTCTGGAGAAATAATTTTATTTTTCTTTTCAAGTCCACCGATAACTCTATCAATAGCATCTTGAAAATCTTGCATATCCACTTTTTTCTTGTCTCTTCTGGCAGCTATAAGTGCTGCTTCATTGCATACATTAGCAATCTCGGCTCCCGCAAAACCTGGAGTCTGAGCTGCTAATTTTTTAGCATCTACATCTTTTGTTATCTGAATAGGTTTTAGATGAACTTTGAATATTGCCTCTCTTCCTAAAATATCAGGTTTGTCTATGCTTATTTGCCTGTCAAATCTACCAGGTCGTAATAGTGCTGAATCCAATACATCAGGTCTATTTGTAGCAGCAAGAATGATAACACCAACATCTGTGGCAAATCCATCCATCTCAACTAATAGTGAATTCAAGGTATTCTCTCTCTCATCGTTAGATCCAGGCATTTGGCCTCTTCCTCGAGACCGACCAATAGCGTCTATTTCATCAATGAAGATAATACATGGAGCTTTCTCTTTGGCTTGTTTGAATAGGTCTCGGACCCTAGCTGCGCCAACACCTACAAACATTTCCACGAAATCAGAACCGGAGAGCGTAAAGAATGGAACACCTGCTTCACCAGCTACAGCTTTAGCCAATAAAGTCTTACCAGTACCAGGAGGGCCAACAAGTAAGGCACCTTTAGGTATTTTCCCACCAAGTTTGGTGAACTTACCTGGGTTTTTCAAAAACTCTACGATTTCCTGAACTTCTTCTTTTGCTTCTTCTAATCCTGCAGCATCTTCAAATGTGATTTTTACTTTATTCTCCGCATCAAAAAGTGATGCTCTTGATTTTCCGATATTGAATATTTGTCCACCAGGACCACCTCCTCCCGTCATTCTTCTCATTAAAAACCAAAAACCGAAAATGAGAAGGATCAAAAATCCCCAATTAAAAAGGATGTTTGTGTAGTCGCTTCGCTCATCTATCTTGTAATCAAAACGTTGGTCTTCAGGAATGTCTTCCATAAGTTCTTCAAAATCCCTTGCGAACTTTTCAAGACTTACGATTTCCACTTTATAATGCGGACCGGTTCCGGTGCTTAGAAGTCCTTTATTTTGTTCTAATTCCAGTTTATATTTTGTGTTACTTAGAGCTTCATCTTTGAGTGTTACTTCTATAAAGTCTTGATTTTTGATTAAAACAACTCTTTTCACGTCATTCGATCTCACCATTTTTTCAAAAGCTCTGTAGGTTGTACTTACAGTTCCACTATCATTTGAAAAAATAGTTACAGCAATAACAATAGCCAGAAGACCTCCTATTAGCCATCCCTGCATTCCTGGTCTCGGTCTTGATACATCCTTTCTTTTTCTATCTGGCATTTTTTTCCTTTTATAATTTTTGTGCTAAACGAGCTTCCTTACCTTTTAGTTTGAATCAATTTTCGTGATTTTAGCGTCACCCCATAACTCTTCTAGCTCATAAAATGATCTCTTTTCTTTATTGAACACATGGGCGACTACATCTACATAATCAAGAAGTATCCATTCTTTGTTTTGTTGCCCTTCTTTTTTCCAAGGATTCTTTTTAGATCGTTTATGTATTTCCTCTTCAATGGATTCAGAAATGGCGTCTATTTGTGTATCAGAATTTCCACTACATATGACAAAAAAGTCTGCAATAGCGTGTTTTATATCTCGTAGATCCACTATCACGACATCTTGTGCCTTCTTTTCTAGCATCCCCTCCACTACCCAATTACTTAATACATTTGAGTTGGCTTCATCGCCTGAATTTTGACTCACTAAAAATTTTACTATTACTTTTGATTCAAATCTACACTATTTATATTGGATAAATTCTTTGCCAAACCTTTATTCTTAGGTAAAAAGGTTATTTTTCTGACACAATGTCATTCTACCAACGATGAATTGTCTTCTCTGATAAAGAAAGAATCAGTTCCGGAGGGAACTGTGATTTATACAGATCATCAATTTAGAGGTAGAGGTCAAAGAGGTGATAAATGGGAGGATGAACCCGGCAAAAGTATTTTATTTTCTATTCTATTAAAACCAAATGCTCTGCCCGTATCCAGTCAATACTTATTAAATCTCATTACCGGGTTGGCTGTCTTGAACACTTTAAAAGAAAAGACAACTGTAAGCTTGAAATTGAAATGGCCGAATGATATCTACCTAAACAATAAAAAAATAGCAGGGGTATTAATTGAAAACAATGTCAAAGGAGGTAAGATAGAATTTTCGGTCGTTGGTATAGGACTGAATTTAAATCAGAAAATTATCAAAGTTCATCAAGCCACATCTTTATTATTTGAAACAGGCGTTTTTAGCAATAGAGATGACTTCTTAGAAAATTTATTGATTTCTATGGAGTATTGGTATTTAAAATTAACTCATGGAAGATACCCTGAAATAAGAGAGGCTTATCATTACTTGCTTTTATGGAAAGATGAAGTTCATATTTTTCGAGATGCTCATTCGGTTTTCAAAGGAGTTATTAAGGGGATCGATGAATATGGAGGATTAATCATTGAGAAAGAGGACGAAAGGCTTACCTATGGTACTAAAGAAATTCAATTTGTCTCTTGATGCACTTTTGAGTGGGGAATTAAATTACTTTTACCGTTTAATTAAGAAGAAATTTTAACCCATAACAAATATGAGTGTAACCACAGAAAGATTTAAAATAAAGGATATTTCCTTAGCTGAATGGGGACGCAAAGAGATAGAACTTGCAGAAGCGGAAATGCCAGGTTTGATGGCGCTAAGGGAAGAATATGGAGACAGCCAACCTTTAAAGGGAGCCAGAATTGCAGGGTGCCTTCACATGACTATTCAAACCGCCGTCTTAATAGAAACACTAATCGCTTTAGGTGCTGAAGTTACCTGGTCTTCTTGCAATGTATTTTCTACTCAGGATCATGCTGCGGCGGCTATTGCGAAATCCGGTATTCCAGTTTATGCATGGAAAGGAATGAATGAAGAAGAGTTTGATTGGTGCATTGAGCAGACACTTTTTGCGTTTGAAGATGATAAGCCCTTGAATATGATTCTTGATGATGGTGGAGACCTAACAAGCATGGTTCTTGATAAATACCCGGAGTTGGTAAATGACATTAAAGGGTTGTCAGAAGAAACAACAACAGGGGTTCACAGACTGTATGATAGAATGAAAAATGGCACGCTTCCAATGCCGGCAATTAACGTAAATGATTCAGTTACCAAATCTAAATTTGATAATAAATACGGCTGTAAGGAATCTTTAGTGGATGCTATCAGGAGGGCAACTGACGTGATGCTCGCTGGAAAAGTAGCTGTCGTTGCCGGCTATGGCGATGTGGGAAAAGGTTCTGCTGCTTCTCTGAGAGGTGCAGGGGTAAGAGTAATTGTAACAGAAATTGACCCTATATGTGCTTTGCAAGCGGCTATGGATGGATTTGAGGTAAAGAAAATGTCAAATGCTGTACCAAGAGCAGATATAATTGTCACAGCTACTGGAAATAAAGATATTATTAAAAAGGACCATTTCAAGGCGATGAAAGACAAAGTGATTGTTTGCAATATTGGACATTTTGACAATGAGATCGATATGGCATGGATTAAGGAAAATTATGGCGATACTCATATAGAAATCAAACCACAAGTAGACCTTTACAAAGTGGATGGAAATGATATTCTTATTTTGGCCGAAGGAAGATTAGTGAACCTAGGGTGCGCTACTGGTCATCCATCTTTTGTGATGTCTAACTCATTTACTAATCAAACATTAGCTCAAATAGAATTGTGGAATAATTATGAGAATTATGATAATGCAGTTTACATGTTACCAAAGCATTTGGATGAAAAAGTGGCGGCACTTCATTTATCTAAGATTGGGGTTGAACTGGAAGAGCTGACATCAGATCAAGCAGAATATATTGGAGTTGAAATTAAAGGCCCATTCAAACCGGAATATTACAGATACTGAGCACGTTTGAAAAGCATCTGT
Organism: Bacteroidota bacterium; assembly: GCA_038746525.1. Lineage (GTDB taxonomy): Bacteria > Bacteroidota > Bacteroidia > Cytophagales > Cyclobacteriaceae > Ekhidna. The sequence continues at coordinate 29,903 of JBCDKO010000010.1, forward strand.
AACAGGCACCAGATTATGGTGCCTTTTTTGTTTCTTCATATGTCTGCAGTCTAACATAAACTTAACAACTTGGTTTAGACTACTACCATAGCCAAGGCATTTCACGATCAACTTAAAACCAATATAACCTATTATCGTATTTGAATGTACATACATATAAAAGATTCAATGATACAACCAATAGACATACCAACAACTACTACATATTCAGATACCAAGAAGATTCGGGTTTTTGAAGATGAATTTATGCCTCATATAGATTCAATGTACAACTTTGCATACCGACTTACTTTTGATGAAGATGAAGCCAAAGACTTAGTTCAGGATACTTATTTAAAGGCATATCGCTTCATCACTTCTTTTCAGGAAGGAACAAATTCTAAAGCATGGCTCTACAGAATTCTAAAAAACAGCTTCATTAATGACTACAGAAAGAAGAGTAAGCAGCCCTCTAAAGTCGACTATCAGGAAGTTGAACAGTTTTATAATTCTGAAGATACACCTGGTGAAGCAACTACTGACCTAAGGCTAGAGACCACAAGAGATATGATTGGAGATGAGATCACTAATGCGTTAAACTCATTGGCTATCGATTTTAGAACGGTTATTATTCTTTGTGACCTCGAAGGATTCACCTATGAAGAAATGGCAAAAATCTTGGATATTCCTATTGGAACAGTCAGGTCAAGATTGCATAGAGCAAGAAACTTACTGAGAGAGAAACTTAGTTCCTATGCAAATTCAATGGGATACAATTAATTCTTAGGGAACTTTTCTTCGTTATATCGAATTGACGCTATTGAAAGTCAAATTCGAAATGTAATGTCAGATTGTCCTGATTGTAGGTGTAAGAACTTTGAAAAGTGTTTTAGGATTCTCAACCTTATCTTAGATAACGAAGCCTCACATGAAGAAGAATCTTTTTTTTATGGCCATATAGAAAAGTGTATGATCTGTTTTGGACATTATAACCTAGAATGTCAGATCAGACAGCTTTTAAAAACAAAAATCGCAAGAGAACCTGTACCATCCAATCTGTTTTCGGAAATTAAAAGTAACATAATTGGTTGATCTGTTGAACTGATTAACTTCACTGAAATGGAGGGAAAAGTAATTATCTTCACAGCTCCTTCAGGAGCAGGAAAGACGACGATCGTACATCGTCTCTTAGAAAAAATTTCATCCCTTAGTTTTTCAATTTCTGCGACGACAAGAGCTCCTAGAAACAATGAAAGAAATGGTCTGGATTATTATTTTCTTTCTAAGCAAGACTTTGAAGAAAAAATTAAGGCTGGTGAAATTCTAGAATGGCAGGAGGTCTATCCAGGTGCTTTTTATGGGACATTAAAAAGTGAAGTAGAAAGAATTTGGGATGAAGGAAAACATGTGATTTTCGATGTTGAAGTCATTGGTGGAAAAACATTAAAGAAGTCATTTGGACAAAACGCTCTGTCAATCTTCGTAAAAGTCAATGATATTGAAATTTTAAGGGACAGATTATTGAAAAGGAATACTGAATCCATTGAATCGTTGAATGAAAGGGTGAAACGCGCTAGTATGGAGATGCAACAAGAGCAGAGTTTTGATGCGGTAATTCTTAATCATGATCTAAAGTTAGCCCTCAAAAACGCCGAAGAATTGGTAACTAAATTCTTGAATTGATGGATGTTGGGCTATTTTTTGGATCGTTCAATCCCATTCATACTGGCCATATGATTATTGCTAATTTAGTTAAGGAAACTACCAAAGTTGATGACGTATGGTTTGTAGTCAGCCCTCAGAACCCATTTAAGAAAAATAAAAATTTGCTTCACGAATTTGATAGAATAGATATGGTAAGAGCGGCGATATCAGACGATTTTAACTTTAGCGTTTGTGATGTCGAATTCAACATGCCAAAACCAAGCTACACTATCGATACCTTAACCGTGCTTCAAGAGAAATATCCAAAGAAGAACTTTGCTTTGATTATAGGTGAAGACAATCTTGCGTCTTTCACGAAATGGAAAAATTCAGATCAGATATTGAAATATTTCAAATTAATTGTTTATCCGAGAAAAGGAGCAAATCCTAGTAGGCTATTTGATTATGAAAATGTGAGTAAGATTGAAGCACCTGAAGTAGATATATCGGCTACATTAATAAGAAAGCTGGTGGCCGAAAATAAGTCCATAAAATATTTAGTGCCTGAGCCTGTTTCTAATCTGATTAGAATTAGAGGTTACTTTAAATGACTATTTAGATTCTAATTCTCCGATAAAAGGAATATTACTCGTCAATTCGTAACGAATCGCAGCTAGGAAATACATCTCTATCTGATAAAATTGAGCGGCTGTTTTCGTGTCTACTTCTTTCTTGATTTTTTTATAATACTTGACAGCCAGTTTGTCAAGATTACCGGTCACAGTAACTGATCTTTTGAATAATTCATCAATTTTATCGTCAGTCATTTGAAGATAATTATTGGCGTAATCGTTAACTAACAGGATCCTATCTTTTCCAAATGACTTTCTTTCCATTTCATACTTATCATAAAGTTTCCAAAATGACTCGTTTTTCGTTCCGTCAAGCTTAATAAGTTTTGAAACAGCGTCTTTCTTCTTCATCCCAAAGAGATTTTGGAAAATCTCCACCTCTTCTACAGGTGATTGAGAAAAACATAATGAGCCGATTAATAGAAATAGGATAATTACAGATATTTTTTTCATTTCTTTATTATTAGTTATTCTTGGATGAAATTAAATTATTACGCTTGTTAGTAAAAATGATAACTATTTTCAGTCCGGTAGACCTTCTTCATTGAGCCGTTTAATATCTTTTTTGTGACTTTTTGCACCAACACTACTAATGATACCGCTCAGCAAGGTCTTTGTCCAATAGTTAAAAATGGACTTATTTTTATGTCTGACAAAATAAATATCCCCTTCCTTTAAAAATATAAACTTTGGATTTCTTTTTTTTATTACAAATGTATTTGCAACAAAAGATAATACATTAGCTCCTTTCCCTTTAGTAGTATAATTTTCTTTGTTTACCAAAGCAATTTTCAGGTTATCGTACTGAAAAGTCATTTTGCCAATAGCATATTCGTTTGTTGATTTGAAATTGAACTCAAGGTTTTCGCTCACTCCACTCTCTACCTTTACAAAAGCCACATTTTCTAAAATAGGATTTAAGCAATTCAAATCAAACTCGTCGAGTTGACCTTTCATAACAAAATAATCATTCGAAGAACTTAGATCAAAAGCTGTATTGATTGTAAATGGAGCTTCTTCTACTTTTCCTGACGCACAAAGAAGCATATTCTTGCTCTCATCAATATGCTCTTGCATATTTGTTACATTGGATAGAGTAGCAGTGACATCCAGAAAATCGATGGCTCCCGATTGCCTTCCACCAATAGCATACTCTTCGTTAGTAATTCTTGATGCTGATATGTTTAGCGTGTCGATCAACACTTTAGTGGAGAGATTTTTGAGCATAGACCCTACCAAGGGTCTAAATTTATTTGGAGGCCTTGGTAATCTCTTGTCTCGATAAACATCTAAAACAAGTCCATTTATTTCAATATTTCCTACTTTAATCTGATTATTTGCAACGAAAGCATGTTTATCAAAGTACATTAATTTTATCTCATCTCCATAGGCACTAATCCAATCTGATTGATACACACTACCTTGAGAAAAAATATCTTTAACATCTTTTTCTATTTTTTCAGCAATCTGGGATTCGGTAGCGGTTATATTAAATCTTCTATTCAAGGTATCAAACCTGCTTCTTTTAAGCATTGCTAATCTAAGGCTGTCGTCCCGGTTAAGTAGTTTATATTGAGTTTTTAGCTCTACTATTTCCTCGTCAGAAATAGTTGGTTTTCGTTGATTGAAGGCTTCCTTGTCAAGTAGCGGGAGATATTTAAATCCAAGTAGCTGGATCATCTCGCTCTCTGAGTCAATTTCATAGCCTTCAATGGAAATCTTATGAAGGCTATCATCGGTTATCCAATAAAAATCATTCCCTTTCAATGAAATATCTGCGCTTGATAGTAGTTCTTCGGTACTTGATTTTGTGAAATCAATAGAGTCGATGGATACTTCAATATTATTAAGGTCGATACGATGGTCATTCATAAGTAAAGCAAAATGCCCGTTGTTTAGGACAAGATGATTCAATGTGATAGGAATACTTAAAGTTGCTGTGTCCTTAATGTTATCTTTTTTCTTTGAGTTAAATGACGCTATTGACCATGTTATGTTAGGAGACGTAAGAAATACCGAATCAATAGACGCTGAAAACTCATCCTTTATTTGGCATTGAAGAAGCTTAATGTAGAGATCATCAACAGTGCCATAATACGTTGAGTCTTCTTTAAAGTAAAGATCATCTATATGCAAAGCATTATTAGAAGAGTTGTGGGTCATCTTCCCAAGGTTAATACTTTCTAAGGATGGATTTTTGAATTTTAGATTCTCAATAGAAAAATCAAGATTATTGACTAATGAATCGATATCTATTGTCGTGTAACTGTTTTTTGAAGCAATATGTATTTGGTCAATCGTGATTTCGTTATCGTAAAATATTGCATCCAATATCCCGTTTACTAGTCGAAAATTGGGAATATTTACAGGTAAGTCTGTTGATCCACTACTATTTTTCCCTTCATTTTCTCTTGAAGGTTGATATTGAATGTTCAACTTTGGTTGGAATACTGATACATCAATATCTTTAAATTTTTCTTTAAGATCTTTAGTAATGGAATATAGATTTCCAATAACGATCGAATCCGCATTCATTTCTCCAATTTCATCAAATTTCGCCTGGATTTTATTGATAACTAAACTTGAATCCTTTTTGTCATATTCAAAATCGTTGACGGTAGCTAGTTTTGTTGAATCCAAGAACTTTATAGGTCCACCTAAGATAAACTCCGTGGTTAGGATGGTGTCTTTCCTGATCAATCGCGCACTGATGTCTTTCACAGTAGATTCAAATTTTTCACCTTGGTATTTCAAATTAATTCCACTCAAATCAATGTTTTTGAAGATGATTTTTTCCAGTAAAGAAGCTATAGAATTCAGCTCTATTAGATTTTTGGAAGCACCGTTCTTTTTAGATACGTTTTCTTTAAGTAGTATTTGTGCGTTGGCAATTTCGGAGGAGTTAAATTTTAAAATTCCATTCTCCAGTAACCCATATTCAAGATCCGTTATAGATATTTTTTCAACCGATCCAATTTCCGAACGAATGTTTCCTGCGAAAATAAACTGGTGATCCGGATCATTTTTAAGAGATTCGATGTAGTAGGAATTACCTTCAAACTTAAAACTGATTTTTTCTAGATTTATTAAGGTATTATTAGCCAGATAATCAATTTTTTTATAAGCATCATCCATGTTTGATAGTTTTCCGGTTTTAATAGTGACTTTATCTATTTCAAGATCCATTTGGTCAGATTGAATATTCACCTTTCCCTGATTTAAGTAAACTTCATTAAATCCAAATAAAACATCTGGTAAAACATTTTGAGATTTCGCTCCAACAGACTTTTTATTCGTCCATTTAAGGGTGGGCCTATCTACTATCGAAAATTGAGGTTGGGAAAGAGTTAATTTTTCGCCCATTATTTGAAGTATGGAATCGCTTTTAATGTAAAATGTGTCACTCCTCATTTCTTCAATGGATAGTAAAATACTGTCTTTTCTGGTCCGCATACCTCCTTCTATATTCTTGACCAGAAGTGTAGAATCAAAAGTGGAAATGGTTACACCTTGTCCATTTATTTGAATTTTATTGTTTGCGTCATTTATATAAATACTATCAGTACTTACTGAAAACGACTTGTAAAGACTCAATGGTGAGGCATCGTCAATAAAAAAAGATGAATCCATCTCAATGTCTTCAATTTTTAAATTAACGTTTTCAATACTTGCCAGAACCTTATTTTCGTTTTTATTGACAAATTTCCCACCATTTATATCCAAAAAATTCACTTGAAGATTTTGAATAAATCGGGTAAAAATGTCTTTGAACAGGGACTTTACTTCTGCTGGATTCTTTTCCTTGTCTATTGGTGCTGGTTTTAATCTGATATCAGGTTGGTTTACCTTGATGGTATCTATAAAAACTTGCTGTTTTTGATACGCCTTTTCATGATTTATTCCAAAGATCCCAACGTAAGGAAAAAAGTATGACTGCATTGGTTCAACCATTTTTGTAGGCCCTACAAAAAAATTGTAGAATTCTAATTTGTTTGTTTTTGTAGAAAAAGACACCGAGTCAAAGGATATTCGTTGACTGCCATCTTTAAGAAGTAATTTTTCATCCCGAATATTAAATGAAACTTTTTCGGTTTTTAGAATAGGATTACTGTTATCATCTGTCACTTGCATGAAGAACTTATCCATATTGAAGTCAAAGTCTTTAACTTGAAAAATCAAATTATCTTTTGAGTCGTTAATTTTAAATTCAGCATTTTCAATATTAAAATATCCTACTTTAAAGACTTCAAGATACTTATCCAATGATTCGTACACGGAAGAAGTTTCTACGGTAACATCCTTGTTTATTTTTGATCCTTGAGTGATTATTAGTTTTAAATCAGAAAGACGAATCCCGTTCAATTGGATATTACCGTCAAAATGCATGTACCAAAAAGAATAAATATCCAATGCTAATGATCCTACTGCTATTTCATAGCTAGAAATAGAGTCTTCAGATGATTTAGGACTTGCTACAAAGTTTTTGATTACAATCTTCTTTTGAAATAAGTTAATCTTCGGATTTTCTGAGTTGAAGGTGTATTTGTTATTTGATTGTTCCTCCAGTTTATCCAGAAATAATCGAACGGTAAGTGTTTTTAAGTGATCGTTAAGATAGTAATGCGCCAGAACCAGGAAGAGGACAAATAGGGTAATGATTGTCACTCGCGAACGGAATATTTTTTTTGGTTTCAAAACCTCCTGTTATCTAGTATTTAATTTGCCAAGATACAATGAGGTATCTTATTCAGGTCTTAATATTTATTATTAACTCGTGTTTTTTGAACGCTTAGTGTTATCATAAAATTTAAGCGTATTTAAAAAACAAGAAACCTGATTTGATTAAAGTTTTGTGCTATTTTTAGTAAAAAACTAATCTTGAAATGATCAGTAATTTTTCCGATTATTATTCGTGCGTTGGCCAAGTCAGTTCTCTTCTACAATACGAATCTATTGATAAAACAATAGATGTTTTTCAATTTTCTTCTAAAAGAAGGCTCTGAGCTTAAAAAGCCGGTTTAGCCAAGAATGTTTCTTGCTCCTGTGGCTGGCTACAGGCCTATAACAGGGTTACTTTTGGGTGGCGCAAATTTATAATTAAGACCAATTCTGCTGTGCCGGAAGACAGTGCTTCTCGTCCTAATGCATCCCTGGTCTATATGCTTAATGATCAAATTCTATTCTTTTTCAAGGAATACCATTTACTTTAATAATGAAAAGAAGATATTGTTGATTGATTTTGCGGCCAAGGATTTTCCATATCATTTTCTGTATTGGGCAATGATTCAAAAGAAGAAGTTGATGCAGAGATTGACTTTGCGGTATTTACAGCAGACGTTAACCTGGATTATTCATTTGGCATCGATTCATTTTGGATATAAAGTATTAATTTATAGGTAGTTAAAAATAAAAACTACCACGTTAATCCTACCCAAAAATGAGGGAGGTAATTACCGCATTTTACCGAGAAAAGAAAGCGATCAATGTAGATTTTTCTGCCGAAGAGATCAGTTCTGATGGAGCATTGGTATTGTTGGAGAAGTGGGAGCGAAAGCATCAACTCATCGCAGACTTCTCTAAACATATTTTCGATCCACGAGATCCTTTTTCGTTGATCACTACCTCTAACCGTACGTTCATCAGGCGTAAAGCTTTCTGCATGTTATGGCTCATTTTAGCCGCCTCTTCCATGAGCGAATGACGGTGAGAAGTGTAGCGTTCTCATTTTTGCAGTGTGCTTCTCAGGCAAAAAACAACCGCTCAACAATCCCAGGCTATGAAGCTTTTCTATCCGGACACCGTCTTTGACCTCTTTTTGGCCCTTACCTTCTTTGTTTGATGGCCTGATACCCATAAAACGTCAAACCCAGCATGTTGAAGTGCCAGGAACAGTGCTTGCCAATATGCGAGTTAACTATATGAATCTTTTGCAAAACTGGATTTTTGGCTCAAATCGAGGCTTTCAGAATTTCAAAAACGTAGTTTACTGGTCGTAAATAAGGCTTTTGAAATTTTGAGTAACGAAGAGTTGGGCCAAAAGGCGGGTTTTTCAAAGGATTCTATATGCATAACAACCTATGCCTAGGCAAGTAGCGTTTGGCAGATAATCTATTATTACTTGATCATTATTAGTCAGCAGAGGTTTTACAAAGATGGAACGAATGACTTTGGATTTTTAAAAGGCACCTCTAAAAACCCACTTTCAATTTTTGAGATGCTCTTTTTCCTGATACTTCGTTATCAAAATACTTATTTAACGCGGCTAAACTCTGTTTTTGACGTCTTGTCTCAGAAAAAACGCTACCTCAAATTCTTGAACTGAGTTTTCAGAGGTGCCTTAAAGTATCTGGGTGACGGAACGTAAGATGCTTAGTCATTCGATTCGTTTTCGATTACACAAACGAAAGCCCAAAATTCTTATCCGGTTCGGACATAAAGTTTCCAAGCCATGCTAATATGGATCCACGAAAATCGACAAACTTGCCTGTAGTGGATCCTCATATTCAGGGTTTATGATACGTAATTGTATGGTTTTAATTCCTGGTGAACTAAAGCTATGCGAAACGGACGGGCCATTTTTACTCATTCCGTCAAGGTACCAATGGTATTCAGTCATTTGCTCTCCATATATGCTTTTATTAATTGTGCTAAATGTGAGTGTATTGTTAATAATATGGGCGCCAGAAACCTGAATTTCCGCACCCGACCCATTGTTTTCAGCCCCATAATTATACCAATAGCGTTCTACGATATTATCATCTTGGTCACGAATAAGATGAAGGCGGTTGCGGGAATCGTATTCGTAGGTGACCGATTTGCTATTCATATCCGTGACGGTCTCCGTTCCAATCAATGGCTTAGTGGTATAATCGGTTTTCCGGTTTAAATCATTCAAAGGGTCATATTTGATGGTTTTAATGTAGCTTTCACCATCGTATTCATAATCAGTCGTCTGGTCACTCATCAAATCGTAAGCCCTGGAAATTTCTTGGTCTGCAGTATAGTCAAAGCTCGTAAGGGGTTCATAATCTGCGCTTTTAGAGATGGAGGTTCCCGATAAGGCTGCCTTGTTAAAGCTGGTTTCGAGCACCGGGTTTGGAAGCATTAAACCGAATGTCTTCCCGGGCAAAGCAGTAGCAGGACTTCCCGCTTCCTCATATTCATGGTATTGACTTGATAAAACCGTCCAGCGGTCCAGTGAAGACTCTCTGAATAAACGGATGGTTTCCACAGGAAAACCTAACCTATTCTCTTTTCTCATCACCCATAAGGCCTTCACTTCAGTGGTGCTAGGGGAGGGATCACTCGTAGGGGCGATGTCGACGACTGCAGTTGTTTCTACTTTGTTCTGTGTCCCATCGGCATTGGTTTGGACCATCGAGGTAGAGATAAGTTCATTAGCTCCATCGTAATTGAATGTGGTAAGCGTCTCTGAATAGTGGGCTGGATGGTCCTTATCATATATCCTGTTGAGGATAGATTTGGGAAGGACCGGTTCATATAAAACCTGATACCTTCCTTCTATAAAAGCATCCTCCCTGGGTGGAGTGGGAGACCTAAACCAACTCGTTAAATTATTCCAAAGTCGTGATTCAAAACCCAGTTCTTTGTATCGGGCCAAATAATAAACCCGCGTATTCGACCATACAAAAGCCGGAAAAAAATCTTCCACTGAATAATAATCAACTACTTGTTCGGAGAGTTTTTTGTACTCTCCGTCTTCATAGATGAAATCTATCTTCGACTTTAACATACCTCGGGTGTACGCAAGTGACGTGTTAGGAGTATAAGGAGGGCCATTATAATTATGAATGGCTATGTCTATGCCTACCACATCATAATCGGGGGTTTCATCTGGGTAATCTTCTTGATCAAAAAAGGTATAGGCTGTTTTCCCATACCCTTCCCTGGATTCTACGACCGTTCCGTAGGTGATATAGGAGCCATTCACATCAAAAAGTTGGGTGGTAGAATGCGAGTGGACAATGGTCAATGCATGATCCTCCCTGGTAAGATCATCACTGATAAAGATATCTCCATCATTTTCCCAAAAGGTCATCGCAGGGCTCCCTCTTCCATTGATATGGGAATCTGAATAGGTGTAGGTAACCCGGTTTTCAACATCCTCTCCATCATGGGAGATGATAGCAGAAACCCTCACTCCAGGTATGGGAAGGGTGTTTTCCTCATGGATATGTTGTTCATATTCAAATTCCGTGTAACCAGCTTCCGGATAATAGATCCTCTTTAATACGTTCGCCTTGAAAGTTGAGGCATTGGGATAGCGTGAAGCACCACCTATCAACACATTTTGATCACCCACTGAGGTATTTAGGTGCTCAAACCGCAAATCATGGATGGGAGTAAATCCTTCCTGAAATTGAAACACCCAGGCGTCCCCATTGGAGTATCCCAGGTAATCCACACTTACGGCATCCCTGGGAGGGAGGTTATTGGCATTGTAGGTTTCATTGAAAGCGTTGCGTTGATTTTCTCCTTCGCCGAAATAATCGAACTTTCGGTAGTGCTGTCCATTTTTTTCAATTTGATCCAGTTGAAGCCGGTACCTGTTTTTGTCTTTTCCATCAATGTAAAAAGAAGGATTGGCCCGGGGATGATTAGTGGTTGAATAAGGATAAAAGTGATCGGGTCCCTGATCATCGTACGGAGCAGTATAGGAATCTAACGTGGTGTAGGAAAAGCTATAGGCATCAATGGGCTCAGCACTATTCTTCACGTGCAAGGAGACCTCATCTAAATACCTGTCCAGTATATCTCTTCTTCCGGTAGACCATTTAAATCTTACTTCTCCTTTTTGGCTTGATATTTTAGAAAGATACCGTGACGCTACGCTGATTTTCGTGTTCGCTTTGGTGATTTCATGGTCATCCACAACCACTTTAGTGTTGCCGGTGGCTCCGATCCGCTCTTTTCTCCAATCAATCTCCAGCATATTATCAAAATACTCATACTCGTATTCAGATCCAGTCTCATATTCCAGTACTACATCATGTGGAGAATTGTAGTAATCAATTTTTGTGAGATACCAGGTAGAAACATAGGTCTGCTCATTAGCAGATGTATATTCTCCATTTTCCATTTTATTGGAGGTGGTTACATCATATGCCTCTGTTCCCTCGTGATTGCCAAAATAATAACGATTTCCTTGCTCATCGGTAATGATCCACCTTCCCCGGCTTATTTCCACGTACGTAATTTTTAGATTGGACTTGGGGAAGGTGAACCCCTCGTAAACCAAACTCCCTTCCGGCGTATTTCCTGAAGAAGCAGGTTTTCGGATGAACATGCCAGACCTACCCGGGAGCGAAAAATAATACAGATCGTGCGCTCCGTCTTTCACCCCCTCGGAGATATCCTGATAGTCTTGAAGAGTGGTCGGATGGAGTATTCCCAAGTAATCATCTGGCCGTCCCCGAACGACCCGGGTGATCATTCCTCCTGCGTGCATGGTCCATGCCAGGCCGATCGGACCCGCTACGTCCTGTACTTTATGGCCTCCCGCATGATAGCTCAAGTGTACAGGGATAGCATGTCCTGCATGATGTGGCAGTGTATATAAAGGGACCGAAATCTGAGGGATGCCGGTATACAGATTCACTGGTACGCTTGCTTCACGGACCGTACCCATCGCGGCGGGAGAAGGTAGCACTTGAGCAAGTGATGGAGAAGTGAATAGTAGATGTAAGGTAAAATACGTGTACTTTTTCATGTGTATTGTATAATTAATTTTTCAATTGCACCCATGGAATGCCATCAGCTTATTCATCCCTTGGTGGGTGTGGGAAGGATGCTACTAATAAATTCTTTGATGAACGATGGATGGTGATCCTAATCGCTTTATCTGTAATTATCAGGTTTTGGGGTTCACTGTTTTGCCCCTGTTTCGTTGGTGTTGATCTCTTTTCTCATGTGATTCTTCTGGTTATTTCTGTTTTGTTCTTTTTTACTAATGTTTGCTTTTAGTTAGTCACGCTTAGGCCTTGTGCCCGTAGCTTTTAAGTTGAAATTCCCTTTATCTTTTTTCATTCTAGTTTGGTCACTCGGCTCGAATCCATCATCTAAAAGCAGAAGATTCGGATGATAAATCCTATGATAGGACGTCCAGTTTGCAAAACTGGAAGAGCGAGGATTTCATTCTTTCAATCTCTTACTTTATCTCTAGCTTTAGCTAGTAATTCAGTGTAGTTACCATCAAATATCTCTGCTGTAACCTTTTCTAAAACAGCTTCTATATCCCATAAAACTCTTTCCTCTGCTTGGTCTTCAAAAAAACTATCGTTTTCTCCATCATTAAATCTGAAAACCCAATTCAATAAAACCAAAGCTTCCTCATCGCTTAGATTTAATGATATTCCACTATTTTCTTTCTTCGACTCCATATCAATAAATTTTATAATCCTCCATGTTGAAGAACGTTTTGTAACTGTCCAGGACTTAATTTCCAACCGCTCCAAAACTGACCGTTTGGTCTTGAGATTACATTTAGTCCTGTTTTAGGGTTTAAATAATGAATGGCTGGTTGTTTGTGGTATGTTCCTTGGATAATCTTTATCCCTGGAGAATTGATATGCTGATTGATGGCGGAATTAAATCTACCTGCGGCTGCTTTATTCCAATTTCCTGTTACTCCAAAGTCTGCTGCGTGCTTAAATTTAGTTTGTAGCTGTTTTGTTGTTGCATTCAAAATGCGGCTACTTCCCCTAGCGGCAATACCAACATTCAACAGTGTACTTCCACTCTCTGACCCAACTTCTCTTTTTAAAATTGCCCAACTTACTCTACTCCTATGGCTATCTTTTACCCAAACTGGACTTTCATTTTCTTCGCAGGTGTAGATTTCAGAAATAGGGTTAAACCCTAAATGTATTATACTTGACGATTCAGCTACGATGCTATTTTGAAAAGCAAAAAAGCCTAGAAAAATGAATAGCATTCTCAAATAGAAACTGATCTTATTTTTTAGTAACCAGTTCATTTCCCAATCTTTATTTTCAAGACACATTTAGATATTGAACCAGTAATATCAGACGGACGCTTATACTTTTGTTCCACATATGTTAGCTCCGCATTACTACCAACAACATAATCTCCATCATTTCCTTCTTTTGTCCAGATCGAAACTCCTTCTTGATTTTTGATTTCAAATTCAGGAAAATCACCATGTCCTGCTATCATAACTTTTGTTATAGTTCCTTTTATGACATGACTTTTAATTTCTCCTTTCTCTATTGCATTAAACCATTCTTTTGTCCCAAAAAGTAAATCATTTTCAACCTTGTATCCTGCGAAAGACTTTTTATCAAGAGAGGCTTCCTGAATCATTCTTATTTGTCTAGAATCATTCTTAAGATTATACACTTCTTTCATTTGACTCATGGGAATTATCTTAAAGGTTGAACATTGATTAATCGAATTCTTACCGGATCAATAGTCATGAATTCGGAACCTAAACCTGGTTGCCCTGGGATAGGAGTAACTTTTGTTCCATTTCTTAATAAGTTCGGTTTATTAAGTATTTGAAATTCCAGCCTATGGGTAGGCGTTCCTCCTAAAGAAAGTCTTTGCTGAGCTTTCACCCCTGACTTGTATAAATCTTTAGTAAAATAGGTTTCTCCTGCTCTTCCACCTCTAAGTAATCCTGTGCTTCTAGTTGCTTGAATTTCTCCTTGAGTTACATATCTAAAAGCAGTACCGCTTCCCTTAGCAGCTCTGCTAAGTTTTAAAACCCTTGCTGCGAGCTTCAACCCGCCTTTCATAACCATCCCGCCTCCCGGAAGCGTGACAATGGTGCTTAAGCCTGTAAAATCATCAAAATCTTTTTGCGCTTGATGGATTCGGGCAATCAACTCTTCGCTGGTCAGCACTTCCCGCCCGAGTACTTCCCGGTTGTATTCATTCCTTAAAAACTCAAGATGCTCACGATCATAGATGGTCCCTGCTCTTTGTAGCTCACCTACCTCTATGGTAAATCCCCTGCTTGCTGCATTAGCAAATATCCCTTGACCCATTCTCCCAGATGTGGAAGCTACCGCGTTCCCTACATC